>NZ_JACJEK010000032.1:0-29500 GCF_014164015.1 Pseudoalteromonas sp. SR41-1
AAAAAACACCGCTTTGGGAAGACGTTCACGCTAACTACGAAACTGAAAATGAACGCATTCAGTTATCGAATTATCAGCGTGATCTTCAACTACGAAAAGTGAAATGATGTCTATGAATCACACATCTACAGCATGACTAGGCATCGCACAACATCAAGATTATTTTACTTTTTACTTTCGCCCTGCGTTTACTTTCAGTATATGTATTTTATAAAAGTTAAACGCATGGCGTATAGTTTATGACCCAAAAGGAGGTCTTTAAGTTAATAGTATCAAGTGTATAAATTAGCGTTTAAGGTTTCGCCTCAACATGCCACTTTCCAGGGCTTGTTAGATGATTTAATAATGGTCTATATAAACCAAATTGAGCTAAGTAATTATCTAATGTACCAGCTTTTGCTGCCAATCAACTGTGCGACCAGAATCCTTACCAACGGTAACGCCATAAGTTGCTTTTGCATCATCTAAAAATGCATTAATACGTTGTGAAATTTTTTTCCTTTCGGATCGAATATACTAGCCATCCTAACTCCTATTTATTGTTTAAACTAATTAAAATATATTGCTCGTAACTTCAAAGATTCTTTATCGAATCCTAAAATAACTATGTGCTCTACATCGCTTTGCCCACGAAGAAAAACCATAATATCAAGAGATTTCCAATGTTCATCAATACTATTAAATTCTTCGGTAAAATCTGAAATAGTGAACTGTTGCTTTATGGGTTCTTCACCTTCAATTTTAATAGGCTCTAATATTTTAAGTACATCGTTTAGCTCTTTGGCATTACTAGCTAGTAAAGTACTTTTTTTACCTAGTACAAAACCGTAACCGTCATCTGCAGTTTCCCATTCTTGCTTAGTAACTATAAAAGGAATTGAGGATGCATCAGCTAATAGAGATAAATTATTTATATTTATTGCATTACGAAGGAGAGTACTTTGCTTTTCTAGTGCTGGTGTATCTAGTTTATCTAAACACCCCGAGCTTAAGACTGCAAAAAGAGTGACAAATATAATGTTGACGAATTTAAGCATGAAATAAACATTCCTTTGATAGTTGATGAATACTATTTTAAAAAAGAGTCATCAAACAAAAATAACTTGGTTTATTTAGACATAAATTACATTATATTTAAATGTTTTTGAATTTTTAACTGTGTTTATATTTATTAAATTGAATGATTACCAAGCGTCGTTATTGTTAGGACAAGAGTATAAGTGGTAAAGCAATTTTGAAATGGCACCATGGTGTTTAGTTGGTGAGAATAAAAGACATTAAAAGCTATGTAGCATTATAAGAAAGGATAATTACTTTCGGCAACTTTATAAAAATCATTAATCATATCAATCAGTGAAAAGCAATGGAGTGATTATTGGTACATATGATGGTGGCGGTTATTACTTTTTATTTTCGCAAGAGTCTGAGCGCGCTGGTGAAGTAGGGCTATTTTTAACGGAAACCTACGGACAGGAAGTGTCTAAATTTAATACGTTCACTGATTATTTATCTTTTCTGGTTACGCATACTCCTGAGCCTGAGCTAGTTGATGTAGATTACGATAAAATAATGAATATAATTAAAGATTAATTCTGGTTTGAAAATAACCAATAAAAACAAATAGTATAACTAAGTCTTTAATTTAAATTAATGGGTTCTCCTAATGATGGGACAAATTATTACCACTCAAGTTAAAGTTGGAGCTTCAACAAGGTGCATGTGTAAACTAAATGCTGAACTAAGTTTATTTAAAAACGACAAATGAGTACCAAAACAATGATAGAGCGACACTACAATTAAACGCATATGGAATTAGCAATTAGATATTAATAGATTCGAGAAGTTATTCCATAGGCATTAATACTATTAAAACTAAAAACAGTGGTACTGTCCTTGAAAAAATTTAGCAAGCGTTAGATGCCTTTGCAGATTATGTAGTTGCTGAATTCGATCGCTCAGATCAATTGCGTTATCTCACGCGAAAAGAATTTGGTGCAGCAAATTTGAGTTTGTTATACGTGTTGATAAAACATTTCCAGTTGCTATTGATGGTGAAACCTTTGAGCTTACAGATGCTTATAAAACCTCGCATATAAACACAGGGCGTAGGAAAGCATTTTACAGCGCAGTGATTTTACGTGATCGCTCAGCAATCCATTCTTTGAGCGCAAGATGAATTGGTTGGTATAAACTAGGTACTTTTGCTAAGTATTTTAGCGGGGATTACCGTATCAACAAATTAATATGCTCTTAAATATTCTTTTGTAAATACTTATCGTTTAGTGCACCATGGTAGTGGTTGTTTATTATATCAATTTGAGATCTAAGCTAGTGAAAATCCGAAACAGTTACCCAAAACTATCCAATGAAAGAATCCTTGAAAAATTTTCTCAATATGATTTAGCTCCACCTAAAGAATATACAGACTTTTTAGAAAAGTATAATGGTGGTTACCCAGAAGTTGAATGTGAGTACATAGACGAAGATGATGGCGAATACACAATATCATTAGATTGTTTTTATGGCATTTGCGATATAGATACAAATATGTCTGTATTTGCCATTAGGGGTTTTTTAAGCAAAAGTATACCTAGTCAACTTTTAGCGATAGCGAGTGATGGTATTGGCAATAAAATTTGTTTAGGTATTGGCGGTGACTATTTTGGGAAAGTCTATTTTTGGAATAAAGACGATGAAGCACGCTTCCAAGAAGAGGAGAATTTCAATAACGTTGAGTTAATTACAAGTTCATTTGATTTGTTTTTATTATCTTTAGCTCCAGCCTGAAATAAGTAAACCAAATAACCAATAAATTTACGTTAATTAATCGGTTTCAAAACTAAATAGTTGCTTATGATTACTTTGCTTTGGTTTTAGTTATAGAGCTTATCAAAGCCGGGTTTTTCTAACTTTGAATATGTTTACACTGTGTAGGAATATCTGCATGGTTGTAAGTCATGCAGATATTTTAATCAATGATTAAAACTTCATTTCTATTTTACCGTACACGTAGCGTCCGTTAAATCCATACGGCGAGAAGCTAGAGTAAGCAAATAAACGTGAGAAGGTGGTTACATCGTCAACATTTTCACGGGTTGCATCTGGATAAACATCAAAAATGTTATTAGCCCCTAAGCTCAGCGATAAGTTTTCACTAAGCGAGTAGGCTACATCTAAGTCGGTTATCCATTTAGGCTTAAGTACTTCGTTACGTTCTGGGATATCTGAAGGGTCTTGAGTTTCGCCGTAACGTGTTGTTCTAAGCGTGGTGCGTATGTCGTCGTTAGTCCATGTTGCGCTTAAGTTGTACTTATTACGCGGTGTGCTTACTTCAAAACGACGCAGCTCAGTGCCTGAGAACAGGTTGTCTTGATCAAACCCAGCACCTTGCAGCTCTGCTGGTGGGTCGATAATATTTGTTACTTCATTTTTACCGTAGTTGTAACCTAGGTTAAAGGCTAAATCGCCATAACCATCAGTTGCTACATTATAAGAGGCAACCACATCAACACCACGGGTTTTGCTGTCAATTGCATTTAAGAAGAAACGACCTTGGTTAGCGCCTGTGCCTTGAAGTAAATCGGCAATAGCATCGCCCGATAAGTTGTTTGATAACACAATACGGTCATCAATTAATATTTGGTAGTAATCAACCGACAAGCTGAAATTAAAGTCGGTAGACCATGTAAAACCAACGCCGTAGTTAGTAGCTTCTTCTGCATCAAGACCAGGTGAGCCCAGTGCTTTTGCTACATCGCTGCTTGGTGCGAACGTACCTGTTTCGGTTGGTTCGCCATCAACAAATACAGTGGCCACTGAGGTAAAGTATTGCTGTTGTAACGACGGTGCTCTAAAGCCAGTTGATACAGAGGCGCGCAGCGCTAAGTCTTCAGTTAATGAATAACGAGTCGCAACTTTACCGTTAAGTGTATCGCCAAAGTCTGAGTAATCTTCATAACGGGCGGCAACCGCTAAATTCCAATCGTCGGTTAGGTAGGTTTCAAGGTCTATATACAAGCTCACGTTATGGCGGCTATTATCGCCCTCTGATTCGGGTGTAAACCCCGGGAATACTTGTGCGCCCGCTGCGCCAAATGGGCCATCAACTGGGTCGGTTACTGCGCCTCCTGGGCCAAATTTTCCTTGTGCATATGATGCTTCTTCGCCTGCATATATTTGGTATCCTTCGCGGCGATACTCAGCACCTACAGCTACACTTACCGAGCTTTCTAAAAAGCTGACGTCTACTTCGCGACTAAAATCAACGTTTAAGGTAAGTTGATCGTAAGTAAGTGTTCCTGCATCAAAGCTTGTTTGGCTAGTCGGGCCGTATGAGGTATTTAAACTATTTATTACACCAAACTCAAATGCATCTTGACCATATACGGCCGATACATCGTAATTCCATTCACTTACAAAACCTTTAGCGCCAAGTGCCAGTGAAAAGTCATCTATGTCTGAGGTGATAACAGGTAAAAAGCCATCAGGGTAAACTTCTTCTATATTACGGCTATCGCTTGCACGGCGATAAAAACCACCGCCTTCGCCTTCGCGTTTGCTGTAAGAGCCAAACGAATATAAATCGACCTCATTTGTTAACTGGTAACCTGCGTTATAAAACACTGAAAAGTCTTCTACATCGCCATTACCAAAGTTATGGTTATATCGATTTACGGTAAGTTCACGTGGGTCGAGAGAGCCATCATCTAATCGTGCGTAGTTTTCACGATTATCGTAGTCAGAGCGGTTAGTTGAATGGCGGTCGCGGTATTCTGTTGAAATGTTTAAAAAGCCATTATCGCCAAGTTCAAAACCCATATTACCTTGCAGCGTTAGTGTTTGGCCGTCTGTTAAAGAGCGATCGCCCCCTTCGGTAAAGGCTAAATTGCCATCACTGCCTTCAGATACAGACTCAAGCTGTGGTACACCGTCCATTTCGGTTACGTTAGCACCATATATAGCCGCCACTGAGCCACCGCTGCTGGCACTTTTAAGCACAATATTAATAACACCGGCTATAGCATCAGAGCCATATTGGGCTGCTGCGCCATCACGTAATACTTCAATGCGGTCGATAGCATTTGCTGGAATTGCATTTAAATCAACTGATGATGAACCACGACCCGTTGAGCCATTTAAGTTAAGTAATGCATTACTGTGGCGGCGTTTACCATTAACAAGCACTAAAGTGTGATCGGGTGCTAAACCACGAAGTTGAGCAGGGCGTACATGGTCACTACCATCAGTAAGTGATGCTTGCGGGAAGTTAAAGCTAGGTAATAAATTGCTAAGTAGGGCATTCGTTTCAGTAAAGCCTGAGTTTTTAAGTGCATCTGCACCAATTATATCGATGGGTACTGCACTGTCTTCTACTGTACGGCCTAATCGGCGAGAGCCAATTACGCTTATTTGTTCGATGTTTTCTTCTGCTTTGGTGTCTTGCTCTGCAGCATTTACTGAGAGCGAACCAAGTAGCGCAGCTGATGCACTCATGGCGAGTAATATTTGTGGTACCGACTGCTGTAATTTAAATAACGGTTTTCTATTCATGCTGTATTTCCCCATACCCATTGAATTATTTTAGTTTTGTACAAAAAGATAAAGATTAAATCTCTTTGTTACCTTGAACATATACTTAATTAACAAAGCCAGTCAATTGAATAACATTCAATTAATTTAAGGGTTTTTATAATTACATTTGGTTGTTTTTTATAATGACCATTGTTTTAGTTATATAGCGAAGGTAATTGCTAAGTAATTGATGGATAATGAATTATATTTAAAAATTAAATTTAACGTTTAATTAACTGGTAAGATGAGGTTGGTAGGTTTAACTAATTATTTGTAGGAAGCCATTTTTATTGGGCTGGCAATAAACAACTGTTGAGCTATAAATATTTTTAAAAATATAAAATAAAAATACACCCATTAAATGTTAACTAAATTAACATTTAATGGGTGTATTATAAATTATGTACTACTTATTAGAACCTATACTTTAAAGCATGAAGTAATTTTGTTTTTATAAGTAATTGGTATAAAAAAGAGTGCTAGAAATAGTGTTAAAATTTAATTTTTCCAATAAGTATGTCTTTAAACATTACCCAATCTCCCCACAAACTGTAAAAAGGGTGTTTAAAAGTAGCAGGGCGGTTTTTTTCAAAAAAGAAATGTCCGACCCACGCAAACCCATATCCAATAACAGGTAATAGCCACAATAAACTGTAGTGTTGTTTTAATAATGCTATTGCGATTACAACAAGAACGAGGGTGCTTCCTATAAAATGTAAGCGGCGGCAAGTCACGTTGCGGTGCTCTTTTAAATAATAAGGATAGAAAGCTTTAAAGCTTTTAAACGTGGGGTTTGTACTTTGCATAGTGTGCTCTTTTATTGTTTTTTATTTTAATGAGGGTCGTGCTATTAAAGCGTAAGTTTACATTTGTTTACAGCGATAAATGGCGCTTAACGCATCTAAATAGACAAAAGGGCTAAAAGTTAATAACTTAGGTGCACTATTAATAAATAAGAATGGAACTCGGGATGTTTAAACATACTCTAGCGTGTGCTGTAATTGTAGCGCTTAGCGGCTGTTCAGAGCCAACTAATACGGTAACTCAAGAAGAAGTAAAAGCACCTATGAAGCAAGTTAACGCAGTTATATACCCAGAAACAAAAAAAGGCGATGTAGTAGATACCTACTTTGAAGAAGCCGTTAGCGACCCATATCGTTGGCTTGAAGATGATATGAGCAGAGAGACTGCCGATTGGGTTAAAACGCAAAACAATTTAACGTTTTCTTATTTAGAACAAATTCCTTATCGCGATAAGTTAAAGCAGCGCCTTGAAAAACTAATGAATTACGAAAAAATAGGCCCTCCTTTTACTGAAGGCGATTACACCTATTTTTATAAAAACGATGGTCTGCAAAATCAATATGTTTTGTACCGCAGTAAAGGTGGCGGCGACGTTGAAGTATTTTTAGATCCAAACAAGTTTAGTGAAGATGGTACGACGTCTATGTCAGGTTTATCGTTTTCAAAAGATGGTTCATTGCTCGCATATCAAATATCTGAAGGTGGCAGCGATTGGCGTAAAATTATTGTTATTGATGCACATACTAAAAAGCAAGTTGAAGAAGCGCTTGTTGACGTTAAATTTAGTGGCATTGATTGGTTAGGTAACGAGGGCTTTTATTATTCAAGTTACGAAAAACCTAAAGGCAGTGAGCTGTCGGCTAAAACAGATCAGCATAAAGCGTATTACCATAAGCTAGGTACTGCACAATCTGCAGATAGTGTTGTATTTGGTGAAACTGATGAGCAAAAACATCGCTATGTAGGCGCTGATGTAACCCATGACGGCCACTACTTACTTATTTCGGCAAGTACGTCTACTTCAGGCAACAAGCTGTTTATAAAAGATCTAACAAAAGAAAACAGTGAGTTTGTAACGGTTGTTGGAAATACTGATTCAGATACATCAGTTATTGATAACGAAGGCAGCAAGCTGTTTTTAGTTACTAACCTTAATGCACCAAACAAAAAAGTAGTGACGGTTGATGCAAGTAACCCAAGCCCTGAAAATTGGGTTGATTTAATTCCTGAAACCAAAAACGTACTAAATCTTACAAAAGGCGGCGATACCTTTTTTGCCAACTACATGGTTGACGCGATTTCGCAGGTAAAACAGTACAACAAAAAAGGCGAGCTAATTCGCGAAATTACATTGCCAGGCGTGGGTACAGCACGTGGTTTTGGCGGTAAAAAAGATCAAACAACGCTTTATTATTCGTTCACTAACTACAAAACACCAGGTACTACTTATACGTTTGATGTAGCTACGGGTGAATCGGGTGTTTATCGTAAATCGGCTATTGATTTTAATAGTGATGATTACACGTCTGAGCAGGTGTTTTACACATCAAAAGACGGTACTAAAATACCGATGGTAATTACCTATAAAACAGGCATTAAGCTTGATGGATCTAACCCTACAATTTTATACGGTTACGGTGGTTTTAATATTAGTTTAACGCCAAGCTTTAGCCCCGTTAATGCAGTATGGCTTGAGCAAGGTGGTGTGTACGCCGTTGCTAATATTCGCGGTGGTGGTGAGTACGGTAAAGACTGGCACAATGCAGGCACTAAATTGCAAAAGCAAAATGTGTTTGACGACTTTATTGCCGCAGCTGAGTATTTAAAAGATAAAAAGTACACATCTAAAAAGCGCTTAGCACTTCGCGGTGGATCTAATGGTGGTTTGTTAGTTGGCGCAGTAATGACGCAGCGCCCAGACTTATTTCAAGTGGCTCTACCTGCTGTAGGTGTACTTGATATGCTGCGCTACCATACATTTACTGCGGGCGCTGGTTGGGCATACGACTACGGTACCAGTGAGCAAAGTAAAGAAATGTTTGAATACATTAAAGGTTATTCACCACTTCATAATGTAAAAGCAGGTGTTGAGTATCCAGCGACTATGATCACAACTGGCGATCATGATGACCGCGTTGTCCCTTCGCATTCGTTTAAGTTTGCCGCTGAGCTTCAAGCAAAACAAACGGGTAATAATCCAACGCTTATTCGCATAGAAACCAATGCGGGGCATGGCGCAGGTACACCAACGAGTAAAACAATTGAGCAGTACGCTGATATATTTGGTTTTACGCTATATAACATGGGCGTAGAGTCGTTATAAAAGCGCTTTAACAAAATAGCTAACTTTAATAGCTGAGCAAAAAGGCCGAGTAAATTAAATTTACTCGGCCTTTTCAATGTTTGCTAGTTAGCAGTTAGCTACTGCATAGGTGAAAACAATCGTTGGTATGTTTTATAGGCGTACTCGTCGGTCATTCCACCCAAATAATCGCAAATTATACGCATCCCTTGGTTTTGCTTTTGCGCTTCTATGTATTGTGCTTGTGTTGTTTCGGGCAATAAACGCAGCGGATCGCTAGCAAACGCGGTAAATAACTCTATTAGTAAGTTTTGACCTTTGAACTCTATTTGCTGCATTTCGGGGTTACGTATTAAGCGTTGAAACACAAAATGCTTCAGTATTTGCAATACACTGTCGTATTGGGCATCTAATTTAGCGGTGTACTTTAAAATAGGGCATTCAAAGTTATTGTTTTGTATATCCAAATGTATATGAATAATAAAGGTATTAACCAGCTCACCTATGGCATCTTTTCGCTCATAATCATTTTTTGAAAACAAGCGCTGGGTGAGTGACTCAAGCATGGCGTTTAGCCAGTCAAAGTTTAGTGCTTTTAAATGGGGCAGAGCATGAGTTTGCCAATCGTCTAATGTGAGTACGTGGGTTGCAATGGCATCTTCTAAGTCGTGTACTGCGTATGCTATATCGTCGGCATGCTCCATTATGGCGCTGTCGAGCGATTTATAAGTTGTTTTAGCGCGGTACTTATCAATAGCGGCATGGTTACCTAACAATGTTTTATCGTTTTGACTCAGTGGTTCTACTATCCAATTAAATATGGCTGCGTCGTCGTTGTATAACCCTTTGGCTGGTCGCCAATCATCCGCTTTTATAAATGCACGACCGGTTGTGGCATCGGGAATGGTATGCCAAAGCGTATTAATAAACGCGGGGTATTTTATAAAACCTAACAAAGTACGACGAGTTAGGTTCATACCGTGGCCATTACTGTAGGGCTCAAGTTTTGCAACTATGCGCAGTGTTTGTGCGTTACCTTCAAAACCACCGTGATCGCGCATCATATAATTTAGCGCTATTTCGCCACCATGGCCAAAGGGTGGATGGCCAATATCGTGCGCCAAACACAATGTTTCGAGCAGTCCAGTTGATGGAAAGTGCGTAAAGTCGCTATGTTGCGCTTTTAAATGGCGCAATATGCCGGTACCAATTTGCGATACTTCTAAAGAGTGGGTAAGGCGAGTGCGGTAAAAGTCGTTTAGGCCAATGCCCATAATTTGGGTTTTAGCTTGCAAACGCCTAAATGCTGCGGCATGAATAATACGCGAACGGTCGACCTGCCACGGCGAGCGGTTATCGTTAGGACGATGTTTATATTGCTCTATTATTCGGCTTTGCCATTGTTTATCCATACTGCTTACTCACACATAGTTAATATTATTAAACTTTGCTCAGTATACCCATGGACTTATAAATTGCGAATGAACAAATGCACTACATAGGCTCTGTTTTATCTAAAACCAAATAAACTGCTGAAAATTCAACCGTAAAAGGTCATCAAACCCCAGTTATTCGCGTTTATAAAGTGGCTTAGGTATAATGCGCCTTCGTATGCTTGTGTATTAACCATGCATAGTTGTTGTTTCAAAGAGAGAATACATGTTAAAAACGATTTTTAAGCTTTTACTAACCGTGTTTTTTGTATGGGCGCTTGCATATCCGTTTATACAAAATGATGATGTTGAGCTAGATGAACAAACGTCAGAACAACCAAAAAAAGTGAAGAAAAAAGAAAAACCATTACATAATGTAAAACTGCCAAAGTTTTCAGAATTTAGTGATGTTAAAGAAAAAAAACATGCATTTTTTAGCTTTATTCGTCCGCACGTTGAAGCCGAAAACAAAAAAATATTACAGCAACGCGCTAAGCTTGAAATAGCACGCATGATGCTACAAAACGAATTACCTTTAGAAAAAAAGCAAAGCAAAGATATTGCAGCAATATTAAAGTCGTACGGCTTACCAACCACCATTGATACGCTAATACTTACGCAAGCACTACGCCGTGTTGATATAATCCCTAAAGAATTAGCGCTTATGCAAGCTGCAAATGAATCGGCGTGGGGCACATCGCGTTTTGCACGTATTGGCCTTAACTTTTTTGGTCAGTGGTGTTACACAAAAGGTTGTGGCATGGTACCAAAACGCCGTAATACTGGAGCTGCACACGAAGTTGCTGCGTTTAAATCGGTAAGAGCTGCTATAAACTCTTATTTTAAAAACATAAATACGCATCCTGCTTATAAAGATTTGCGCGCAATACGTGAAAACTTACGTCTTGAGCAAAAACCAATTTTAGCGACTGAACTTACACATGGTTTAATGTCTTACTCTGAGCGCGGTGAAGCGTATATAGAAGAGCTAAACACGATGATTAGCCAAAATAGAGCCTACTTTGATGAATAAATACATTTTTAATTGCACCAACGCCATTGCGTTAGTGCTGCTGGGCATGAGTGCATTTAATGTTAATGCAAGAGAATTTGTGATGTCGTATGACGGTTTTTATGACCGATTAAAAGTTGTTAACAAAGGCGACTTTCAATATGCGCGAGTTAATTTTTATATAAGTGATATAGCAACTAACGAAGCGTGCGCAATAAAAAGCGGCACTATTTTAACTGAAAGAAACGAGTACCCACTTAACTTTACCGATAAAGCACAGCTATTATTACCGTTCGATAAGCAACTTGATACAGATAAAGCTGTTATTGTGGTGCAGCCACAAAATCCAGATCATGATTGCCAATTAAAACTTCAAATAGAAGCAAACGAACTTGAAGATTTAACGTTTTCAAAGCAGTCGTTATATACCATTAACGAAGAACTTGATGAGCTGTTAACTGATTTATCGGGCTTTTTTGTAAGTAAATTAATGTGGTTTTTATTACCAGAGCAAAAGGGCGTAGCAGTTACATTTAAAAGCCCAATGCAATTTGATGATGAAAATATAACGTGTGAAAAGTCAGTGTGTTATTTTGCAGTTGAAGATAGCTGGGAGGATGATAGCGCAGTGCTTGGCGATATATCGAACGTTATTAAAGTAACGCCTTGGATTGTTAAGTAGCTCACATATAAAAAGCGGCATTTAGCCGCTTTTTTGTACCAAAATTAGTATTCGCTTTTAGTCTTTATTTGATAAGTGGTGCAGATGAATCGCGCTGCATTAAAGTAGGTTCAAAAAAGCGATTTATAACAAGGTTTTTATTTTGATAAACATCTTTAAGCACTAATTTAGCAGCCATTTCGCCCATTTTTCCGATCGGATTATCTATGGTCGTGAGTGTAGGGTACAGGTAGTTTGCAAAAATAACGTTATCAAATCCAACAATCGATAAGTCGTTTGGTAAATTATAACCGTGCTCTCGAGCATATTTCATAGCACCGGAAGCCATTTCGTCATTGGCGCATACCAGTGCAGTAAAGCTAAGTTTTTCATCAATAAAATGTTTTAAGCCTTTACTACCACCGGTTTCGTTAAAGTCCCCAATGTAATAAAGCGCAGGATCAAATTTAATACCAGCCTCTGTGAGTGCTTGTTTATGACCCTCTAAGCGGTTAAAAGCATCGGCTTTAAACTGCGGACCTGCAATGTACGCTATTTGTGTATGGCCTTGATTTAATATCGATTTAGTGGCTAGGTAGCCACCTAATTGATTATCTAGGCTGATACAGTTGTCTTTTAATTGCTCTACGTAACGGCTCATTAAATAAACGGGCGTAGAGCCTTTACTTAGTTTTATTAGGTAGTCGTCTGAAACGGCTTCAACGTGCAAAATAATAGCATCGCAGCGTCTGCTAATTAAAAATTCAATGCCTTCTTGTTCTTTGTCTTCTTCACTGTGCCCGGTGGTAATAATAACGTGTTTACCCGCAGCACGAAGCTCCGACTCAATACCTGCCATCATTTGGGCAAAGAAAGGACCATGTAACTCAGATACTAAAATACCGACACTGTTAGTACAGTTAGAGGCTAAAGATTGCGCTATTGAGTTAGGCTTGTAGCCAAGCTGCTCCATGGCATCAAGCACTTTTTGTTTGGTTTTATCGCTTACACGGGTATTTTTGTTCATCACGCGAGAAACGGTGGCTAACGATACGCCCGCAAGCTCTGAGACTTGATAAATTGTTGCCATGTTATTTGTTCACTCGCTTATCCTAAACTACTTCGGCTAAATAATACCTTAGAGTATATATCTTAACTAGCTGTTAGTTTAGATTGTATATTTTCAACAACCTGATTAGTCAGTGTATATTTTTTCATTATGTAGGCAACAAATAAAGATCCAAAAGCAGGTAACACAGTAAATGAAAGTAAAATACCGTGTTGAGTATCAAGTGTTTGTACTACATCGGCCTGATAACTGTAAAAAGATAACAACCAGCCTGCAATTGCGCCGCCTACCGCCACGCCCATTTTAATAAAAAATATGACGCCTGAATAAACTAAACCCGTAATGCGTACACCTGTTTTTTCATGCCCGTAATCTATGGTGTCGGCCATTTTTGCCCACAACAAAGGGGTTGCCATATCTAAAAAGAATTTCCATAAAATAAAGGCAGTAAATGCGAGTACTAATTGATCTTTACTAATAAAGTAACTAAAACCACAAATAGCGGCGGCAATAACTTGTAAGCTTATATAGGCTTTTATTTTACAAAAGCGCTTTGCAAGCGGTTGAGCTAAAGCACACCCTAGCATGCTTGCTGCAACGCCTAGTGTCATAAATAAGGTGATTAAATCGTCTCGACCTAAATAGTATTTTACGTAGTAAACAGCAAGCGTAAGCCTTAATACTTGACCGGTAAGTAAAAAAAACGCAGCTAAGCAAAGTGTTCGCCATTGATCGTTTTTAATTAATGCTTTAACACTTTGGGCAAAAGGAATGTTTTGCTCTTTTGGCTGTTGTATACGCTCTTTTGTGCCTAAAAAACAAAGTAAAAAAAGTACAAAGCCTAAAATGCTCATTGCAGTCATGGTGTATTGATAGCCCTTAGCTGCATCGCCTTGGCCAAAGTACTCAACCATTGGCATAGTACAACCCGCTACTATTACGCCGCCTAACATACCAAATACAAACCGGTAAGACTGAATAGTCACGCGCTCTTTTACATCTGCAGTAAGTACACCGCCCAGTGCACAATAAGGAATATTGATAGCGGTGTAAGCCACCATAAGAAGTGTGTAAGTAGTAAAGGCGTAAATTATTTTATCGGTGCCTTCTAAATCAGGCGTAGTAAACGCTAAAATACTAATAATGGCAAAAGGAAGTGAAAGCCAAAGTAGGTAGGGGCGAAAGTGCCCCCAGCGCGTATGTGTTTTGTCAGCAAGGTTGCCCATTAATGGGTCGGTTACGGCATCAAAAATACGTACTGCTAAAAACATAGTACCGACAACAGCGGGTGATAAACCCACTACGTCTGTGTAGTACAGCATTAAAAACATCATAACTGTTTGAAAAATAATATTACTGGCGGTGTCGCCTAAGCCATACGCTATTTTTTCTTTTACACTGACCATGATTATTTATCCCGCTTTATACTTGTTTTTAGTTATGGGTATGCTCTTATCTTTTAGAGATGAGTTCTTTATAAGCTAAGCCACTGTTTTTAATAGTGCGTTGCTGGGTTTTATAATCTACATACACAATACCAAAACGTTTTAAATAGCCTTCTGCCCATTCAAAGTTATCCATTAGGCTCCAAGCAAAGTAGCCATGTATAACAACACCTTGTTCAATTGCATTATGAACCGCGTTTAAATGAGTATTATAATAACTTAAACGGTCTAAGTCGTTAACTTCACCATTATTATACGTATCGGGCATTGCTGCACCATTTTCGGTTATATAAATAGGCGGTAAGGTGTATGTTTTATTAAGCGATACGAGCAAGTCAGTGAACGATTGCGGGTAAATTTCCCACCCCATATCAGTTAGCGGGCCCGTAGGTGCAATAGGCTCATAAATGTCAGCAGGGTGCGCTTTATAAACTTGACGGGTATAAAAATTAATACCTAAGTAATCAATAGATTGAGAAATTAGTTCCATATCGCCCTCAAGAATTTCAGGCTGATGGTTTAATGGTAATTGATTAATTATATCAGGATATTGGGCATCAATTATTGGTTTTATATACCACTGATTAAGATAGTCGTCTGCAAATGCAGTGGCTTTTAAGTCTTCATCACTTTGAGTAAGGCTATAACACGGCGTAAAGTTAAGCACTATGCCATTTAATGTATTAGGCGAGTTTTGCTTTAATACGCTCATAGCGAGTCCGTGGGCTAATAATAAATGGTGCGCTGCTTTACGGCCATATTCTTTACCCACTTTACCTGGGGCATGAATACCAATTTCGTAACCTAAAAACGCACTACAAAATGGTTCATTCAATGTGGCATAAGAGTGAACGCGATCGCCAAAGGCTTTGGTAATTAAATTTACGTAATGTTCAAAAGCGTAAGCTGTTTGTCTGTTAAGCCAACCGCCTTCATCTTCAAGGTGTTGCGGTAAATCCCAGTGGTACAAAGTAACAAAGGCTTTAATATTGCGACGTTTTAGCTCATCTAAAATATCAGTATAAAACTTCACGCCTACAGGATTTAATTTTGCGTCTTGGGTCATCACGCGCGGCCATGAAATAGAAAGCCTGTAAGCATCTACGCCAAGTGACTCAATAAGGTCTATATCATTACGCCAAAGGTTATAGTGATCGCAGGCGGTATGACCGTCTGAGCTATCGACTATTTTATTGGGCGTATCGCAAAAAGTGTCCCAAATACATGGGAGACGATCTTGTGATCCGCCTTCTATTTGAAAAGAAGCCGTGGCCACACCGTATACAAAGTTTTTAGATAAAAGCGGTGAATGGGGTGGTAGTGATAATTTTGTCATTAATAACAAACCTTTTGTTAGTCATTTACAGAGAAATCAGCTCTGTGTTTTTGCTTAATTAATGCTGTATGAGGGTACAAAAAATAAAAAGTGTTGAAATATACAGCTTGTTCGTATTTAATTGCATATGAAAGCGCTTACATTTAAGGTTAGTGTTTATTAATTCTTAGGTCAACTCTTTAATGCTTCTGGATGGTTTAAAGACAGCTGAAAACTAAAACAGGGCACCTTAAGAATAGATTTATAATAATAAAATACGGAGAACACATGGCAAGTTCAGCACCAGTGACAACACACACACAGTCGCAAAACTATCAGGATAAAAATTACAGTTTTGCATTAACTTCTCTAACAACATTATTTTTTATGTGGGGATTTATAACCTGCTTAAATGATATTTTAATCCCACACTTAAAAGCCGTATTTAACTTAACGTATGTACAAGCCATGTTGGTTCAGTTTTGCTTTTTTGGCGCTTACTTTTTAATGTCACTTCCAAGTGGTTATATAGTTAAAAAGGTGGGCTATAAAAAAGGCATCGTGATTGGATTATTAATTGCAGCAGTCGGGTGTATATTATTTTACCCAGCAGCGTCTTTACATAGTTACCCTGTATTTTTATTCGCTTTATTTGTACTTGCCAGCGGTATAACGTTATTGCAAGTATCTGCTAATCCTTACGTAAGTTTGTTGGGCTCACCAAAAACTGCGTCGTCTCGACTTACGCTTACCCAAGCTTTTAATGCATTAGGTACCACTGTTGCGCCATCATTTGGTGCTCTGTTAATTCTAGACTCAGCGTCAGAAGCCTTTTTAACACCGGCTCAAAATGCAGAGTCAGTTCAACTTCCTTACCTCCTTTTAGCTGCAATGCTTATTTTACTAGCCGGTATTTTTGCTTGGCTTAAATTACCAGACATTATGAGCGAGCAAAAAGCAGAAGCCGAAAAATCAGATGCAATTGAAGGCAGTGCTTGGCAGTATCGCCATCTTGTATTAGGTGCAGTGGGTATATTTATGTATGTAGGCGCCGAAGTGGCAATTGGTAGCTTTTTAGTAAGCTTTTTAGCACAAGAAAATATAGCAGGGCTAAAAGAGAATGTTGCAGCTCATTACATCACTTATTATTTTGGTGGTGCTATGGTTGGGCGTTTTATTGGTGCTGCTGTAATGCAAAAACTACCCGCAGGTAAAGTACTTGGCTTTAACGCAACCATGGCTATTATTTTAGTCATTATTGCCATGAGCACGTCGGGTCAATTAGCAATGTGGTCAATACTATTGGTTGGTTTATTCAATTCTATTATGTTCCCAACTATTTTTAGTTTAGCGTTAAATGGACTTGGTAAGCATACCGCTCAAGGCTCTGGTATTTTGTGTTTGGCGATTGTAGGTGGTGCAATAGTGCCACTTTTACAAGGTGCGCTTGCTGATAGTGTGGGTGTTCAACTTTCGTATGTTTTACCTATTTTATGTTACATATTTATTGTTTTTTACGGCCTACGAGGCAGCAAACCAGTATTAGTGAAGGAGCCATCATAATGAAAACGACTTTTAAACTTAATGCATTAGCAATTGCAACGTTAGTAGGAAGTGTTACTGCACTAAGCGGATGTACTAACGAAAGCAATGTTGAAAAAGTAAATGTTGAAGCGCAATCAAAGCTTGAGAAAATTTGGCCAAAGCTTTCAATTGCAGTGAAAAAAGACCCTGCTATTGAAGCTCAAATTGTCACGTTTTTAGAAAATATGACGCTTGAGCAAAAAGTAGCGCAAATGATTCAACCAGAAATTCGTGATATTACCGTTGAAGACATGCGTAAATATGGTTTTGGCTCTTACCTCAATGGCGGTGGTGCTTTTCCTAATGGCGATAAGCATGCAACGCCAGAGGATTGGGTTGCACTTGCAGAAAAAATGTATCAAGCATCTATTGATGACTCAGTGGACGGCAGCAAAATTCCGACTATGTGGGGCACCGATGCAGTACATGGTCATAATAACGTAATTGGCGCGACACTTTTTCCACATAACATTGGTTTAGGCGCGGCTAATAACCCAGATTTAATAGAGCAAATAGCGTCTATTACCGCAGTAGAAGTAATGGCTACGGGGATAGATTGGGTATTTGCACCCACTGTAGCAGTAGTACGAGACGACCGTTGGGGCAGAACGTACGAAGGCTATTCTGAAGATCCAAAAATTGTTCACGATTACTCAGCAGCGATTGTAAATGGATTGCAAGGTAAAGCCGATGGCGACTTTTTAAGTGATAAGCGCGTTATTAGCACGGTTAAGCACTTTATTGGCGATGGCGGCACCGTTGATGGAGATGATCAGGGAAATAATATAGACAGCGAGCAATCGCTATTTGATATTCATGCCCAAGGTTACGTAGGTGGTTTGTCGGCGGGTAGTCAATCTGTTATGGCGTCTTTTAATAGCTGGAATGGCGTTAAAAATCACGGCAATAAATACTTACTTACAGATGTATTAAAAACACGTATGGGTTTTGATGGTTTTGTAGTGGGTGATTGGAACGGCCATGGGCAAATTAAAGGCTGTACTAACGAAAGCTGCCCAGAAGCGGTAAATGCTGGCCTTGATATTTTTATGGTGCCAACAGGCGCGTGGAAGCCGCTATATGAAAATACAATTGCACAAGTAAAAGCAGGTAAAATAAGTATGAGCCGCATTGATGATGCGGTTGCACGTATTTTACGCGTTAAGTTACGCGCTGGGTTATTTGAAAAACCAAGTCCGGCTAAGCGTTTGTACTCGGGTAAAACAGAGCTTATTGGCGCGCAAGCGCATCGCGAAGTAGCACGCCAAGCTGTGCGCGAATCGCTTGTATTACTTAAAAATAAAAATAACCTATTACCTATCGCAGCTAATCAACGCGTGCTTGTTGCAGGTGATGGTGCCGATAACATAGGTAAACAGTCGGGTGGTTGGAGTATTACGTGGCAAGGGACTAATAATAAAAATGCAGATTTCCCAGGAGCAACGTCAATTTACAAAGGGCTTGAAGAGCAAATATCTGCAGCAGGTGGAAGTGTTACTTTAAGTGCTGATGGTACGTTTGAACAGCGTCCTGATGTTGCCATTGTTGTATTTGGTGAAGAACCTTACGCAGAAGGGCACGGCGATAAAGATAACCTTGAGTTTGAGCGCGGAAATAAAAAGTCATTAGCACTTTTAAGCTCGTTAAAAGAGCAAGGCATCCCTGTTATATCTGTGTTTATTTCAGGTCGACCTATGTGGGTGAACAGCGAACTTAACGCATCTGATGCGTTTGTAGCTGCATGGTTACCAGGTACAGAAGGTGCGGGTATTGCTGATGTGTTATTAAAAGCGGCAGACGGCACCATCCAAAATAACTTTAAAGGTAAGCTATCGTTTTCTTGGCCTAAATCGGCGGTACAAACTGCGGTTAATAGAGGCGATGAAAATTACGATCCATTACTTCCTTATGGTTTTGGTTTAACGTATGGCGATAAAAACGTGCTAGCTGACGACCTTGATGAAGACTCTAAACTTGATAACTCAGGGCTTACGAGTATGGATATACTTGTTGGTGCACCTGTAGCACCATGGCGCTTATTGTTAAAATCGGGCGATGAGCTTTTAGATGTATCGAGTAGTACCCATGAATTTGGTGCAATTAAATACCGTACTGAGGACAAAACAGTACAAGAAGACGCGCGCCAATTTAACTTCAGCGGTGCAGAAAAAGCCAGTGCTGAAATAGTAACTAGCTTTGCAGAAGATACCATTGCCTACGTTGAAGCAAACAGTGTGATTAGCTTTGATATTAAATTAAACGAAGCACTAACGAGCGATGTAGCCCTTGCTATGACTTGTTCTGGTGAGTGTGGTGCAAGCATTGATTTAGCAAACGTAGTTGATAAAACTATTGAAAATAAATGGCAGTCAGTATCAATCGATTTAGGTTGTTTTGCTGATAAGGGTGTTAATTTTGCAAGCCTAACAAGCCCATTTAGCTTACACAGCAATGGTAAAGCATCAATTTCTGTAGCTAATATTCAGTTTGTACCAAATAAAGCGGACGAGGCTACGCTGTCTTGTAAGTAGTTTATTAACTCTATTGTGTGTATACCAAAGCCCTTCTAATGAAGGGCTTTTTTTATGGATAGATGTTAGCTAGATAAAATATGGTAGTTTAAATATAGTTGTTTTTAATGCGCTTATAAGTCACTTAAAAGCAATTAACTTTTCGTGAGTAAGTTTTTTTCATCAAAGGTTACTACTTTGTCTCGGCCAGTTTCTTTAGCTAAGTAAAGGCGTTTATCGGCATAAGCGAGCAGTTCTTTTATAGTTGCATTCCCATTAATTGCATTACTTACCCCAGCGCTTACGGAAAGTTTTATATGCTGATTTTCATGATAAAAAGCTTGAGTGCTTATATTCTTTCTTAATAGCTCAGCATCACTTTTTGCTGCACCAAGGGTGTAATCAGGTAGTAAAATGGCAAATTCTTCTCCGCCAATTCTGGCACTAATACCTACATTTAAAAATTGCTCTTTAATAAAGTGAGATATCCACTTAATTGCGTGGTCGCCCGCTTCGTGACCAAACTGATCGTTTACACGTTTAAAAAAATCAATATCGAGCAAAATAACAGACACATTTTTGTCTATATTTTTAGGATCACTTAGTGCTTCTTTACTTTTTGTAAAAAAGCCACGGCGATTAAGTAATTGGCTTAAAGTATCGGTGTTAGCAAGGCTTGAAAGTGTATGCTCTGTATTAGAAGCCAGCAGGTATGGCAATATTAGTGCGCTACAAGTGGCCAAAATTAAATGACTACTTAAGATAAGTTGCAGTGGCTCTATGTAGTTTGGCGAATTAATACTAAAAATAGATATTGCCAATAGTGTTGTTTGTATGAGCATTAAAATGCTGTGAATTGAAAAACAAACTATCAGCGCTTTTTTTTGCAAAGTGGCTACAAAGTTCATCTGCTTAATAATATATGCGGAATATAGGTATAAAACCGAAATAATTAAGCTTGTCAGCATTTGCCCTGCAGGGTCTGAATATATGGGTAATAAAGCAACCCCAGTTAATCCAAGGAGACAATAAAGAGGTTTTAAGTTTAGTGCCTTACTGTGCTTATATTTATTTAACCCAATAATAATTAATAATGGACTTAGTAATATAAAAATATCAGCCAAATAGTGTGTAATAAAAGGCGCGTCTATTACTAACTTTAAACAGGCAAGTAACTCGGCAAATGCAAAGGTAATGCATGCTAGGCCAAATAATAAAAATGATGTTTGTTTTTTAAAGTTATGTACGGATAAAAAAAACAAGCCTATTAATACGTTAAGAATAAAAGAGAGACTGATCACAGTAGGCAGGTGTAGCATTTAAGATTCTCTTTTATTAAAGATAGGCGTGGTTGGTGTGGAAAACTTGCTGATTATTATGTATTAATGTTTAAAGGTCAATATGGGTAAAAAGTAGTAATTTACCCATATATCTAATTTGAAAGGGATTTTAACTGAACGAATATTAACGCCCGCTAAACCAAGCTCTCTAAAGCCGATTTTATATCAGGATGATGAAAACGATAATTGTTAACGAGTGCCTTTTTAGGGATTACAAATTGCCCCGTTGTTAGTAAGTCTGACATTTCACCCATTAATAGTTTAAGTACTGGGGTTGGCATAGTGATAAATGCAGGTCGAGAGAGCGCCTCGCCTAAGCTTTTACTAAATTGAGCATTGCTTACAGGGTTGGGTGCTGTTGCGTTAACAGGGCCTGATATTTCTGGGTGTTTAATAATAAAGAGTATTAGCTGAATCATATCGTCGATGTGTATCCACGACATGCCTTGCTCGCCATTACCAATCGGGCCACCCAGGCATAATTTAAAAGCAGGTAACATTTTTCCAAGTGCACCTCCTTTTTTAGCTAAAACAATACCCGTTCGCAAAAGGCATACTCTGGTTTGTTCTGATTGGGCGAGTAGTGCTGCATTTTCCCAGTCTTTACAAAGCTGGTGGCTAAATTCATCGTGTGGGCGTTCAAAAGTTTCATCAATAGGATTACTATTTTGTCTACCATAAAAACCAATTGCACTGCCAGATATAAAAGTATGCGGAGGTATACTACAGGCTTTAATCGCTTGACTAATTTGCTGTGTAATATCAATACGACTGTTTCGTATTATTTGCTTTTGTTTGTCGCTCCAGCGTTTATTTACAATCGGCTCGCCAGCGAGATTAATAACGATATCAACAGTGTTAAAGTCAACATCACTAATGTCACTTACGGCTTTAACTTTGTGGCCTAATAATACGTTTGCTTTAGTTGGATTGCGGCTAAGTACAGTAACAGTATTATGATGAAGTAAAAAAGGGCATAAGTGCTTACCAATTAATCCGGTCGCGCCAGTTATAAATATATGCATTATTCATCCTTACAATAAAATAGAAGCAAGTGATTAAAAAACATACTCGCTAGCAAACAGCTTTGCAAATTTATACGTAAAACAGGCTTTTATGATCACTTCGTAATTATTTCATTTAATTACCTTTTGCCTTACACTGGGACGATATAGTTAATAAAAGGATTAATAAATTGGCAAGTTTAACTGGAGTAAATAAAAGCTTAATAGTTTTTGCTTCCTTAGTAGTGGTCCTCGCTGGAATAAAAGCCGCGAGTGTAATTATTATTCCGTTTATTTTGGCGGCATTTATTGCCATTATTTGTAACCCGCTTATCAAGTTTTTTGCGCGCTACAAAATTCCTAAAGGCATTGCTGTTATGTTGGTCGTGCTGATTATAGTTGGCTTAGGGGTAAGCCTTGGCGGGCTTGTAGGGCAATCTATCAACGACTTTTCTCAGCAGCTTCCTGAGTATAAAACACAACTTAAAGAAGAGTTTGTGTGGCTGGTCGATTTAGCATCTCAATACAACATACTGATCAATAAAGATCAGTTAATTAATATGTTCGACCCTGGCAAAATGGTTGATGTGGCCACTAATATGCTCACTGGGTTAGGTGGCGTAATGGCAAACATGTTTTTAATTATTTTAACGGTTGTTTTTATGCTGTTTGAAGGGCCAATGCTGAGCAAGAAAATACATATGGCACTTGAAGACCCTGATAGTAAAATGAAGCAAATTGACCGCTTTTTAGAATCTATTAATTCATACTTGGCAATTAAAACGCTAGTAAGTTTAGGGACGGGTATTATTGCTGCGTTTTACTTATGGATTTTAGACGTTGACTACTTTGTGCTTTGGGGCGTGTTGGCATTTATGTTCAATTACATTCCAAATATAGGTTCAATTATTGCGGCTGTACCAGCTGTATTACTTGCCCTTATTACTCAAGGCCCATTAGTGGCAGGACTTGTTGCTGCAGGATATTTAACAATAAATACGGTAATGGGTAATATTGTAGAGCCTAAATTTTTGGGTAAAGGGCTGGGTCTTTCAACGTTAGTGGTGTTTTTATCATTAATATTTTGGGGCTGGTTATTAGGTACTGTGGGTATGCTTTTATCTGTACCATTAACAATGATTGTAAAAATAGCCCTAGAAGCCAGTGCAGAAGGCAAGTGGGTTGCCACTTTATTGGGCAGTGGTGAAGACGTTACTAAAAATAACTAACATTTATAACCATCAAGGGCTGTAAAATTAAAACCCTTGATGGTTAAGTTATCAATAAATACAGAGCTATTAATTAATAAACGATTTAATAGCGTCATCCACTGCGTATATTGCGCCTTCTAAATATCCTGCTTCTTGTTTTGCAAACTCACTCGCTACAAAATGAATATTGAGGTTACTTAATTGCTCTTCCAAGTTTGAAAAATCAAATTCTGGGTGCTGTGAAGGCTGAGTTTGATCGTCTTTATTAGCTACAAATTTATCCTCTGCCCAGTCTTTAATAAAGTATCCGGTTGCCTTTTCAGCATCCTTACCATAAAAGTAGCTGAGCTGTTGGGCACAGGCTTGAATTAATTGCTCTTGAGTTACTTGGTTTCGTGATAAGTAGGGCACACCTATAAAGCCAAATAATGCGGCGTAATTACTATCCTCAGCACTGGCATCGTGAATCTCGACCATAGGGCCTACGCGGCTAAAGCTTTGCCCAGATAAGTTTTTATCACGCCAAAATGCATGTTCAAAAGTAGCTATAAACTTGGCTTGTCCTGCCATCCATGTAGGTACGCTGCTAAGGCGGTTTATGAGTGTTGGAGTCGCCCATAGTTCAGGTGTTAAATGCGTTGTAACCATACGAGGAGGAATTGCTGAAATTAATTTGCCAGTAGTAAAGTGCTTTATATTGCCTAAGTGATTAACCGTAATTAGCCAGTTATTATCACCTTTTTTAAGCTCAGTGACATTATGTTCTAATAATATTGAATCAGGATTAAGCTGCTCATATAAGGCAGTTATTAAGGTATTCATGCTGTGTTTGAGTCTAAATAGTTGCATATCTCCAGCACCTGCAATTTGTTGAGGTTGTTTGAAGTTAGGTGCTTGATATAACACATCACCTTTATGGTATTGCTCAAATATACTTAAGTTGAGTGACTTTATTAGCGCTTGAATTTTTGGTTGGTGGGGAAATATCCACGTAGGACCCAAATCAAAACTAACATCGTTATTTATTGGTGATTGCGCGGCAAAAATTCGGCCACCTAATTGCGATTTAGCTTCTAATAATAAGTACTCAATATTAAGTAGTTGTAATTTATACGCACTGTATAAACCAGCAAGTCCGCCACCTATAATAATTACTGGTTTGGTCATCTGTTTATCCATTAGTTTTTAGCAATCTACTAGTAGGTCGTTTGTTTTGGTATGAATAAATTGTCAAGTAAGCTATAGGGAGTGAGTAAAGAAACGTAACTAGTTTAGTGTGCTTAAGTTACGTCAAAATGGGTGTTTTAGTGATTCTGTAAATTGATTTATAAGCTCAATTTCACACAGTTTATAGCTAATGGTTGCGGTTGTCGCATTAGGAAGTTTTATTAAGTAACGCCATTGGCAGGCGCTCTCAAGGTACTTTTCATTATTTTTAATGCTGCGCATAAATAACGGCAGCACTTGCGTATTGCCTGTGATTTCTTGTGACTTAGTTAGCTCATATTTACGCTTTTGTATCCAACTGCCTTGTGCTTGTTTTGCTTTATCAATTTGGCTATCTAGGCATTGAATATATCGCTTAGCTTCATCGGTTGTTGCTTTAGCGGCTAAAGTACATGCTTCATCTGCAAAGCTGTATTGGCTTGAAGCTAATAACACAATGGCAGTTAGTTTTAATAAATAGTTACTTTTTGTCATTGTAATTAAACTCTAAAATAAATTGAGCGCCGCCTAAGTTATCAGCTTCTGTAATGGTAAGTGTACCGCGATAGGACTTAACCAAGTCAGATACAATTGCCATCCCTACGCCATGTCCGCTTTCGTATGTATCCAGACGAGTACCCCGTGTAAGTAGAGATTCACGTTTGTCCTCTGGCACGCCAGGACCATCATCGCTAATTCCAATACATAAAGTTTTGCTTTGAATAACTTGTATTGCTACTTGTGAGCGACACGCTTTACAGGCGTTATCAATCAAGTTACCGAGTAATTCCATTAAATCTGTTTGATCGCCTAAAAAATAATCTTTTTCGGTTACAGTGCAGCTAAAAATAATATCTTTATCACGATATACTTTTGCCATAGCACTGAGTATTGAATCGAGTACTGGCTTAATAGGGGTTTGTTTTTTCCACGTGTCTGATGCGCCCGTTGCAGCACGTTTTAATTGGTGCTCGATCATCACATTAATGCGGTCGAGTTGTTCTTGTGCATCGGCATCGTTTGCCAATGGACTTGATTTTAATACAGCAAGCGGCGTTTTGAGTGCATGAGCAAGATCGCTCAATGAGGCTCTGTAGCGCTCTTTTTGGCGTTGTTGCGACTCAAGTAGCAAGTTTAGATCTGCTTTTATTGTTTGCAGCTCTACTGGGTAGAGGCCTTTAATTTCTTGAATATCGCCTGATTCAATCGCTTTTATTTCTTTATCGAGTCGTTGGAGTGGGCGAGCGCTCCAAATGAAACCAATCGCCATCAGGCCTGCGATTGCAATCCCCATGATAAACATCCAATCTACAAGGGTTTGCTTAAAGCCATCCATTAAACGAAGTAGAGCGTCGTTACGTTTAACTAATATAAAGCGAGCTTGTTCTGATTGATCTATGTTGTTTAAAATTACAGTCAGGCTAAGTTGCCAATAAGCGGTATTATTATATTCTACACGCCTAAAGTCAGCAGCACCTGCTTTGGTCTCTATTTGCTGAGGTACATAGTTTAAATTTACAGCCGACTCTGAGTTCCAAACCGGGTCATCATCGCGGTAGATCATTGCGTAGGTATCAGAATTTAATCTGTTTAACTCAGGCGCTAAAATAGTGCTGGGCATAATAATACCATGCTCAGTAAAGTCGACTTCAGATATTAGCGAGTAAAGCTGTGCTTCGAGAGTTTTTTCAGTCGCATCAACAAGTGAAGCGTAATACGCTTTGCCAATTGAATAAAATAAGATAGGGAGCGCGACTAATAAAACAAAGACAAGGATAAATCCTTGCCTTATTTTTAACGATATTTGCGGTATTACCACTGGCTTTTAAGCCTGTAACCACGCCCACGTAGTGTCTCTACTGGGTTTAGCACACCATCAGGGTCAAGCTTTTTACGCAAACGTAGTACAAATACTTCAATTACGTTTGAATCAAGATCGAAATCTTGGTCGTAAATATGCTCAGTCAATTCTGATTTAGAAATTACTTTTTGCGGATTTACCATTAAGTATTCAAGTACTTTATATTCGTAAGCTGTCAGGCTAAGTTCTTTGTCATCAACCCATACTTGTTGTGAACGTGTATGGATTTTAATTGGACCTGCAGTCATTTCTGGATTTGCTTTACCAGCACTGCGACGAATTAATGCATTACAACGGGCAATAAGCTCTTCAACATGAAATGGCTTAGTAAGGTAGTCATCGGCACCTGCATCTAAACCTTCTACTTTATCTTGCCAGCGATCGCGCGCGGTTAAGATTAAAATAGGGATTGTAATGCCTTGTGCTCGTGCTTTATTAATTAGCTCAATACCGTCTATTTTAGGTAAACCTAAATCAACTACGGCCATATCAAGCGGGTATTCTGTAATGTGGAAAAGACCTGCTTCACCATCGTGGCATAAATCCACGCTGTAACGTTCTTTTTCTAAGGCATTACGTAGGTTATCTGCTAAATGTAAATCGTCTTCTATAACTAAAATTCGCATTTTTAATCCTTTTTCACTTCGCCGGTTTTTTTATTAATATGTAAATCAACGACGTGGCCGTCAGATTTGAGTATTCGTACGGTATAAAAATCTGTTTTTTCGGTAATTTTTAAGGTCTTACCGCCAATTGTTTTCTTTGCGAGTATTACGGCTTTCTTTTTGTCCACCTCAGCATGAGATGCTTGGGTGGCGGTTGCTGCTTGACTAAAGTTAGCTAAGCTAACACAAGCAATAAAACCGAGGCTTAATAATACGCGCATAATGGAAAACTCCTAGACCAGACTCACTTAGTTTAATTAACTAAGTTACTAAAATTCAAGTAAAAACGGTAAATTCGTTTTTATCCTGATAATTTTAATTAAAAACCTGTGAACAAACCCTGAATTACAGTGCAACGCACGCTCTAGGGTTTAATACTTTTTAAGCAGGAAATACCTTTTTAAAAGGTTTAACAATTGTATTTTCATAGATGCCAGCGGCAACGTAAGGGTCTGCTGCTGCCCACTCTCGAGCTGCTTCAATTGATTCAAATTCAGCAACCACTAATGAACCGGTAAAACCTGCTTCTTGAGGATCTTCACTATCGACTGCCGGTAATGGACCGGCGGTAAGTAGACGGTTTTGTGAATCAAGCTCACTAAGGCGTGCTAAATGTGCCGGGCGTGCTGCTTTTCTAAGCTCTAAGCTGTTTTCAACGTCTGTTGAGTGAATCATGTACAACATAAGGAATCTCATAAAAATTGTTAAATTTGATTAACGCAATACTACCACAGCGTTGAAAATTGGTGAATTAAAAGCGTATTTACACAGGTTTACACTTCGATTTTATTTTTAAGCTGTAATTGCTTGAAAATCTCTGTGTAACACTGGTAGAGTCGCTGAAATATACAAAATAATAAAAAGGTTTTATGCATGAGCGAAAATAGAGAACGATTTAGTTCCCGCCTTGGATTCATAATGGCAGCGGCCGGTTCAGCTGTTGGTATTGGTAATTTAGTTGGTTTTCCGGTTTCTGCTACTAAAAATGGTGGTGGCGCATTCTTATTAATTTACGCTTTATTTGTCATATTCATTTGTTTACCAGTCATGATGGCTGAAATGGCAATGGGTCGTAACGCTCAAAAAGATCCACTTGGTTCGTACAAACTATTATCTAATAACGATAAAAAATGGAAGTTAGCTGGGTTTTTTGCGGTGCTTACACCATTTATGATTGCTGTATTTTATATGGTGATTACGGTTTGGATCTTTGGTTATTTAACGCAAACAGGCCTCGGTAATTTAGATTTACTTGCAGATCCTGGCCACTTTGGTGTTTTTATTAATAGTTACACTGTGTTTGGTTATATGGCTGTTGTGGTTATTATGGTGAACTTAATTTTGTTAGGTGGTGTTAAACAAGGCATAGAAAAAGCCGCCAAATTTTTAATGCCCGCTTTATTAGTTATGCTACTAGCTCTAGTTACTTATGTATTAACGCTTGATAACGCAATGGCCGGTGTTAAATACTATATTATTCCTGATTTTTCTAAAATGAATGCAAGTGTACTTAATGGCGCATTAAGCCAAGCGTTTTTCTCGCTATCGCTGGGTATGGGTATATTAATGACTTACGCGTCGTACATTTCTAAAAAAGATGACATTGTAAGCAGTGCTAAAATGGTCGCTATTACTGACTCACTCGTTGCGTTTGTAGCGGGGCTAATGGTGTTGCCAGCGATATTTAGCTTTGACCCAAATACAGACCCATCAGCACTTTCTGATTCGTCCGTATCAATGATTTTTGTATACCTACCTAAAATATTATTAGCACTGCAAAATGATATTGGTTATGTAGGTGCGTCTATTGTTGCGTTCTCATTCTTCTTATTAGTATTTTTTGCAGCGATTACCTCACTTGTTTCAATAGTAGAAGTCCCGACTGCAACCTTAAGTGACCGCAAAGGTATTAGCCGTAAAAAAGCATTGGGCATCCTTACACTTTCAACCGGCGTACTTACTATTTTATGTACAATGTCGTTTGGTATGATTGACAGCCTTACTTCGTTCACCAGTTATGGCGGCGTTAATAAGAGCTTTTTTGATATTATTGTTGATGTATTTTACGACACAATTTTACCGCTTAATGGCTTAATGGTGTGTTTGTTTGTAATGTACCGCTGGAAAAAAGCACGCTTAACACAAGAGCTAAGCTTAGGTTCGCCTAATTATGCCGGAAGCTTTATGGAAAAGTACGTTAACTTTTCACTTTCAACGTTTATTCCTGTCATTCTAGCTGTGATATTTATTAATACAGTGGCGACTAAGTTTTTTGATTTAAAAATATTTGGTTTTTAATAGGCCTCTTTAAAAGCTTATTGAATAATATAATGCCGCTCAGTTAAGCTTAGCGGCATTTTTTTATAGGTATCTGGTCTAACTATTATACCAACCTGCATAAATCTTTGATCAATTTAACGAATTAAATTGCACTATAACGTCGTTAAAAATTTTTTATTTAGAACAACTAGATACAAAAATTTTTGCCTAGTTCTAGCGTAATTTTC
>NZ_JACJEK010000033.1:0-26877 GCF_014164015.1 Pseudoalteromonas sp. SR41-1
CAGCGCATGTTTGGCATTTATTCCACGTTATCGCCTATTTATGGGGAATAAACACACTACATAGGCTCTGCCTTGCCTAAATACCAAACACACTGCTGCAAATTTAACCTCGAAAGATAAACAGGCCCTAAGTCTTAATCCCGAGAGTAAACAATTAAGGCGCCATCATATTGATGAAAAGCAATTACAACGCGCTGTTAAAAAAGCCGCTTTTGATGCAAATATTAACAAACACGTTACCCCACATACTTTGCGCCACTCTTTCGCTACGCATTTGCTGCAAAGCGGCGCTGATATACGCACAGTACAAACACAGCTAGGTCATAGTGATGTGCGTACTACACAAATATATACCCATGTACTACAACAAGGTGCCAACGGTGTTATTAGCCCTTTTTCAAGATTATAAATATCTCAGTAACAAGGCAAAAATTTAGTTATATTGTTTGTCTATATGAGAAGTTTTTAACGCAGTTAATGAGTTATTTAGAACGCTAAAATGTTCTACGTTTTAATTCAACGGGTATCCTACTCATGTTTTACAACAAATTGCCAACGCCGTTATTAGCCCTTTTTCCAGATTATAAACTCCCCGATTTAAAACAAAAAAGCACAGCCCAAAACAGCCTTGCTTTTTTTTATCAACCTTAATCAACCTCGGTTTACAAACGAATGCCGCCGTCTATTTCTACCACGCGACCGGTAAAAAAGTCGTTTTCGATTATGTATTGTGCAGTATGCGCAATTTCGTCGCTTTCGCCTAAGCGCCCTACTGGCGTTACCGCGAGCATACGTTGTTTGGCTTCTGGCTTCATGGCGTCGGTCATGGCGGTACTTATTACACCTGGTGCAATAGCGCCTACACGTATACCAAATCGACCAAGTTCTTTAGCCCATGTGGTGGTAAGTGCCACTACGCCTGCTTTTGATGCCGCGTAGTTTGTTTGGCCTATGTTACCTGCGCGCGCTACGCTCGACATATTAACTATAACGCCGCCTTTGCCTGATTCAATCATGTGGCTTGCAGCTTCCCGCCCGGCTAAAAACACACCTGTTAGATTTACATCAATCACTGATTGAAATTGCTCAAGAGACATTTTTTTAACGACTTTGCCGTCTTTAGCCTTTATAAACATGCCGTCGCGTAAAATACCGGCGTTGTTTATTAGCACACCAATGTGGCCAAAATCGCTGTTGATGTTATTAAATACGTTTTCTACTTCGCTCTCAGTAGTTACGTTTGCGGCATAACCTTTAATATTGCTAGTTACACCTTCAAGCTGCGTTAATTGCTCGCATGCGTTGTTTAATAAGTCTTGCGCCATATCTATTAAAGCAATGTTGGCACCCATAAGTGCAAACTTTTGCGCCATTGCAAAGCCTAAACCTTGTGCGCCACCGGTTATTACTACCGTGTTATTTTTAATTTCCACGCGTTGCTCCTACTTAGAAAACAGTTTAAAAATGGCACTAAAGTCATCACTACCCGCACCTTGGTGCTGTAGCATAGTGTATAAATTTTTAGCCATTGAACCCATTGGGGTTGATGAATTACTTTGCTGCGCGGCTTCCATGGCAAGTCCTAGGTCTTTAGCCATTAAATCAACCATAAAGCCTGGTTTGTAATCGTTACTAGCAGGGGCTGTATCCATTACACCTGGGCAAGGGTTGTAAAGTTCAAGCGTCCAGTTACGGCCCGAACTTGCGGTCATAATGTTGCTAAGTACTTTAGGATCGAGACCGTTATTAATACCCATTTGCAGTGCTTCGCTGGTGCCTGCCATTAAAATGCTAAGTAGCATGTTATTACATATTTTTGCTACTTGCCCTGCGCCAATATCGCCTGCATGAAATATGTTTTTACCCATATCACTAAGCACTGTATTTGCTTTATTAAACGCTGCTTTTTCGCCGCCAACAATAAAAGTAAGTGTCCCTGCTGTTGCACCTGCAACGCCGCCCGATACCGGTGCATCTACAAAGCTAATGCCCTGCTCGCCAAGTGTACTGCCTACAGTGCGTGCTGATTCTGCATCTATTGTTGAGCAATCAATTACTAATGTATTGTTGCTCAGCACGTTAATTAAACCGCTGTCGTCATTATTACCTAAGTAAAGCGACTTAACATGTTTGCCCGCAGGTAACATACTAATAAGTACATCAGCATTAGTTGCGCACTGCTTTGCATCAACAGTTGCTTTTGCGCCTTTACTTGCAAGCTCATTTACGACCGACTGGTTTAAATCAAACACGCTAACAATATGGCCTGCTTTAATTAAGTTAGCCGCCATTGGGCCGCCCATATTACCTAAGCCGATAAAACCAATATTTAGTTTAGTCATCGTCTTTCCTTTATTTGTGTGATGGCGTATCTAAGCCATTGAGAGGGTGTTTTTCGCCAAAGCGGTTAGCAAAAAAACTGTCGATTATTATTTGTGGTACATCACTTAGTGTTTTGTACTGCCAATTAGGCGCGCCGTCTTTATCTATTAATAACGCCCTTACACCTTCTTGAAACTCACCTACTTCGCCAGCGCGAACCGACATACTTAGCTCCATTTTAAAACACGCTAATAAGCTTTTGCCTTTACTTGTTTTTAATTGCTCACTAACGAGTGCGCAACTTAGTGGGCATCCGTGTTTAAGTGACTTTTGGGCGCGTTGTAGCCATTTATCGTCAGTAGCTAGCCCTAAAATATAATCAACTTGCTCCTGCAAGGTTGTAAACTCACCCAGCTTTTGAATTGTTTTTAAATTAGCTTTTATATTGCCTTTTGGCATACGCGCAGATTGGTTGTCTAAATCGGTGAGTAAATCGGTTAATCGCTCATGATTTAAGCTTGCGGTTTTGCCCCATTTAGCTGCTAAAATTTGCGCAAGCATGGAATCATATTTAGTGCTGTCGATGAAGTGATCGGCAAGTGATACAAAACGTGCGTCTTCGCAGTTAATTGATGCCGACGTTAGCCCTAAAAATAACCCGACGCTTTGTGGCATTTTATGTAAAAAGTAACTACCGCCTACATCTGGGTATAAACCAATGGTTTGCTCTGGCATGGCAATGCGAGATGTTTCGGTTACAACGCGATGGCTAGCACCGGCCATTAGCCCTAAACCGCCGCCCATCACTATACCGTTACCCCAAACAAGGATTGGTTTATCAAAGGTATGAATAAGGTAATCAAGCTTGTACTCAAGCGTAAAAAACTCTTCAACTAAGCTTGTTGGTTTACCTTGCGCCATTGCATGATGAAGGCTTACAACATCGCCGCCTGCACAAAATGCTTTATCGCCTGCGCCTTTTAACAACACCATTGCAATAGCATCATCGTCTTGCCAAGCTCGCAATTGCGGCTCAAGTAATTTGATCATCTCAAAATTAAGTGCATTTAAGGCTTTTGGCGCATTGAGTGTAATAAGCCCAATTAAACTGCCGTTTTCTGCGGTTGCGGTTTCAAATACCACGGGCTCATTGGCGCTATTTAATAATGTTAAAGCACTCATTAGCCATTTACCCAGTTAGCGCGGCGTTTTTCTAAAAAGGCATTTACGCCCTCTTGTTGATCTTCGGTATCAAATAAACCAACAAATAACTCGCGCTCAAGAGGCAATACACTTGCCATTGGTTGATGGCGCCCTTTTTGAATCAATGTTTTACACGCTGCAACTGAGGTAGGGCTTTGATCGGCTACTTGGTTGGCCAGTTTTAATGCGGCCGCAAAGCTTTCACCCTGTGGTACTACTTCTTCTACTAAGCCAATTTGCAGAGCTTTATCAGCTTTTAGGCGCTCGCCGCATAAAATCATGCGTTTTGCCCAGCCTTCGCCAACTAGCCATGCTAAATTTTGTGTGCCACCCGCACACGGTAACAACCCAACTTTAGCCTCAGGGAGCGCCATTTGTGCTTGCTCTTCAGCTATACGTATATCGCACGCAAGCGCCACTTCTAGCCCGCCGCCCATTGCATAGCCGTTTATGGCCGCAACCGACACGCCTCTAAAATTAGTCAATGCTTCAAATGCTTCACCAAATACCCGCGACATATCAGCGGCTACGCCTTTATCGCCACCAGCAAATACATTTAGGTCGGCACCCGCGCTAAAAAACTTCTCGCCTTCACCAGTCAGTACTAATGCATAAATATTTTTATTGTTATTAAGCGCGTTAACGGTATTTTTTAAATCAACTAGGGTGTCTTTTGTCCAGGTGTTTGCTGGCGGGTTAGACATAGTTAAAATAGCAACATGACCTTCGGTTGTAAGTTCAATACTCGGATTAGATTTAGATTCTGACATACATTGCTCCTTATAAAACGTCGCTTGCAGACTCAGCCAAAATACGGCGCGCTATAATCACACGCATAATTTCGTTAGTGCCCTCTAAAATTTGATGAACGCGTACATCACGTACATGGCGCTCAAGCGGGTATTCTTTTATGTAACCGTAACCACCATGAATTTGCAGTGCGTCGTTACACACAGTAAAGCCAACATCGGTAGCAAAGCGTTTAGCCATGGCGCAGTAAGTGGTTTTTTCAACGTCGTTATTATCAAGTTTAAATGCAGCAAGCCTTACCATTTGGCGCGCAGCTACAAGTTCGGTGTTCATATCGGCAATTTTAAATTGCAATGCTTGAAACGCAGCCAATGGTTTACCAAATTGTGTACGTTCTTTTAAATATTCACGGGCTGTATTAAGCGCCGCTTGCGCTGTACCAATTGAACATGTGGCAATGTTAATTCGGCCGCCATCGAGGCCTTGCATCGCAAATTTAAAGCCTTCGCCTTCTGCGCCTAACAAGTTATGCGCAGGAATGCGTACATCTTCAAAGCTAATTAGGCGTGTTGGTTGTGCGTTCCAACCCATTTTTTCTTCAGCTTTGCCGTATTCCACGCCTTTTGCGTCGGCAGGTACTACAAATGCCGAAATACCCGCAGCGCCTTCGCCGCCTGTACGTGCCATTACAACTAGCACTTCAGTTTCGCCAGCGCCCGATATAAACATTTTTGAGCCGTTAATAACGTACTCATCACCCTCAAGCACGGCTTTTGTTTTAAGTGATGCGGCGTCTGAGCCCGATCCAGGCTCTGTTAAACAGTAAGAGGCAAGTAGCTCGCCCATTACTAATTGCTCTACGTATTTGTCTTTTACGGCATCGGTACCAAAACTTGCTACCATCCAAGTGGACATATTATGAATGGTCAACATGGCCGTTGTTGCGGTACAACCCATAGCAAGTTGTTCAAAAATAATGCTCGAATCTAAACGAGATAAACCAAGGCCGCCTGCTTCCTCTGGCGTGTATAAACCACAAAAACCAAGCTCGCCCGCAGCTTTAATCGTGTCTTTAGGAAAGATATGTTCGCGATCCCATTTTGCGGCATGGGGCGCAAGTTCTGACTCGGCAAATTGACGTGCAGTTTGTGCAAAGGCTTGTTGATCTTCAGATAAGTTAAAGTCCATGGTAGACCTCTTTAATTGTGTTAGTTGTGTTGTTAGTGTTTCCCGTTACAGGGATAGTTTGTGACGAGCGGCGAAGGCTTATGTGTGTGTTGTGTGTGAAGTAGCCTTCGCGCCCATCTTTTTTATTAATTATTCTTTTATTTACTCATTTTTTAATTACGATTATTTTAAGTTAATACTCATGTTTGGGCCCGACGCAATGTCGTCTTCAAACCAACGTGATGTAATTGTTTTAGTTTCTGTGTAAAAGCGAATACCTTGCTTACCGTACGTGTGAGTATCGCCGTAAAACGAGCCTTTCCAACCAGTGAATGAAAAGAACGGAAGTGGCACCGGAATTGGCACATTAATACCTACTTGGCCTACTTCAATTTCGTGTTGGAATTTACGAGCCACTGCGCCGCTTGACGTAAATAACGAGGTACCGTTACCGTAAGGGCTGTCGTTAATAAGGGCGATTGCCTCTTCAAGCGTGTCTACAAACATACACGCTAGTACTGGACCAAATATTTCTTCTTTGTATAAATCCATCTCTTTGGTTACATCGGTAAATAACGTCGGACCAACCCAGTTACCTTGCTCATACCCTTCAACCGTAAAGTCAGAGCCATCAATTAAACAGGTAGCGCCTTGCTCTTTACCACCAGCAATGAGTGATAAAATACGTGCCTTTGCTGCTTTTGATGTTTGTGGCCCGTATGCCGCGTTTGCATCATCCCACACGCCTGGGCGTACATTTTCAAAGCCTGCTTTTATTTCATCTACCCACTGACTTGCTTGACCTACAAACACAGCAACCGAAATACCCATACAACGCTGGCCAGCAGCACCGACAGATGCGCCTACTAGGTTGTTTACAACGTGCGATTTACTTGCATCAGGCATAATAACCATGTGGTTTTTAGCGCCAACACACGCTTGCACGCGTTTAAGATTTTGTGTGCCTTTAGAATAAATATAAGCACCTACACCACACGAGCCTACAAACGAAATAGCACGCACTGCTTTATCTTCTAGTAAGCGGTCTACTTGTGGTTTTGTACCATGAACAACCTGTAATACGCCTTTTGGTGCGCCGGCTTCAATAAATAGCTCAGCTAAGCGCATTGGTGTAAGTGGATCTTGCTCTGACGGTTTTAAAATAAAGGTGTTACCACACACAATAGCCAGCGGGAACATCCAAAGTGGGATCATTGCAGGGAAGTTAAATGGTGTTACGCCCGCACATACGCCAAGTGGCTGCATGTAAGAATACGTATCGATTTTACGCGCTACGTTTTCCATTGTTTCACCCATCATTAATGATGGTGCGTTTGCTGCTTGTTCTACTACTTCAATACCGCGCCAAACATCGCCTTTTGCATCTTCAAATGTTTTACCCAACTCGTGACAAATAATGGTAGCAAGCTCATCATGATGTTCTTTTAATAGCGCTGCGTACTTCATCATAATGCGAGCACGTTCTGTAATGGGTACGTCTTTCCATGTTTTAAACGTCTCAGAAGCTGAGGCAATTGCCGCGTCCATTTCTAATTCTGTGGTACATGGCACTTGTGCAAGTACTTCTTGAGTTGCTGGGTTTATAACATCGATAAGCTCTTTTGATGCTGATTGAATAAATTCGCCATTTATAAGTAGTGGTACTTGGTGCATGATTAAATCCTAGTGTGTGAGTTGTGTGTTCTCTTTTAAAATTGGTAGCGCCGCTTTGTTAGTATTATTAGTGCAGCGCTTTTATAGTTATTCGTACAGCTTTCTTATAACTATTTAATACCTAGTTAATACGCTTCTACGGCCATAGCAACCGCTTCACCGCCACCAATACATAAAGACGCAATGCCTTTTTTAAGGCCTCGGTTTTTAAGGGCATGAATAAGCGTTACTAAAATACGCGCGCCGCTTGCACCAATTGGATGACCCAATGCACATGCACCGCCGTTAACGTTTACTTTGCTTTCATCAAGTTTTAACTCGTTAATAGCCAGCATGGTTACCATGGCAAATGCTTCGTTAATTTCCCAAAGATCAACATCGTTTACAGCCCAACCTGCTTTTTCAAGCACGCTGTTCATAGCCCCTACTGGCGCTACTGTAAATTCACTTGGTTTTTGAGAATGCGTGCTGTGCGCTACAATTTTACAAAGCGGTGTTAAGCCCTGCTCTTTTGCTTTTGATTCGCTCATTAATATAAGCGCTGCGCCACCATCTGAAATTGACGATGAATTAGCCGCTGTAATAGTGCCGTCTTTTTTAAAAGCTGCACGTAAGGTAGGGATTTTTTCTGGACGGGCGTTACCTGGTTGCTCATCAATCGATACTGTTACATCGCCTTTGCGTGTTTGCATTGTATGGGGTGCAACTTCGTTATCAAAGCTACCATTGTGTATTGCTGCTTTTGCTTTACTTAATGAGCCTAATGCAAACGCATCCATTTGCTCGCGGCCAATGCCGTATTCATCGGCGGTGTCTTGTGCAAAACAACCCATTGCTTTGTTGTCGTAAGCATCTTCAAGGCCATCGCTCATCATGTGATCTTTTATTTCGCCATGTCCCATGCGCATACCGCCACGCGCTTTTGGTATAAAGTACGGTGCATTTGTCATGCTCTCCATGCCACCAGCAATAGCAGATTGAATTGAGCCCGCTTTAATTAAATCGTTTGCAAGCATGGCTGCTTTTAAACCAGAGCCACATACTTTGTTAATTGTTGTAGCGCCAGTGCTAAGTGCAAGGCCTGCTTTTAACATTGCTTGGCGTGCAGGTGCTTGCCCAAGGCCTGCTGGTAATACACAGCCCATAATTACTTCGTCTATTGCATCATTAGCTAAACCAGTTTGTGTGAGTACACTTGCAATGGCGGTAGCGCCAAGCTCGGTAGACTGCGCATCACTTAACGCTCCCATAAAACCACCCATTGGGGTGCGTTTTGCTGCTACAATTACCACTGATTCTAAAGTCATAACTAACTCCATTGTATTTATATGCAAATAGTTGTTAGTATATTTGCTCTATTAATTTAGTATTCATTTATTATTTAATACCCTTACACAATACTAACGTTTACGCCAACGTCAACTAAAAACAGCTTAATTTTTAGTTTTATAAGTGTAAGGATTATTTTCCATCGGTTAGACTATACTGATAAAATAAAAATAACCCATTGAATATTAATAATATAAATCAATACCTCGCTTAAACATCCCTTTATAAATAGTTTCAAACCACACCAAGCTTTACCTTTACGTAAACTTCACTTATATTGGAGTTATTCGAATGAGGTAAATACAATTATGAAACCAGATAATCAAACAAACTTTGCAAGCTCAGCCAAAATGCCGGCCAGTAATGAACAAACATTTAGCATTAGCGAACTCGCTAAAGAATTTGACATTACAACCCGCTCTATTCGCTTTTACGAAGACCAAGGGTTAATAACGCCAGAACGTAATGGTCAAACCCGTATTTATTCAAAACGCGATAAAGTGCGTTTAAAACTAATATTACGTGGTAAGCGCCTTGGCTTTACATTGGCCGAAACCGGTCGTTTGTTTGAACTGTACGACGCAGATAAATCAAGCGCTAAGCAGTTGGTTACTATGCTTGACCTTATTTCAGAAAAAAAAGCAGACCTATCTCAACAAATGGACGACATTAAAGTTGTTCTTATGGAGTTGGTGACGGCCGAGCGCCGCTGCAGAGACACGCTTAATAAAATAGACGAGTAAGTTTATTTTTAAAATAACAACACACTGACAACACACACGTCACACAGGAATGAATCATGAGCACTATTTCACTATATAAAGAAATGAACTTTGGCCTTGGCGAAACCGCCGATATGATCCGCGACCACGTAAACAGTTTTGCGAGTCAGGAGATTGCCCCGCTTGCTGAAAAAACGGACTTAGATAACGCTTTTCCAAATCAACTTTGGACTCAAATGGGCGAAATGGGCGTACTAGGTATGACCGTATCTGAAGAACTTGGCGGCGCCGGTTTAGGTTATTTAGAACATGTTATTGCTATGGAAGAAATAAGCCGTGCCAGTGCCTCTATAGGGTTAAGCTATGGAGCACATTCAAACCTGTGCGTTAATCAAATTAACCGTAACGGCACACAAGCTCAAAAAGAAAAATACTTACCTAAGCTTATTAGTGGTGAGCACATTGGTGCTCTTGCAATGAGCGAGCCTAATGCGGGCTCTGACGTTGTATCGATGAAACTCAAAGCCGAAAAAAAAGGTGATAAGTACATTTTAAACGGCAATAAAATGTGGATCACCAATGGTCCAGACGCGCATACGTTAGTTATTTACGCAAAAACAGATTTAAACGCCGGCGCTAAAGGCATTACCGCATTTATTGTTGAAAGTGACTTTCCTGGTTTTTCAACAGCGCAAAAGCTCGACAAACTGGGCATGCGCGGCTCAAATACCTGTGAGCTAGTATTTGAGAACTGCGAAGTACCCGAGGAAAACATTTTAGGTAACTTAAACGAAGGCGTTAAAGTACTCATGAGTGGCCTTGATTACGAACGCGTAGTACTTGCAGCGGGCCCGCTTGGCATAATGCAAGCATGTATGGACATAGTGGTGCCGTACATTCATGAGCGTAAACAGTTTGATACCCCTATTGGTCAATTTCAGTTAATTCAGGGCAAAGTAGCCGACATGTATACACAAATGAATGCTGCGCGCTCATATGTGTATACGGTAGCTCGCTCTTGTGACCGTGGTGAAACAACCCGTAAAGATGCCGCCGGTGCCATTTTATACGCCGCAGAGCTTGCAACTAAAATGGCGCTAGATGCGATTCAAATTTTAGGTGGCAATGGCTACATAAATGAATACGCCACAGGCCGCCTACTTCGTGACGCTAAGTTATACGAAATTGGCGCAGGTACATCAGAAATACGCCGCATGCTTATTGGCCGCGAACTTTTCACTGAAAGCCGTTAAGGATTAAACCATGACTATTTTAAAATCGAGCGTTAATCCTCACGACCCAACGTTTGTGCAAAACCATAAAAATATGTCAGCGCTGGTGGATGATTTACGCAGTAAAGTAGCAACAATTAGCCAAGGCGGAGGCGCTGCATTAAAGGAGCGCCACGAAGGCCGTGGTAAATTATTTGTACGCGATCGTATAAGTACGTTAATTGACGAAGGCTCACCGTTTTTAGAAATTTCACAATTTGCAGCCTTTGGTGTATACGAGCAAGCAATACCGTGCGCCGGTGTTGTAGCTGGTATTGGCCGTGTAAAAGGCATTGAATGCATGATTATTGCAAACGATGCCACGGTTAAAGGCGGTACGTATTTTCCGCTTACCGTTAAAAAGCATTTACGTGCACAAGACATCGCAGAGCGCTGCCACTTACCTTGTATTTATCTTGTTGATTCGGGCGGTGCTAACCTGCCAGAGCAAGATGATGTATTTCCCGACAAACTGCATTTTGGTCGTATTTTTTACAATCAAGCCCGTATGTCGGGTAAAGGTATCCCACAAATTGCCGTGGTAATGGGGTTATGTACCGCAGGTGGTGCGTACGTGCCTGCAATGGCAGACGAAAGCATTATTGTCAAAGATCAAGGCACTATATTTTTAGCAGGCCCGCCGCTTGTAAAAGCAGCAACTGGCGAAGAAGTAACTGCCGAAGAACTTGGCGGCGCCGATGTGCACTGTAAAGTGTCGGGTGTTGCCGATCACTACGCAGAAAACGACACCCATGCGCTTTCTATTGCGCGACAATGTATTGAGTGTATTAATTACACACGCCCTACAACTCCTCTTCTCGAGGATGTAACACCACCACGTTACGATATTAACGAGCTTTACGGCATTGTAGGTACCGACCTTAAAAAGCCATTTGATGTACGCGAAGTAATAGCGCGCACAGTGGACGACTCCTCATTTGATGAATTTAAACGTTACTTTGGTGAAACGCTGGTCACCGGTTTTGCCAGTATTTACGGCAATCCTGTTGGCATAGTGGCTAATAACGGTATTTTATTTAGTGAGTCGGCGCAAAAAGGCGCGCACTTTATTCAACTGTGTGCGCAGCGCAATATTCCTTTAGTATTTTTACAAAATATTACCGGCTTTATGGTGGGTAAAAAATACGAAGCCGAAGGTATTGCTAAGCACGGCGCTAAAATGGTGATGGCGGTTTCGTGTGCTGATGTGCCTAAATTCACAGTACTTATTGGCGGCTCATACGGCGCAGGTAACTACGGTATGTGTGGCCGCGCATTTGAACCAACCATGATGTGGATGTGGCCTAATGCCCGTATTTCGGTAATGGGCGGCGAGCAAGCAGCTGGTGTAATGGCGCAAGTTAAACAAGATGGTTTAGCACGCAAAGGCCAAACCATGAGCGAGCCAGAAATCAGTGATTTTAAAAAGCCAATTATTGAACAGTACGAAGAGCAAGGTCATCCGTATTACGCAAGCGCACGCTTGTGGGATGACGGCATTATAGACCCTGCCGATACGCGTAATGTATTAGGGCTTGCGTTAACGGCTGCGAATAACGCACCAAAACGTGATTCGAAATTTGGCGTATTTAGAATGTAACCGGAGCGCAAAATGTCAGTAACACTACAAATAACAAAATCTAATGTGGCTGTACTTGTGTTAAGTCGCCCAGAAAAAAGAAACGCATTTAACAGTGAAGTAATACACGAACTTATTCAGTGTATTGAACATGCAAATACGCTTGATATTCGTGCTTTGGTTTTAAAAACAGAAGGTAAACACTTTTCAGCCGGTGCCGATTTAGCCTGGATGAAATCAATGGCTGATAACAATTACACCGATAACCTAGCTGATTCAATGCAATTAGCTAAATTAATGCAGGTATTGGCAAGCTCCCCGCATCCTACAATTTGTGCTGTGCAAGGTGCCGCTTTTGGTGGTGCTCTGGGCTTAATAGCCTGTTGCGACATAGCCCTTAGTAAAGACGATGCACAATTTTGTTTAAGTGAAGTAAAACTGGGTCTTATTCCGGCGGTTATTAGTCCATACGTTATTAAAGCTATTGGTGAGCGCGCTGCTCGCAGGTATTTTTTAACGGCTGAAGTGTTTGATGCACATACTGCTAAGCAACTTGGCTTAATTCATCAAGTAACCGGTAATTTAGACTGTGCGCTCGATAATATGCTGCAAACACTGATTGATAACGGACATGTTGCAGTAAAAGCCGCAAAAGCATTAATTAAAGATGTAGCAAATAAACCAATAACCGATGAACTCATTGAGCTTACCGCAGAGCGTATTGCAAAAATTCGCGTATCTGAAGAAGGTCAAGAAGGGCTAAGTGCTTTTTTTGATAAACGCCCACCCGCTTGGCAACTGTAGGATTGATTATGAAGACACAACGATTACAAAAAATACTAATTGCCAATCGTGGAGAAATTGCGTGCCGTGTAATGCGCAGCGCAAAACAAATGGGCTTAACCACGGTCGCGGTTTACTCTGATGCAGACAAACATGCCCAGCACGTAAAAATGGCTGACGAGGCTTACCATATTGGTGCCGCGCCAAGTAAAGATTCGTATTTAGTAGCAGACAAAATTTTACAAGTTGCCAAAGACTGCGGCGCTGACTGTATTCACCCAGGCTATGGTTTTTTATCTGAGAACAGCGAATTTGCTAAAGCCTGCGAAGCTAATAACATTGCTTTTATAGGGCCACCAGCAAGTAGCATTGAAGCAATGGGGTCTAAAACCCGCGCTAAAGAAATAATGGCAGCTGCTAATGTACCGTTAGTGCCTGGTTATTACGGTGATAAGCAAGACCCTGCTTTTTTACAAAGTGAAGCTGAAAAAATTGGCTACCCTGTACTCATTAAAGCGGCCTTTGGTGGCGGTGGTAAAGGCATGCGTGTGGTTGAAAAAGCACAAGACTTTATGAGCGCACTACAAGGTGCGCAACGTGAAGCGATTGCCGGTTTTGGTAACGACTTAGTGTTATTAGAGCGCTATGTAAACCAACCTCGCCATGTAGAAGTGCAAGTATTTGCAGATAACCATGGCAACTGTGTTTATTTAGGCGATCGTGATTGTTCTTTGCAACGTCGTCATCAAAAAGTAATTGAAGAAGCCCCTGCTCCGGGTTTATCTGACGCACTACGCAAAGAAATGGGCGAAGCGGCTGTACGTTGTGCACTGGCTATAAATTATAGAGGCGCAGGTACGGTTGAGTTTTTACTTTGTGGCGATGAATTTTTCTTTATGGAAATGAATACGCGCCTTCAAGTAGAACACCCTGTGACCGAAATGGTAACGGGTGTAGATTTAGTCAATTGGCAAATTAATATTGCGGGTGGGCAAACATTGCCACTGACACAAAGTGATATTCAATTGCAGGGTCATAGCTTTGAAGCGCGAATATACGCAGAAGATCCAGCTAACGACTTTATCCCGTGTTCGGGCACTATTGAAGCACTACACACACCGCTTAACAGTGAATTTGTACGCATTGATACAGGCATTGCACAAGGCGACGAAATCAGCCCGTTTTACGACCCGATGATTGCAAAACTTATTGTGCACGACGACAATCGCGAACAAGCACTGAGCCGTTTACAACACGCTCTTGAGCAATTTCATTTAGCAGGTTTTAGCACTAACATTGGCTTTTTACATAATTTAGCAAGCCACCCTACGTTTAAACAAGGTGCGCCAAGCACACACTTTATTGCTGAGCAAGGTGATTCGTTAGTTGCGGTTGATAAATCGTTATTGCAAGCAAGTCAGCTTATTGGTGCTTTTGCGTATTTAGAATCGCTAACTAGCACCCAAAATGCGCAAAACAGTGCAAGCCCGTGGCAACAACTAACTGGTTTTAGACTCAATGCTCCGCAAGCAATTAAGATCCCTTTTGCCGATTTGCAGCTAAGCGCTATAAAAACAGCAGCGGGTTATAGTATTACGCATAACGAGCACGTTTTTAATCTACAAGGCACATTAAATAGTGGTCTTTGCAGTGTATTTATTAACGGTGAAAAACATAGCGCGCACGTAACTACGGTAGGTAATAATACTGTTGGCAATAGTGTGACAGTGATGAATAAAGCACTGCAAACTAAGCTTGAACTAGTTGATAAACATTATATTAGTTCGCACGAAAGTGAAGCACTGCCACTTGCCGCGCCGCTTAATGGCACAGTAGTTAAGCACTTAATCGATATTGGTAGCACAATTACCAAAGGCGATGCGGTTGTTATTATCGAAGCCATGAAAATGGAATACACGCTTAACGCACCACATGACGGCATTTTAAAAAGCTACTGTTTTGGTGAAGGCGAATTAGTAACGCATGGAGCCTTACTTGCTATTGTCGAAGATACAACTGAGGAAGGTGCATAATGAGTGCCTTTCCAAATAAAGTACGTATTGTTGAAGTTGGCGCGCGAGACGGCCTACAAAACGAAAAGACAGTAAGCACAGCCGATAAAGTAGCGCTTATTAACGCCCTAAGTGCTGCAGGTTTAAAAGATATTGAAGCGGGCGCGTTTGTCTCCCCTAAGTGGGTGCCGCAAATGGCAGACTCAGCGGATGTAATATCAGCCCTTGATTTACCCAATGTAAATTTAAGCGCCCTTACACCTAACTTAAAAGGTGCACAAGCAGCGCACGCTGTTGGCATTAAAGAATTTGCTATATTTACAGCTGCGAGTGAGTCGTTTTGTCAAAAAAATATCAACTGCTCAATAGACGAAAGTATTGAACGCTTTAGTGAAGTAATAGCGTTTGCTAAAGCGAATAATATTCGTGTACGTGGTTATGTAAGCTGTGTACTCGGTTGCCCATACGAGGGGGAGATTGACCCGCAAGTAGTACTTAAGGTATCGCAAAAGCTATTAGATTTAGGCTGTTACGAAGTAAGCCTTGGCGATACCATAGGTGTTGGCACCGCTAAAAAAGTAACGCAATTAATCGAGTTACTTTTAACGCACATTGATAAAGCCAAGTTGGCCGTGCATTTTCATGATACATACGGCCAAGCGCTCACAAATATTTACGCAGCTTTAAGCCTAGGTATTGCAACGGTTGACGCGGCAGTCGCGGGCCTTGGTGGCTGTCCTTATGCTAAGGGGGCGTCAGGAAATGTTGCCACCGAAGATGTAGTTTACTTACTGCAAGGGCTTGGCATTGAACACTCAATTGATTTACAAAGGTTAAGTGACGCTGGCTGGGAAATAACCAAAGCACTTGGTAAGCAACCTGTGAGCAAAGTATCTGTGGCACTGCACACAAAATAACCTGAGCTCTGGATAATAAATCTATCTCGAGCAGCTATTTTCAGCACTAACTGCGTTGAATTTACTTGCAATAGGCCAGCTATTGACGCGTAAATTCGCCTTGTTTTCACTGAAAATCTCTGGCTAGAGAAAATAAATTTAAATATCACCCTGATTCATATGTTAGTAAATCTATTAACCAGAGTTCAGGTTAAATAGCTATCTTATGAAATGATGATTAAAGATAGTTAACAACAAATAGCACACAATGAGGAGAGACTCATGGCCGGTTTTGATAAGGTAGTTTCTAGTTACGAAGCTGCAATGGAAGGATTAAAAGACGGCGATACCATTATTGCCGGTGGTTTTGGTTTATGTGGTATTCCTGAGGGCTTAATTAAACAAATTAAGCACATGCAAACAAAAAACTTAACCGTAGTATCTAATAACTGTGGTGTTGATGACTTTGGTTTAGGTATTTTATTACAAGACAAACAAATTAAAAAAGTAGTTGCCTCATACGTTGGCGAAAACGCCCTATTCGAGCAGCAGTTATTAAGTGGCGAAATTGATGTAGAGCTTACGCCTCAAGGTACATTAGCTGAAAAAATGCGTGCTGGTGGCGCGGGTATACCTGCATTTTACACCGCTACCGGTTACGGTACTCCTGTGGCTGAGGGTAAAGATGTAAAAGAGTTTAATGGTCGCCCGTATATTTTAGAAGAATCTATAACGGGTGAATTTGCTATTGTTAAAGCGTGGAAAGCCGACCGCTTTGGTAATTTAGTGTTTAGACACACCGCCATGAACTTTAATCCAATGGCGGCAACAGCGGGTAAAATTACCGTTGCCGAAGTAGAAGAAATTGTAGAGCCGGGCGAGCTTGAACCAAGCCAAATTCATACCCCGGGTATTTTTGTAAATCGCGTTATTAAAGGCAGCTTTGAAAAACGCATTGAACGTGTAACAACACGAGATTAAGCAGGAGCAAAATTATGGCATTATCACGTGAACAAGTTGCAATGCGCGTTGCACAAGAACTACAAGACGGTTACTACGTAAATTTGGGCATAGGAATTCCGACACTCGTCGCAAACTATGTACCAGATGATATTGAAGTTATGCTACAGTCCGAAAATGGCCTTTTAGGCATGGGCCCGTACCCGACTAAAGCAGAGCTAGACGCCGATATGATTAACGCGGGTAAAGAAACCGTGACAGCAGCCACTGGTGCAGCCATATTTAATAGTGCAGATAGTTTTGCCATGATACGGGGTGGTCATGTAGACTTAACCGTTCTGGGTGCATTTGAAGTTGACCAGAATGGCAACATCGCATCGTGGATGATCCCTAAAAAGCTGATTAAAGGCATGGGTGGCGCGATGGATTTAGTCGCTGGCGCGAAAAACATTATTGTTACTATGACCCATGCAAGTAAGCATGGTGACTCTAAACTATTAGAAGCCTGCTCTTTACCGCTTACTGGCGTTAATTGCGTTAAAAAAATAGTGACAGATTTAGCCGTATTAGAAGTTAAAGACGGCGCATTTCATCTATTAGAACGTGCTCCGGGCGTTACTGTTGATGAAATCATTAGTAAAACAGCAGGTAAATTACTTGTTGACGGTGAAGTTCCAGAAATGGTTTTTTAGGCTCTAGCTTAAAAATAACGCTTTACCCTGTACCGACCTCATTCCCAGTGCCAATGGCGCTGAGTTACCCAAAATCCCTCGCAAGAGGGATTTTTTTTATCTTTTGTCATTATTTTTACCGTCATTCATACATCTGTAGTAAATTTTATCTATAATACAAATATAAATTAAATGTAAGCGCTTAGATTCTTTGCACTATTTTGTGGATAGCCTGCACCCTTTTTGTGAACTAGCGTTAATTTTATTTTTAACCTACTGATATTTAAACATTAAATAGTTGGTTCAAATTTTGCCTAAGTAAGGCGTCTCAATAAATTAAATAATTCTGGAAAACATGCAAACTCCTATTCGTGGCCTTCGCTCTTTTTGCTTTGCCGCAAGAAGCCTAAGTTTTAAGCATGCAGCTAATGAGCTGTACTTAACGCCGTCTGCGGTAAGCCATCAAATAAAACAACTTGAAGAACAACTTGGTATTGAGCTTTTTCAACGTAAAACGCGTTCAATTAGCTTAACCACAGCGGGTAAAAACTTTTTTGATGCTGTTTCTCCTATCATCACAATGTTAGAGAGCACCATTAATGAGTTTAGTCAGATGCAGCAAAATACAAATTTGACGATTACCCTGCCTGAATTTTTTGCCAGCGAACTACTCATGCCTAAATTAAGTGAGTGGACCTCAGAACACCCTAATATAAACCTGCAAATGGACACGCTTAAAACACGCAAAGAATTAACGCGTCATAGCGATTTATCTATTGTATTGTCCTCTGGTAAACCTACTGAAGGGTTAGCGACTGAGTTGTTTAACCTTGAATATATTCCTGCATGTAATAAAAAATTGCTCGATCAGTGGAGGGACGATCATCGTCAAGCCCTTAACCAAGTTCCGCTAATCTTGCACAAAGCTCGCCCTTGGGCTTGGCATCAGTGGGCCGAAAAAGCAGGGATTGATGATTTTTCTCCTTCGCAGATTATTCAAATAGATAGCATGTTTGGTGTAGCGCGTGCAGCGCAGCAAGGCATGGGCATTGCACTTATTCCACTGCCTATTAGCCAAAGCTGGCTAGATGAGCAATGGCTTTACAAGTTATTCGAACAGCCTTTAACAACTAAAGATAAATACTATTTAGTGCAGCACGAATCAAACACGCCTAATCACCCCCTTGATTTATTTGCGAAGTGGGTTGTAAATACGTTTAGAAAAATCCAAGAATAATCCCTATTAGACGAGTTCAGTAATACAACCTACTCTATGTTGTATTACTGAACTCGTCTAAACCTCTCTGCAAATTTAAATAATTTTTTAATTAAATACATAAACTTAGCACCATGCATTAGACTAAAGTCTATAGTTTAATTTTTTTCACTCATTGGTTTTGTTTTTATCGTTTGTCGAAAATAAAGTTAAATATTAAAGTTGCTTTATCAGCTCAAAACAACTTAGTTAAATTGTTTCTTAAGAGCAATAAATGCAACCTTTAGAGTTCTAGTAACTCAAACGTAGCAGTGAAAAGAATCTTATATTGTGTGTGTAAGATGTTGTCAGTGTGAAAAAGCAGTTCAAGTTAGGTGGTGACTTGGCTTGAACTGTTTTTATTTTTGGCGCAAACCACATGATATGCAATATAAGTTTAATACTTTTAAAAGCCCCGTAAGTTATAACTTACGGGGCTTTTTTAGTTAATTTTTAATTTGATATTCTTTTTTTAATTTACTTATTTGCACTTTATGTGAAATCAAGAAGGTATTAAATTTCTTGATTATGTCAGGGTAGTCAATCGACGATAATAAAAAGGCTTGTAAATCTGTCGGCAATTCGTTTTGAAAATAAACAGGTCGGGTTAATTTAAAGTATTTTTGGAGGTTATAATTTAATACATCGTTAGATATGTAAATACACTCCACTCGCTCTTTTAAAAGCAACTCTATTAATTCAATTACGTTAGCTGTTTCTATTAACTCAACGTTTTCATTATTCATTAACGGTTTAAAGCTTTGAGGCGTAAACCCTCTTACCGTTGCAAAACTAATGCATTCATCAATAGTGATATTTTTATTTAAACTCGCAATGCCCGTTTTAGTCACAACGGTTGGCTGCGAATAAATAATTTTATTTACATCAATAAATGAAGCTTTGTAGCTTGGTTTCCAGCTAGGGTTATCTGGATACTTAAAGTCGACATGGCGATGTTCCACAAATTCTTTGTAAAGTCGATTAATAGGTAGTGTGTAAAACTCAAACTCAAAGTCATGCTGCTGGGCAAACAAGGTAAGTAACTTTTGACTGAAACCATAATAGTCGCGGTTATCAGCCCCACTACCATCGTAGTATGGAAGGTATTCTATATTCTCTACGCCTACTACGTAATGAGTCGCTGATTTAGCGTTGTTTATTAAAAGCAGTAAAGCGAATGGCAAATATATTAACTGCGTTGCTATTTTTTTAAATTGATTCATTAATAACCTAAGTAATATTATTGACAATTAGCTGCACGCTTTAATTTTAACAAAATTGCAAAGATTATGATAAACCTATTTTGTTTTAAGCAAAAAAAAAAGCCTGATTAAAATCAGGCTTCGCAAAGAAGAGGTTTAGCTTTTATCTCTCGGTACAAAATCAAGGACTGTTGCATTAATACAGTAACGATCGCGACCTCTTGGACCTTCACCAGGAAATAAATGACCTAGGTGTATGCCTGTACTTTTAGAGCGAAGCTCAATGCGTGTCATGCCCCAGCTGCTATCGTCGTGCTGTGTTACGTTGTTTTTTACAGGATGAGTAAAGGACAACCAACCAGTACCTGAGTTAAACCTATTGCTTGTATCAAATAGTGGCTCGCCACTTAATTTATCAACAAAAGTGCCGTCTGGTGTATTTTTAAACTCTTTGTACTCTTTACAGTAAGGTCTATCTGTTCGTGCATCAAATGCAACTTTATAAGCATCACTGTTGCCTAATTTAAAAGCGCCTAATGCTTTATAAAACTCTTCAGGCGTTGCGTAACCTTGACGGCCATATACCTCAATACCATTTTCTAAAAATAAAATGGTCGGTGTTGCCCACGTGGCTGACTTAATAGTTAAATCATCAAGTTGGTCAGCATGGCGAAACGACATTGGTATTGTCCCTTTGTAATCATTTGCGACTGCTTTTTTGAATTTTTCACAGTATGGGCAGTATTCACGTGAATCTAAGACTACGATTTGTTTTCCTGATAATAAAGCCGTGTTATCTACTTTTTCTACAGGTGTTTTATTAAAAACAACACCGGTAGAATGATCTGGGCAATAGCCATTAGGGTTCTTTTCTAAATAATTTTGATGATACTCTTCTGCCGATACAAAACCTTGAAGCGGTTTAATAACTGTTTCAATTTTGCCATAGCTCGCATCAGTTAAAAGCTGCTGATATTGCGATTTAACTTGCTCAGCTACTTTAGCTTGCGCATCAGTGGTCGTTAATACAATTGAGCGGTATTGAGTACCAATGTCGTTACCTTGGCGATTTTTTTGTGTAGGGTCGTGACTTTCAAAATAGTTTTTTAAGAGATCTTCTGCTGAAATTATATTGCTGTTATACATAACTTGTACAACTTCAGCATAATTGTTCTCGTCAAAACGACGAGACTGATCAGTAATGTTTCTGTAGGTAGCTTTAAAGCCATTGCCGTCAGCGTACCCCGATTCAGCATCAATAACGCCATTAAGCGCTTCGTAGCGTTTTTCGGCTCCCCAAAAACAACCCGATCCAAGTACAATGGTTTCTACATGCATGGTGGCTTCTACATTACTGTGCTCAACCTTTTCCATAGATAAAGCAAAGCTGCCTGCGCTAAATATAATAGCAGCGCCTGATAAATATAATAAATGCTGGTGTTTCATAAAGTACCTCTTAAACAAGTGCGTGCTAACTAAGACCTCCTTATCCTAATTTTCATTTCAACCTAATTACTTATTTAGTACGAAGCGTATTAAGTTTTGGTCTTCAATAAGTTAAATACGATTAATTGAATATAAAACTACTCTTAAAGTAAGTTGGGCAATAAACATAACCACTTAGTCGCAATGGTGTAAATAAATTAATAAAACTGTGTTACGTTTAAATTATGTTGTACAAATAGGTTTATTTAATGAAGCCAGCTCCTCATATTTATGCATTAACAAACAGTAGTTTACTGTTTGATGCATCGCATTTAGACGCTACAGATATACTCTCTATTCAAAAGAAAATTTGGGCTCTAGCTAACCACTGTAAAAGCACTGATGAATTTAGCGATTTGGTGCCGGCCATGAACTCGCTCACTCTTTATTTAAAATCAGATAAACACTTAAATAAGTGGTTACGAGTGCTACCTTCGCTGTGGAATGATATTAAAACGAGTACTTTTAAGGGGCAGCATCACTTAATCAAAACCACATACAAGGGTGAGGACATTAATTACGTGGCTCGCTATCATAATTTAAGTGCCGATGAAGTTATTAATATTCATAGTAAAACCAAGTACCACGTTTTATTTTTAGGCTTTCAGCCCGGTTTTGCTTACCTACATGGCTTAAATGAGCAATTACATACACCAAGACGTGATGAGCCACGCATTAAAGTTCCTAAAGGCTCTGTTGCGATAGGTGCTGCACAAACCGGCATTTACCCCGCAGATACCCCAGGTGGTTGGCATATAATAGGTCATACAGATACTGCTTTGTTTGATTCGACCTCTGAGCAACCTTGTTTAATTCAACCAGGCGATACGCTTGAATTTGTTCCGCACGTTAATAAAGGAGCAAATCATGATTAAAGTACTTAAAAGTGGTGTATTACTTACAATTCAAGATTTTGGCCGTGAGGGCTACCGCCATTTAGGTGTAAGCAAAGCGGGTAGCTTAGACCCCATTGCACAAATCATTGCTAATAGATTACTTAACAATAACGACAATGATGCCGTTTTAGAAATAACTGTGGGTTTGTGCGAACTGGAATTTACCTGCGACACAGTAATTGCGCTTCATGGTGCAGATTTGCAAGCAACCCTTGATGGACATGCAATTTATCCTGGTTGGACATACGCAGTAAAAAACAAACAAGTCCTAAGTTTTGCTACTGGTAGAGCAGGCTTAAGAGCTTATTTAGCAGTGAAAGGCGGTATACAAAATGCTGAGGTTATGGGCTCTAAATCTACAGATTTAAACGCATGTTTTGGTGGTTTTGAAGGTAGATCTCTCACCACTGGTGATGAAATACCTATTACTCCTTATTACGGAGAGTTTAAAAAGGTAGGCGCAATTGCTCCCGCCCAGCGCAAGCTTATACGCCTGCATCCAAGCCCTCATGCCGACTTATTAGGCGAGCCTTTACTAAGCAACTTTGTGTCTACCGCTTTTAAAGTCAGCAATAATAGTAACCGAATGGGTGTAAGGCTTGAGCATAAAAATAATTTGGGGCATTCGCACTCTTTGCCATCATTAGGGGTAAGCCCTGGGAGTATTCAACTCCCACCAAGTGGAGAGCCAATTGTGTTACTAAATGATGGCCAAACTACAGGGGGCTACCCTCTGCTAGGGACTGTTATTGAAGCCGACTTACGTCAATTTGCACAGTTTAGACCTTTAGATACTGTTGAGTTTAAATATGTAACGTTTGAAGAAGCAGCAAAGGCGAAGCAGAAACTTGACGGACACCTACATCAATTGAGCCTTGCACTTAAAAATACATTATAAAAATATTCTAAAAATAAATAGGAAAACTATGTTCGACTTAAATTTTTGGCCCTGATAATCGTTTTATGCTGGTTGTTTTGTATTGTGTAGGTATGGCATTTTTAATTGGAGGTTATGGGCGCAAGCCCTGCTCCATTAGTTGCGCTCGGCATGTATAGCGGCTATTGCAGTATGTTAATGACGCCTATGGCAGCAAATTAAATATTATTCCTGCAGCTCTTTTAGACTTAAAAAATAAGTACTATGTAATTAAGGTTCAAATTCAGACGGCAGTTACCTTACTCGCCGTTAATATTATTTTAATGTATAGCTTGGTGTGTAATGACTAAATCAACTTCTTCTATGGCGTGTGTATTAATTACCGGCTTTGCGCCTTTTGGTAGCGAAACTATCAATCCTTCTTGGCAAGCAGTGCAAAAACTTGATGAAACTATCATCATGAAACATAAAATATATACACTAGAACTTGCCTGTGAGTTTAATACGTCTATTAGTCAGCTTATAAACGCCATTGAGTCACATAATCCGGCGGTTGTTTTATGTATAGGCCAAGCCGGTGGGCGCAGCGAAATATCAATTGAGCGTATTGCAATAAACGTTGACGATGCACGTATTAAAGACAATGCAGGTAAGCAGCCTGTCGATACACCAATAGAAAAAAATGGCCCTGATGCCTATTTCACAAATTTACCAATAAAGCGTATGTTACAAGCACTGCACAACAGCAATATACCTGCTGCCATTTCCAATACGGCAGGTACGTATGTATGCAATCATGTTATGTATGGCCTTATGCATTACATAAATGATCATTGCGCTGTAATGAAAGGTGGCTTTGTGCATATTCCTTATTTACCAAGCCAAGCTGTGCACCACAATGGCGCACCAAGCATGTGTGAAGACACTGTTATTAACGCGCTAAAAGTGATGATTGCACAAGCTTTGAACAATAATAACGACGTAAAAATAGCAGCAGGCACTACGCATTAACCACTTTGGTGCGGTTACATATAACTTGGTGCATAAATTATTCTTAATTAATTATAAAAGCTATGTGACTTGAGTTATTTTTTCTGATAAAACAAGGTTTCGCAGCACAGCAAATTGGCTTTGCTGCACACATAATAGGAATGAGGAGTTACTATGTGTTCAATTTTTGGGGTATTAGATATTAAATCTGATCCCGCTCAATTGCGTACCCAAGCAATTGAAATGTCAAAGCTGCTTAGACACCGTGGCCCAGATTGGTCTGGTGTATATGCATCTGAAAAAGCTATTTTAGTACATGAGCGTTTAGCTATTGTTGGTGTATCAAGCGGTGCACAGCCTTTATACAATCCTGAAAAAACAAATATTTTAGCGGTTAATGGCGAGATTTATAATCATAAAGAACTTGCAGCAGAGCTAGATGTTGATTTTACTTTTCAAACTCAATCAGACTGTGAAGTTATTTTAGCGCTTTATAAACAAAAAGGATCTGACTTTTTAGATGATCTAAATGGCATTTTTGCATTTTGTTTATACGATGAAGAAAATGACGCTTACTTAATTGGCCGTGACCATATTGGTATTATCCCGCTTTACACTGGTCACGACGAGCACGGTAACTTTTACGTTGCTTCAGAGCTAAAAGCACTCTCTCCAATTTGTAAGCATATTGAAGAATTTCCACCAGGGCATTACCTGTACAGCAAAGATGGCAAAATCACGCCTTATTACAAGCGTGATTGGGAAACATTTGATGCAGTTAAAGATAACAGCGCACAAGCGCAAGACGTTAAAGATGCATTAGAAGCGGCCGTTAAACGCCAGCTAATGTGTGATGTACCATACGGTGTATTACTTTCTGGTGGTTTGGACTCATCGGTTATCTCTGCTATTACCCAGCGTTTTGCTGCCAAACGTATTGAAGATAACGATGAAAGCGATGCATGGTGGCCTAAGTTGCATTCTTTTTCAGTAGGCCTTGAAGGCTCACCTGATTTAGCCGCTGCCCAAAAAGTAGCTGACATGATTGGTACTATTCACCACCCTATCATTTTTACCATTCAAGAAGGTATTGATGCTCTGCGTGAAGTGATTTACCACATTGAAACGTATGATGTAACAACGATTCGTGCCTCTACACCTATGTACTTAATGGCTCGCCAAATTAAAGCAATGGGCATTAAAATGGTGTTATCTGGCGAAGGTGCTGATGAGCTATTTGGTGGTTACTTATACTTCCATAAAGCCCCTAACGCACAAGAGTTTCATGAAGAGCTAAACCGTAAAGTATCAAAACTGCATATGTTTGATTGTTTACGTGCTAATAAATCAATGGCAGCATGGGGCGTTGAAGCACGTGTACCGTTCCTTGATAAAGAATTTGTTGATGTTGCTATGCGTATCAACCCTGAAGCCAAAATGTGTAAAGATGGCAAAATTGAAAAACACATTTTACGTGAAGGTTTTGATGGCTACTTGCCTGATGAAGTTTTATGGCGCCAAAAAGAGCAATTTTCAGACGGTGTTGGTTACAGTTGGATTGATACGTTAAAAGAGTTTGTAAATGAGCAAGTGAGCGATCAAGAGCTTGCAAATGCTAAATTTAAATACCCTATTAATACGCCAGATTCAAAAGAAGCTTACTACTACCGTACTATTTTTGAATCGCACTTTCCTGGTGATGCATCAGCTAAATGTGTACCACATGGTAAATCGGTAGCGTGTTCGACTCCTGAAGCACTTGCATGGGACGCATCGTTCCAAAACAATGCAGATCCATCAGGTCGTGCTGCGGGCGTTCATAACGACGCGTATGCAAGCAAAGGATAACACTCTTTGTTTAACGAAGCGTAAGCCCAAATGGCTTACGCTTCGCTTTATAAAACTCACTTCCACCGAATCTGTTTTTTATAGCCCTGCAAATAACTTAAAAGGCTCAAGTGCTTTAATTGTTATTTATAAAATTGGGTTAACATCAAAAACAATGCAATATATTGCATCACAATCAAATCACCCTGCTACCGTATTTTTAAATCAAAATGAGATAACTAAACGCCATTGTAATATTCGCTGGTTTAACCAAACAAGTGAAATTAAACGCTGTGGGCATGGTACTTTAGCGGCCGCTAATTTTTTAATAAAGTATTTTGGTTATTGTCCTGAAGTATTTATATCAATGAGTAATGAGCGTTTTACTATAAGAGTAAAAAAACAACGCGCCCAGTTGTTACTAAAAAGTATAGAGCCTAAAAAAAGCGAATTAGCTAAAGGTGAGTTAAAAAGTGTGTTTTCATTAGCAATAAAAGTAGCCTACAGTACCGGCGAAAATAACGGTTATACGGTTGTGTTATTTAATGAAGAATTTAATAAAGGATTTAGTAAAGACGTTGAAAAAGACGATTTAAAAAGCTTACACGTTGATTTTAAAGCGTTGAGTAAACTCCACAAAAATGCAGTTATAGCGCTTAGTATAAAAAATATGGACAAAAAAAATGCTATAGCGCATTTTAGATATTTTGCACCCCAGTTTGGAGTAAATGAGGACAGTGCAACGGGCTCTGCGGTATCTGTTATTGCCCCCCTGCTATTTAGACTACATGGTTTAAATAAAGCTAAGCTTATACAGCAATCAAATAATGGTGCATTGCTAAGCTATGAGTTTAGCAATGCTAAAGTTGTCATTTACTAGGGCGTGTTGATCTTTGCGAATTGAAATTTGTTCAATTTAGGGCCGATTAAAGCGCAGCGCGAGGTTTGTAACCTAGTGGGCTAAGTAAAAATCGAGCAACAAATAGTTTATCGCCCCTAGGCAGTA
>NZ_JACJEK010000034.1:0-26620 GCF_014164015.1 Pseudoalteromonas sp. SR41-1
GGTGACAATAGCGTTTTGGACCCACCTGACTCCATGCCGAACTCAGTAGTGAAACGAAACAGCGCCGATGATAGTGTAGCATTTGCTATGTGAAAGTAGGACATTACCAGGCTTCAAATTGTAGAAAGCCCGACTAGAAATAGTCGGGCTTTTTTACGTCTGCAGAAAAGTAAAATGTGCGCAATTATCATCCACTCACAGCAACACCCATCTCGTAGGTCGGGCGAGCGTAGCGACTCCCGACACAAAGAGAGTGTAGCATTTCACTGTGACTTTCTACCGCTGTGGGCACTACGACATTACCAGGCTTCAAATTGTAGAGACCCGTTACAGCAATGTGACGGGTTTTTTGCTATCTGGGATTTAATAAATAGCCAAGAACTCATGCCGAACTCAGTAGTGAAACGAAACAGCTCGAAGGCGAGCCCCGGCCAACGATAGTGTAGCATTTGCTATGTGACTTTCTACCGCTGTGGGCACTACGACACCACCAAGCTTCAAATTGTAGAGAGCCCGACTAGAAATAGCCGGGCCTTTTTACGTCTGCAGAAAAGTGAACTACGCGCAGTTAACACACACTCATATCAACATCATCACGCAGGTCGGGCGAGCGTATCGACTCCCGACGTCAAAAGCATAAAAAACCTCCGCTCGACAATGAGTGGTAGCATTTGTACTTTGGGTAAATAATACCAATTGGTTTAACATCTGACCTAATATAAAAGCGTTAATTATCTGGTCTTGTGATAAGTATTGAACATGACCTTTAAGCCTTTATATACGCTTTAGGTAGGTTACTGAAGAGATAAAAATAGAGGTTAATACAGAGGTTTACGCATAGAACTTAAACCTAATGGGCATGTGGTTTTTAAATAATAGTGTTCATGGAGTGCCTATCTAAACTTGCAGTATAAACTACCCTTCATTAATTGTTTTATAGCATGATAGGCGGTTAGGGGCTGCTTTAATTTCATATGTACTGAGCGTTATTAATTTTTAATCCTTAGATTAACGAAGGCCATATACTTTATATTAGAAAACTATCGACAAGACTTACTGAAAAGCAATTCATGTACTCCTTCAACTAAAGTTTATTTTGTATTCTCTTGGTTCTAACTAACCACCTATATACGCCGATAATGAACAATGCAGCAGATCCGAAGCCACTTAACACCCAAATGACTTTTAAAATGTTACCGCCAATGCTGCCGTCATGTAGAGGGTGCATCCAGTTTTTTATTTTACTAGCCGTACTTTGCTTATCTATATTAAACACGCTCTCTAACTTTCCTGTAAGTGCATTAACCTCTATATAGCTATGTGGAAAGCGATATGAAGGATCGTTTACAGTTTGAAATCTTAATCTGTAAATAGCATTTAAGTTTGATGGTGTTTCAATCCAAGCTAAACGCGCATTCGGTAATGCTTTTTCAGCTATTAATACCGCTTGTGATAAAGGAATATCGGTTTGTTTGCTCGGTTGAATTTGTGTTTTTGGTGGGGAGTTTATATCGCTAACTAGAGCGGTTAATATAGGATCTGTTTGTTTTGGAATAGCGAGCATAACACCTGTAACAGTTAAAGCTAGTAGCGGTATGCAGAAGGTTAAACCAATTAGTTTATGCCAGTCGTATAGCAAACCTATTTTAGAGCTACGAGATTTAAATTTTAGTGCCTTTACCCACTGCCCAGGCTTTGGAAACCAAGCAAAGAATCCAGAGATAAGAAGAACTATTGAGGCTATGCCTATATAGCCAACGACGAGAGTGCCCGTTGCTCCTGTTAGTAATGAAAAATGTAAGTTGTACATCCAAGTTACTAAGTATTTTCCCCAATAGTTTTTACGTATTACTTTATCGCTACTGCTAGATAGCCATACCATTAAGGGGGCAAAGCCTTGTTCTTTTGTTTCTGTTGGATTGTAGTATCGCGCGGGAATTACTGAGTTTATACCTGTGTTTTCTAATCGCCATGGCCCTTGCTTTGAAGGGAAATTGGCTCTTAGCGTATTATATGCTTGATCCCAATTAGGCGTTTTTATGTTTGTAGTAGCGTCATTTGCTGGATTTAGCAGTAAGTCTATTTGCGGATAGTAAACTAATATAGAGCCAGAAAGAGTGATAATAGTAAGTAAAACACCTACTGATAGGCCTAAGTATAAATGTAACCGCCTGAATGTTTTTCGCCATGAAAGCTTTAGTGTCATTAATTAAATAGCCGTAATGAGTAATGCAGGTTTATTGGGCATTAAGGAATGATTAATTACGCGGTATATTATATGGTTTTTGATATGAGTTGTGCGGCATTTTGTCGCACTTATTAAATTAGGTATTTAGAAAGTAAAACGCCAGCCCTTGGCTGGCGTTAAAATACAAGCTTGAAGCTTATTTAAGCTTTAGGCCCTGCATTTTTTATATCGTCTGATACGTCATACTTAGCAAAGTTTTCAGTGAAGTCAGCGGCTAGTTTTGCTGCATATTCATTGTACTTAGCTTTGTCTTCCCAAGTATTGATTGGGTTAAGTAAGTTAGTATCTACACCAGGAACGGCTACCGGTACATCTAGGTTTAAAACATCAATGTGCTGAGTTTCAACACCCGCTAATTTACCAGATACGATTGCATCAATTACTGCACGAGTAGTTGGAATATCAAAACGTTTACCTGTGCCGTAAGGGCCGCCAGTCCAACCTGTATTCACAAGGTACACTTTAGCGCCAAACTCGCGTACACGCTTCATAAGAAGCTCAGCGTAAACACCAGCAGGGCGTGGGAAGAATGGTGCGCCAAAACATGTCGAAAATGTTGATTCAATATCGCTAGTAGAGCCAATTTCAGTAGAGCCAACTTTAGCTGTGTATCCACTTAAAAAGTGAAAAGCAGCAGCTTCTTCGCTAAGTATAGAAACTGGTGGTAATACACCGCTTACATCACAAGTTAAAAATACAACAGCTTTTGGTTCGCCTGCGCGGTTTTCTACTTTACGTTTTTCAACGTGTTCAAGTGGATATGCTGCACGGCTATTTTGAGTAAGGCTAGTATCGTTAAAATCTGGAATGCCTTTTTCATCTAACACTACATTTTCTAAAATAGTGCCAAAGCGAATAGCATTCCAAATTACAGGCTCATTCTTTTGTGACAGGTCGATACACTTAGCATAACAACCGCCTTCAATATTAAACACGCTGCCAGGTGCCCAACCGTGTTCGTCATCACCAATTAAAAAGCGAGTTGGATCTGCTGAAAGCGTTGTTTTACCTGTACCAGATAAACCGAAGAACAATGCTGTATCGCCTGCTTCACCAACGTTAGCAGAGCAGTGCATTGGTAATACACCTTTTGCTGGTAGTAGGAAGTTTTGTACAGAAAACATCGATTTTTTCATTTCACCGGCGTAGCGCATACCTGCTAGTAATACTTTACGCTGTGCAAAGTTAATAATAACGGTGCCATCGCTATTTGTGCCATCACGTTCCGGCTCGCATACAAACGAAGGAACGTTCATTACTTGCCATTGTGGTAAGTTTGAGGCGTTATAGTTTTGTGGTTCGATAAACATGTTTTTGGCAAAAATATGGTGCCACGCTGTTTCTGTAGTTACGACTACAGGTAGATAATGCTCAGGGTCAGCGCCAACTTCTAGGTGAGAGGTGAAGTGGTCATTACTTTGAACATGTGCTTCTACGCGAGCCCATAAAGCGTCAAATTTGTCTGCATCAAATGGGCGGTTAACATTGCCCCATTGAATGTCATCTTGAGTTGTAGCTTCTTGTACAATAAAACGATCTTTTGGTGAACGACCAGTTCGTTTTCCTGTAATTGCAACAAAAGCACCATTTGCGGCTAAAGTACCTTCGCCACGGCGGATCGCATGCTCGACAAGTTCAGCTGCGGTTAAATCGACAAAACGTGTAGCGCCTGTAGTCATGTTTATACCTAACTATGTGTGAGAGTTTGAACGGATAGCTCTGGGGTTATCAGTGCCCTTAAACTGAAATTATAGTAACAGAAGGTTTTAAGATATTCGAGCCCGTAAAGCCTCTAAAAACACATATATTTAAGAAAAAACATGAATAATTTCAATGATACCGGTGTCATGAAATTAGCAGAAAAGATGACACCGGTATCATCTTTTTATAATATAAAACCGCATATTATGCGGCTTTAATTACTATATATAGATGAAACTGAATATTTAGTTGAAAATGCTTTTTATATCTTGTTCGTTAAAAACATACTCTTTTAAACAGTAATGACAGTTAATATTAACAGACCCTTTTTCGGTTACGTCTTTAAGTAGTTCTTCTTGTCCAATATTAACAAGTGCAGTAATTGTTTTATCACGACTACAACCGCATTTGAATTTAATCGCTTGAGGCTCAAATACACGAGGGTTATCTTCGTGGTAAAGACGTGTAAGGACTGTATTTGCATCAAGATGTAACAACTCTTCATCTTTAATGGTGTTACTTAATGCTTCTAAGTGCGCAAAGTCTTCAATTGATTTTTGTTTATCAACTGGGAGTACTTGTAAAAATAGACCACATGCTTTTGCGCTACCTTCAGTTGTGTCGGTTGCAAACCAAAGACGTGTCTTTAATTGCTCTGATTGCTCAAAGTAACTTTCTATACATTCACTCAGAGTATCGTGCTCTAAGGGCACTATACCTTGGTAACGTTCACCCTTACTTGGTGTAATAGTGATCACCATATAGCCTTGGCCAATAAGCTCTTTTACAGTTGTACCCGTAATTTCGCTTTGCAGGCGTGCAATACCACGCATGTTTTGTTTGTCATCACCATTTATAACAGCATATTTGACAGGGCCATCACCTTGAAGCTGTACTGCAATTTCACCTTCAAACTTTAAAGTTGCGGTTAGTAAACAGGTTGCAACAAGTAGCTCACCTAGTAATGCTTTAACAGGGTCAGGGTAATTGTGGTCGGCAATCATTTCATTATAAGCATTCTCGATTTGTACGAGTTCGCCACGAACATCTAGTTCGTTGAATAAATAACGGTGAAGTAAATCTTGTTGCATGAGTGGCTATACCTAACTTGATTTCATTTTTAAAAGTTCGCGTCTTTGCTTTTTATCTGGTTTTTTATCCGGATGAGGAGCAAAAAAACTGTTATTTTTGCGTGCGATGCTGTTTTCTTCGCGTTTAGCAATACTTGCATCAGATTCTTGATACATGGTCTGTGCAATGGGGGCGCTTTGACGTTTTTCAAGCACTGTGAGTATAGTTATCAGTTTTTCATCTACACCCTGAGCAAGTTTTACTTTTGCACCAACATCTACTATTTTGCTCGCTTTTGTACGTTGGCCATTATAATGTACTTTGCCGCCTTGCACCATTTCACGTGCAACAGCACGAGTTTTATAAAATCGTGCAGCCCATAACCATTTATCTAATCGAACTTTTAACTCATCTGCATGGTCTGAGTTGGTATTAGCATTACTTTTTTTACTCATAAGGCATTTCCCCACGTTTTTATAGCTTAAAATTTATCATGAAATCATCGTAGGATGAAGGTATTACAACAGCCGTTTACTTTTTGTACTACTATGTAAAGTTAATTTAATCTGTTTACAAAGTTTAATATTAGTGTGCTTGTTGAAAGAAAAATGAAAGGGTACTATGGGTACGCGCTAACGCAGTAAATTAAAATAAGAACACTATTTATGGAACAGCAAATCCAACAACTAAAACAATTTTTAACGCGGTTACCGCATGCTAAATTAAGTGCATTAGTGACACTGTTAGTTGTTGTTTATCTTGCATTTTTATTATCAAAGCTTGTCTGGCTTTTATGGCCGAAACCACCAGTAACTCTACTTACTCCTACTCATTATGCTAATCAGCCATCTGGTGCGAGTAATAACTCAGCGCAGCATATTATTGAGCAATTTTTATTTGGTAAAAAAACTGTAACAAACAACAATAATACTGCAAAACAATCGCAGGTTATAAATAATGCGCCAGAAACACGCCTAAGTATTAATTTAACCGGTATTGTAGCTGTTAATAATGATGACCAAGCAGGCATAGCAATTATTGAATCACAAGGTAAGCAAGTAAGCTACCTTGTTGAAGAAGTTGTACTTGGCACGCGCGCTGAAGTAGCGCAGATACTGCCTGATCGTGTTATTTTAGGTATTAATGGAGGTTTTGAAACATTAATGCTTGATGGGCTCGATTTTAGTAAAAAAGTATCTATGCCTGTACTCGCTGCGCGTGACGATGCCGAAATGGGTCCGCAAAAATTAGAGCCAAGTGAATTACAAATAGATGCTACTGCAGATCCAGACGTTAAAGAAGCAATTATAGAAACACGTGAAGAGTTACTCGAAGAACCGGGCAAGTTATTTGACTATATACGTGTTTCACAGGCTATGAATGATGGTGAACTAATTGGATATCGCTTAAGTCCAGGTAAAGAACCTGAACTGTTTAAGCAAATGGGATTAAAAAATAACGATTTGGCTATTTCTATAAATGGCTATCAATTAACAGATTTAAAACAGGCTATGTCAGCTATTAACGAGCTGCGTAATAGTACAGATGCCAATATCACTATAGAACGTGATGGTGAACAAATTGATGTGCAATTTAGTCTGCAATAATTTAGCTTTGGAGTTTTAATATAATGGTTCAGGTGCTACACCTCAAAAAAATTAAAAAAGGGTTAGCTAAGTACGCGGCACTTTTTTTGGCGGCAAGTATTTCTTTGTCTGTTTCTGCTGTTGAATATGCTGCTAACTTTAAAGGCACTGATATCAACGAGTTTATTAATATTGTTGGTAAAAATCTCAATAAAACAGTAATTATTGACCCTAACGTGCGCGGCAAAGTAAATGTTCGCAGTTATGAGTTAATGGACGAAGCGCTTTATTACCAGTTCTTCTTAAATGTATTGGAAGTTTATGGCTACTCAGCTGTTGAAATGGACAATGGCATAATTAAGATAGAAAAAAGTTCAGACGCCAAAAAATCAAATGTGCCACTTATTACCGAAGGTAACGAAGCTAGCGGCGATATGATGATTACACGTGTTGTACGTGTCAAAAATGTAAGCGTACAAGAACTAGGCCCTTTAGTTCGTCAATTTAGCGATCAAAAAGATGGCGGCCATGTTGCTAACTTTAATGCGGCTAACGTAATGATGTTAACGGGGCATGCTGCATCGGTTAATCGCTTAGTTGAGATTATTCGCTCTGTTGATCAGGCGGGTGATAAGCGTGTAGACATTGTTAAGCTTAAATATGCAACAGCAGATGATGTTGTCTCTGTGGTAGACAATATTTATAAAGACAGCGGCAAAGGCAGCGTACCTGAGTTTTTAATTCCAAAAGTAGTCGCAGATGGCCGAACTAATAGCGTTATTGTAAGTGGTGAAGGCCAAGCACGTACACGTGCCATAGAGCTTATTAAGCGCTTAGATGGCGAATTAGAAAGCCAAGGTAATACCAAAGTGTTTTACCTAAATTATGCTAAAGCTGAAGATTTAGTAAAAGTACTGCAAGGCGTAAGTAAGTCACTTGTTGAAGATGCACAAGGCGGTACCACTAAGACTCGTAGCAGAAGTAACAACGAAAGCAGTATAGAAGCTCACCCAGATTCAAACTCATTAATTATTACCGCACAGCCAGACACAATGCGATCACTTGAATCTGTAATTGAACGTCTTGATATTCGCCGTGCACAAGTACTTGTAGAAGCCATTATTATTGAAGTAATGGAAGGCGACGGGGTTAACTTAGGCCTGCAGTGGATTTCTGAGCAGGGCGGTATGTTGCAATTTAACAATGGTACTACGGTTCCCGTGGGTTCATTAGCTGTTGCTGCAGAGCAAGCACAAGATACAACCGTAACTAAAACTATCATTGGTACAGAAACTGGAACCGTTACTAGTTATGACGAAACGACTGAGGGTGATTATGATGCGCTTGCTTCATTGCTGAGTGGTATTAATGGTTTAGCGCTGGGCGTTGTTAAAAATGATTGGGGCGCAATTATTCAGGCTGTTGCCACTGATACAAATTCAAATATATTGGCTACCCCTTCTATTACTACAATGGATAACGAAGAAGCCTCTATTTTAGTCGGTCAAGAAGTGCCTATTATTACAGGCTCACAAACGGGCAGTAATAATGCTAACCCATTTCAAACAGTTGAGCGTCAAGAAGTCGGTATTAAACTGATAGTTACGCCACAGATTAACGATGGCTCTGCAGTACAACTTACTATTGAGCAAGAAGTATCGAGTGTAAGTGGTGCAACTGCTGTTGATATTTCAGTTAATAAACGTGCAATTAAAACAACGGTTATGGCCGATGATGGCGGTATGGTTGTACTTGGCGGTTTAATTGACGAAGACGTACAAGAAAGTGTTTCTAAGGTACCGTTATTAGGCGATATCCCTATTTTAGGTCACCTGTTTAGATCAACAAATACAACGCGCCGTAAGCGTAATCTTATTGTATTTATTCGCCCAACCATTATTCGTGATGGTGTAAGCATGAATAAGTTAAGCTTTAATAAATATAACTTTATTCGTGGTGAGCAGTTTAAACAAAAAGAAGATGGTATTGAGTTAATGCCAATGACTGATACGCCTATTTTACCTGAGTGGAATGACGAACTAGTACTTCCACCTACGTATGAAGAGTCTCTACGTAAACAAAATGCACAAGAGCGTAAAGATGACTAATGCGATTCAAGAGATAAACCAAGATGTGGTTCATCCTCAAACGCATAATCAGGATGAGCTATTAACGAGTGATGTGTTAGTTGAGTTACCAGCAAAGCGTTTGCCGTTTTCCTATGCAAGACGCGCAGGTGTGTTGCTTGGTAAAAACAAAGATCATCGTATAGTTTACTACCGTGGTGAGCTAGATGTTGAAGTACTATTAGAAGTACGCCGTATCGCAGGCCATGGTTTTACACTTGAGCAATTGGATGATGATAAATTTGAGCTATTGCTTGAAGCGTCATACCAACGTGATAGCTCTGAAACGCAACAAATGATGGAAGATATTGGCAACGAGGTTGATTTATTCTCACTTGCTGATGAGCTCCCGCAAACGGAAGATTTACTTGCTGGTGACGATGATGCGCCAATCATCAAGCTTATTAATGCCATGCTAAGTGAAGCGATTAAAGAAGGGGCTTCTGATATTCATATCGAAACCTTCGAGCAAGAGCTTGTTATTCGCTTTAGGGTCGATGGCGTGCTTAAAGAAGTACTTAAGCCTAATCGTAAACTTGCATCGTTACTTGTATCTCGTATTAAAGTAATGGCTAAGCTTGATATAGCTGAAAAACGTATTCCACAAGATGGTCGTATTAGCTTACGTATTGCAGGGCGTGCAGTTGATGTGCGTGTATCTACAATGCCATCGAGCTTTGGTGAGCGCGTAGTACTGCGTTTACTTGACAAAAACAACGCGCGCTTAAACCTTGAAGATTTAGGTATGACCGCAGAAAATCGCGCTTTGTTTTCAGATTTAATTAGTAAACCCCACGGCATTATTTTGGTAACAGGGCCAACGGGCTCTGGTAAAAGTACCACTCTATACGCTGGTATGAGCCAAATTAACTCACGCGATCGTAATATTCTTACCGTTGAAGATCCGATAGAGTACGAAATTCCAGGCATTGGGCAAACACAAGTTAATGCAAAAGTTGATATGACATTTGCACGTGGTTTACGTGCAATATTACGTCAAGATCCAGATGTAGTAATGGTGGGTGAAATACGCGACCTAGAAACTGCGCAAATTGGTGTTCAAGCGTCACTTACCGGTCACCTTGTTATGTCTACTTTGCATACAAATACCGCATCGGGTGCAATTACACGTATGGAAGATATGGGTGTTGAACCCTTCTTACTTTCATCGTCGTTACTCGGTGTGTTATCGCAACGCTTAGTACGTACGTTATGTAATACCTGTAAAGAAGGTCACACGGCTGATGAGCATGAATGCCAGCTGTTAGGGGTTCCTTTTGAAAGCCAACCGACAATCTATCGAGCGGTGGGGTGTGAAGAGTGTAACTTTAATGGTTACCGTGGTCGTACAGGTATTCATGAGTTACTTGTAGTTGATGAAACCATACGCGAAATGATTCACAACGGTAAAGGCGAGCAAAGCGTAGAAAAATACATTCGTAAGCGCAGCCCAAGTATTCGCCAAGATGGGTGTAGCCGTGTACTGGCAGGCAAAACAACGCTTGAAGAAGTATTGCGTGTTACCCGTGAGGAAGGTTAACTATGGCGGCGTTTGAATATCGTGCCTTAGATGGCCGAGGTAAAGAAAAAAAAGGCATTTTAGAAGCCGATACAGCTAAACAAATCCGCCAAACTTTACGTGATCAAAAACTAACGCCGCTTGAAGTTGTTCCTGCGGCGCAAAGTGATAAACAGGTCAAAGGCGAAAAAGCCCCTTTACTCGGTGGCTTTTTTAAGCCGACAATTTCAACCTCAGACCTAGCATTAATTACAAGGCAATTAGCAACACTTATTCAATCGGCACTTCCTGTTGAAGGCGCTGTTATGGCGGTTGCTGAGCAATGCGAAAAGCCGCGTTTAAAGCGGATGCTTATGTCGGTACGCTCAAAAGTAGTTGAAGGTTACACCCTTGCCGATGGTCTTAGTGAGTTTCCTCATGTTTTTGACGATTTATATCGTGCAATGGTAGCCGCAGGCGAAAAGTCGGGTCACCTTGACCAAGTACTTAATCGTTTAGCCGACTATACCGAGCAGCGCCAACATATGCGTAGCCAAATAACTCAGGCTATGGTTTACCCTATTATATTAGTGGTATTTGCAATTGGTATTGTGTCGGTATTACTGGGCACCGTAGTACCAAAAATATTAAAAACGTTTGAAAAAACGAAACAAGTACTTCCTTGGACAACCGAATGGGTTATGGCAGGCAGCCATTTTGTGCAAAATTATTGGTTTATTAGTTTAATAGCTATTACAGCTATAGCCATTGGTATTAAGCATGCACTTAAGCAGCCTAAAATACGTTTTTGGTGGGATGACCGAGTGCTACATATGCCAGGTATAGGTAAAGTGGCTCGTGGTATTAATACCGCACGTTTTGCGCGTACTTTAAGTATTTTATCGTCAAGCTCAGTACCATTACTTGAAGGAATGCGTATCTCGGGCGGCGTATTAATTAACGAAAAAATTAAAAAAGCGGTTGCAGATGCATCCGACAGAGTGAGTGAGGGTGCAAGCTTAAGAGCTGCACTTCAGCAAACTAAGTTGTTTCCACCAATGATGCTGCATATGATAGCAAGTGGTGAAAAATCAGGTGAACTAGAGCAAATGTTAGAGCGTGCTGCAAATAACCAAGATCGCGAATTTGAGAGCATGGTTAATGTATCGCTTAAACTACTAGAGCCTGCGATGATCGCCTCAATGGCGGTTATTGTATTATTTATAGTAATGGCAATATTGCAGCCAATAATGGCGATGAATAAAGCTGTTGGACTTTAAGTTAGAATAAATTTTTAAATATATTAGTGGTTTTACCTAAACCATTTTTACTTAATGTTTTTAGAATAATGAGGTAATTACGTGAATAAACAATCAGGTTTTTCTTTACTAGAAGTGATGGTGGTACTGGTTATCATCGGGATGATTATGTCAATTGTTGCACCTAACATTATGGGTCAGCAAGAAGAGGCTGCTATTGATAAAGCACATCTAGATATCCAGCAATTAGAAGATGCAATGAGCTTATACAAGCTTAAAAATAAGAGCTACCCAAGCACAGAGCAAGGTCTTGAAGCGCTAGTTACCCAAACAAGCATTGAACCGGTTCCAAAACGTTTCCCTGATGGTGGCTTTATTAATGAATTACCAGAAGATCCTTGGGGTAATACTTATCAGTTAATTAGCCCAGGTGAAATTGGCAAGTTTGATATTTTTTCTATGGGCCCAGACGGTGAAGCAGGTACTGATGACGATATCGGTAACTGGGACGAAGAAAAACAATAATGCCTAAGTACACCGTTCTGTATGAACATGTTAATGCTAGAGGCTTGCTATGAAAGCAAGCCTTAAGCAGCGCCATGCAAAAAGCAGAGGCTTTAGTTTAATAGAAATTTTAGTGGTATTAGTGATCATCGCTTTTGCCACCAAAATGGTGGTATATAGCTTAGAAGGCGGTGCTGAGGAGGAGTTAGATACTCAAGCACTAAGGCTGCATACCACCATTAATATGGCATCGGAATTTGCTATTTTAAACCAAGTTGAATTGGGCTTATTAGTAGAAGAAAATACATTAGAGTATTTAGTTTTCGATGGTGAAAAGTGGATTACTTTTGACCGTGAAAATCTTTTTAAACCAATAGAATTAGATGAAAGATTAAAGCTCACGCTTAACTTAGAAGATTTAGCGTGGGCGCAAGATAACCTCTTAGAGCAATCTAACTGGCGCGAGCTTATGAGTGGCGGCGATGAAGACAGTTTACTTGAGCTTAAAAAGTTAAAAATACCACAAGTACTTATTTTGTCATCAGGTGAGGTAAGCGCGTTTCAACTTGTATTAGAGTTAAAAGAGCAAAGCGAACCTGTGTATTACATTGAAGGTGAATTTACTGCACCAGTAAACTTTCGCCGAGAGCCAGAATAATGAAGCGCACTAAAGGGTTTACCTTATTAGAGGTGTTAGTGGCATTAAGTATTTGTGCCATGGCGGGTATAGCTGCAATGCAAGCAACAAGCGAGCATATTCACCACTTAACGACTATTGAAGAGCAAACCTATGCATCTTGGGTCGCCGAAAACGTTATTATTGAACAGCGTACTAAAGGCGAACAATGGCAAGGTAAAAATAACCTTAAAGGCAGCGAAGTAATGGGCGGTGTTGAATGGTTTTGGCAGCAAGAAGTTACAGCCACAGCTGACAAAAGCTTTGTAAAACTAACCATAAATGTTTTTACGGATGAAAAATATGAGCATTCAGCATATGAGTTATCAACGTATTTAAATAAAGGCAAAAAGTAAGTGAAGCAGCGCGGGTTTACATTACTTGAAGTTATGGTTGCACTGGGTATTTTAGCTTTTGTTATTATTGCTACTCATCAAATACTCGAGACGACAACAAGAGCAAAAGATGCCTCCGATGAAAAGATTGCTGAGCTAAATGGATTGCAAACAACATTTAGATTAATGGATCAAGATTTTAGCCAAATGACCAAACGCTCAGTTCGCAATGAGTCGGGTGATGTTCAAGAACAATATTTACTTGCTGGTCGTTACGTTTTAGAAAGCCAATACGATGGTATTGCGTTTGTACGAGATGGCTGGGTAAATCCAATTAATTTATTGCCACGTTCAGAACTACAAGCCGTTGGTTATAGAGTGATAGACGATAACCTTGAGCGTGTTTATCGGGTTTATGTTGATCAGCTTGATAATATGGAGCCGCGAGTTCAACGTGTGCTAGAGAATGTTGAAGAACTTAAGTTTGAGTTTTTAGATGATAAAAACGAATGGCAAGAACAGTGGGAAATTAAAGCCCTCCCTAAAGCGGTTGCTGTTACGTTGCAACAAATAGAAGCAGAGCCAATTCGTCGTGTATTTTTAGTTCCTGGGCAAGGCAAAGTTGTTGCTACACAAACTACGGATGTGAATAATGGTTAAGCAGCAATCATCGCGCGGTGCAGCACTTGTTATTGTTTTGTTTATTGTGGCATTAGCGGCTATTTTAGCAGTAGAAATGAGTGCTAATTTAATGGTTCAAGTGCAAAAAAGTACAAACTTGCAAGGTCACCAACAAGCTAAATGGTACGCCTACGGTGCAGAAGAGCTTGCTATTAAAGGGCTAATACAAAGCAAAAAAGATGATGCCGATAAAACAACACTCGATCAAGTGTGGGCAACTCAAGGAGATGCTTCATACCCTGTTGATAACGGCACGTTAAGTGGCAAAATTACAGATTTACAAGCATGTTTAAATTTAAATGCTTTAGCCATAGCGCCAGAAGAAAATAGCGCAAGTAAAACAAACCCTGCACACAAAGCACTCTTTGCATTACTTGAAAACATTGAAGATTTACCTGCTGACGAATCAGAAGAGACGATGGCAGATAGTGTATTTGATTGGCTTGATGAGAACAGTATTACGTATCGCTCAGGTGCAGAAGAAGACGAATATTTATCACGAGATTTTCCGTATATGACAGCCAATAGTTTATTTGCATCAACATCGGAGCTGCGTTTAGTTAAGGGCTTTAACCCATTAGTGATGGAAAAAGTATTGCCATATGTATGCGTAATACCAGGCAGTACGCTTTTATCAATTAACGTAAATACATTATTGCCAGAGCAAGCGCTCATACTCAGTGCCTTGATAGAAAGCTTAAGCTTATCTGGCGCAGAAGCGGTGTTAGGCGCAAGACCGCAAACTGGCTTTGACACCATCGATGAATTTTTTGAACAGGTGAAGCAGCAAGGCGGTACTAATACTGACTCAATAAAAAGTCTATTTAGTATTAAAAGCGAATATTTTAAATTACAAACGCAGGCAAACTTTGTCGACCTGCGTTTTTCGATGACCACATTACTGCACGCTAAAGATGGCGACGTAACGATACTGGCGCGAAAATTTGGAGGCGTACAGTGACAGAAATACTGTTGATCCGCACGGGTCAAACCGAACAAGAATTACTTAACTGGTTAATTTACTCACCACAAGAACAAGAAATAATAGCCAGTGGCGAGTTACCAAATGCAGAGCATTTAAGTGAGCTAAGCGAAAAAGCACTTACCCGAGAAGTTGTCGTGTTATTACCCAGTGATCAAGTGCAATTAAAAACGGTCGCTTTGCCAACAAAATGGAATCGCAAGCTTGAGCAAGCATTGCCATACATGCTTGAAGAAGATATAGCATGTGACGTAGATGAACTGTTTATAGCTGTAGCGCAGCCGACAATGCTTGGTGAGCAACATGCAATTCGTGTAGCAATGACAGACCGTGAATGGTTTGAACAATGGCTTGCATTATTTGCTGAGCATAATCTATCAGTATACAGAATATTACCCGATGCTTTGTTGCTACCGCTTGCAGATGATGGCGCCGTAACTGCTATTGAGCTCAACAACCAATGGTTGTTTAAGCAAGGGCAATGGCATATTAGTGCGGTTGAATCTAGTTGGTTGAATGGCTATTTATCAGCCATGGGTAACCCCGACATTAAACATTTTAGTCCTGCTAATCAGTTTCCTGAAAGCGTTAACTTACAAGCCCAAACAAGCGATTACGACTTACCTTTAGCATTATTTGCAAAACAGTTAGATAGCGTTAATTTTAACTTACGCCAAGGTATGTATCAGCTTAAAAAACAAAGCGCTTTGTGGTGGGGTTACTGGAAAGGCGCCGCAATTATAGCAAGTGTTGCATTGGTTTCTACAATTACAATAAAAGCCATTGAGTTACACCAACTTAATACACAAGTAGAAGTAGCTAAAGCTCAAGTAGTCGACAGATATCAAAAAGCATTTCCGGGAACTAAAGTTCGCCCTAATCTAATTAAAAGCCAAATTAAAGGCGCGTTAGATAAAATACAAGGCTCAAGTGAATCCGGCTTTTTAGACTTAACGACTAATTTGGTTGATGTATTTTCGCAAGTCAGCGAATTTACACCTGAAACACTTCGTTATGACAAACGTCGTAATGAGCTGCGAATTCGTGCACGGGCTAAAGACTTCCAAACTTTTGGTAAAGTAAAAATCATACTTGAAAAGCAAGGTTTAACTGTTGAGCAAGGGTCTTTAAATAATGACGGTGATTATGTCGTAGGCGAAATTAAACTGCGAGGTGCAGTATGAAAAAGCAGTTAATGAAACAGTGGCGTTCGCTTAAAGAGCAAGAACAACAATTGGTAATGGTCGCTGGTGGCGTGTTTATTATTTTTGTTTTAGTAATGGGGATATTTAGGCCATTAAATAACGCGATAGAAAAAGCACAGCAATCTCAAATTAAACAACAAGAGCTATTAGCTTGGGTTGATGACAGTATTGTTAAGCTAAAGGCTGCAGGCAACACCAGTGTTGCTAGCAATACAAACTTAAGCCAAGTGGTAAACTCTACTCGTGGACGCTATAAAATCAATATTAGTAAAATGCAGCCCAGTAGTGATTCACTTCGTTTGACGCTTGACTCAGTAGAGTTTAATCAGTTAATAGAATGGCTAGATGAGCTAGTAAATCAGCATGGTTTAAAAATTGAAAATTTAGATTTAAGTCGCGATGATAAATCAGGCTATGTGCGCGTAAGCCGTTTAGTATTAGAGAATTAATTAATGAAAAAAATAATAACGTTATCGGCTGTCTTTTTAATTAGTTTTATTGTGTTTTGTATTATTAAATTACCAGCACATATTGCACTAGATATAGCAAAACCGTACTTTCCAAAGCAATTAGAAGTAGGCCAAACTGTAGGCACTGTTTGGCAAGGTCAAATGATGCAAGTTCGTTTTGATGGTGAACAGTTAAATAATGTGCGCTGGGATATTGCAGGCTGGAAATTATTTACAGGCAAACTAAATGCGAACATAAAATTTGGTAATCCACGAGAACGCAGTGATATTTCGGGTTACGCAGATGTAAGTTATGGGTTTTTTAATAAAAAAGTAATAGTGACTGACGCCCTAGTACGCTCAACTGTAGAGCGTGCAATGCAACGTGTGCAACTTCCTCTGCCTGTTACCGCTAAAGGGCGTGTGATATTAGAACTTGATGAATACAGCTCAGGCGCACCTTATTGTGATTCACTAAAAGGTGAAATAGCGAGCCCTGATATTGATGTTCAAGGTTTAAATGGATGGTTTAATATTGGACCTCTAGCTGGTAAGTTAAGCTGTAAGTCGGGTGATGTTGCTATATTAATTGACCCAGATAATACGCTTGGCCTTGAGGCAGATGCTACACTTAAAGCTAATTTCGATTTTAGAGTGGCAGGTTATGTAAAACCAGATGCCAGCTTACCTAAAGATGTACATGATGCGGTTAAGTTTTTAGGCCGACCAGATAACCAAGGTCGCTACCCGCTCAACTTTTAATGTTTTAATATAAAGAGTTTTAATGCAAATACCCCAATTTACTGAGTTGCATGCAAAGCAGCTCAGCTCATTTTTAAATACCCAATCTCAAGCAATGACCCTTGTACAAAGCCAAGGCTATTTATTTGGTGTAATTTGTTCGCCCAACCCATTAGATGTACATGAGTGGCTTGAGCAGATATTGCCAAACACAGCTAATGATTTAGATGAAGAAATGCTTTTTTTGTTTATGGCGCTTTATCACAAAATTAGTGAGCAGGTGTTCGAAACTGGATATAAATTACCAGACACATTTGATGCTGAATTTTGTAAGTCGTGGAGTAAAGGCTTCTTAGTTGCAACGAAAGCTTATGCAGAACCTTTGTTAAATGCACCGCAATTAGACGTTGATTTTAAACAAGCATTAGAAAGTGCGTTAAGCACACTAAGCTTTTTTGCACTCGACCAACTAGCAATAGCTCAGATTGCCAAACAAAATAACATGACAATAGAAGCTTTGTGTCAGTATCAGTATGAATCTATGGGTGACTTTGCATTAGGGTTTGCTGAACTAATTGAAGTGGTCGCAATTAATAGCGGCTTGATAACCGACGAGAGTTGGGAAGAGTAATTATTAATACTAGGCGCTTGGTTTAATCTAAGTGCCTAGCTCTAATATAATATCCGTACAGCCTTGTTTGCACTTTACTATGCCTTTACCAGGCTCGCTGGTGGCTAAATCAAGTGTTAAAACCCCATTACACTTCTCACACTTTAATGTTTTGCCTTGCGCTAATTGCTTGAGCATATTGCGCTGCTTATGAAATGAGTCGCTTGCTTTTTTATTTAATCCTGAAAAATCCACTACTTTGCTCGCTTTTGCTCTAATGCTTCAGTCACTATTTTACATACCGTATTTAAACGGTCGTCATAAAAATAAAGGTTTAAGTCACGCTCACGACAATAGCGTAGGTGAAATAACTGAACAGAGTCATCTGTTGTAAACGTTTTTTCTACATACTCACCTTCAGATTCAGATAGTTTAAGTTGACTGTTGATCCTATTTTTAGCCATATTTGCAGCGGGGCTTCTGTTGACCTTGCTTGCATCACTTAAAAAGCCGATGCCTTCACCTAGTAACCTTTCGCGAGGTTCTTTTATAAGTGGGTGATCGATTGTAAAAAAGGCAAGGATCACAACTACCAAAATAATAAATTTTTTCATGAATACGTAAACCTTGATCTAAGTAGGGTTGAATTACCATGCAGTGTAATAAACTGCATTTTAAAAGCAAGTAACTGGGATGAATAAATTATTAGCAATCTATGCCAGTAATTTTAACCAACATTGTTATAATGGTTAACAGCAGTCAGATATTTCTGAAATATCTGAAAGTATTCGAGAAGGCAATTTATTAAAGTAAATATGCCTAGCAAGTAACTTGCTAACTTTAAGTATAGAGTACTTGAGTATTGCTGGATTTTTATTTCCAAGCGGCGTTGAGGAACTTCGATGGACAAGCAAATTAAAGTAAAGAATATCCCTGTAGAGGTGAAAATCCAAAAACCGGATTTAAGCCGTCAAGATGATAGGTTCAATCCCCGAAATCGTATTTATGTGCGTGCTGTAAAAGGCCTACATCAATTACTTAGACAGCGCATTGGCTTCTTAGGCCTACTTGCGTTTATGTTACTACCTTGGATTAATTTTAATGGCCAGCAAGCTGTGCTGTTTGATCTAATTGGTCAAAAATACAATATTTTTGGTTTAACGCTATGGCCTCAAGATTTTACTATATTAGCGTTTATCTTTATGTTGGCAGCATTTGCGTTATTTTTAGTGACCACCTTCTATGGACGGGTGTGGTGTGGCTACACATGTCCGCAAACTGTTTGGACTTTTATTTTTATTTGGTTCGAAGAAAAGCTTGAAGGCACGGCTAATCAACGTAAAAAGCTCGATCAACGACCCATGAATTTTGATAAGTTTTGGCGTAAGACGGCAAAGCATACTAGTTGGGTATTGTTTTCGTTGTATACCGCTATTTCTTTTGTGGGTTACTTTACGCCAATAAGGGAGTTACTCCCTGACTTTGTAACGTTTGATGTAGGCGGTTATGCACTAGTCAGTATTATTTTCTTTGCTGCATGTACTTATGGTAATGCCGGTTGGATGCGAGAAATTATGTGTTTACACATCTGTCCTTACTCTCGTTTTCAATCAGCTATGTTTGATAAAGACACATACACCGTAACGTACGACGAAAGCCGAGGTGAAAGCCGTGGTCCTCGTTCACGTAAAGTAGATCATAAAGATTTAGAACTAGGCGACTGTATAGACTGTAACTTGTGCGTTCAAGTATGCCCAACAGGTATTGATATTAGAAATGGGCTACAAGCTGAGTGTATCAACTGTGGTGCATGTATTGATGCGTGTGATGGCGTAATGGATAAAATGGAATACCCGCGTGGGCTTATTTCATATACGACAGAGCGAAATCTCGAAACCCCAGAAAATAAAACGAATCCACTGCGAGCTAAAATTATTGGTTACACGGTCATACTTGTTGTGCTTACGGGAGCGCTTGTCGCTAATATAGCACTGCGTAAAACAATGGACTTTGATATTATTCGTGACCGAAACCAATTATATCGTGTCGATTTTGATGGTTTAGTAGAGAACACCTATACATTAAAGGTAATTAATAAAGCGCAGTACGAGCAAACCTTTAATATTAAAGTACAAGGGTTAGATAACTTTAAGTATATTGGTAAGCAGTCATTTACTGTGCAGGCAGGGGAATCTCATAACGTGCCATTGTCACTTGTAATGGACCCTTATGATTTGAAGGCGCCGATGACTGAGTTTAACTTTGTGCTTTCACCGGTAGATGAGCCGGATGAGACAATATCGCAGTCGAGTAACTTTTTTAAAGCGCGATAATCGCAACTTACCTTAATTAGGTAAGTTGATATAGCAATTAACAAAAGCGGGTATATAACCCGCTTTTATTTTATATAAGAAGAGTATGAGTAAATTTAGTTTTATTGACTTAACACCTGATCTAATACTCGATGCAATAGAAAGCGTAGGTGTGTACGCCGAATCTGGTTTATTGGCGCTCAATAGCTATGAGAACAGAGTGTACCAATTTAAAGCGGATGATGGCCTGCGTTACGTAGTGAAGTTTTATCGCCCAGAGCGCTGGAGTAAAGAGCAAATTCAAGAAGAGCATGACTTTGCATTTGAACTAGCGGATGCAGAAGTACCCGTTGTTGCCCCTATTTTATATAATGGACAAAGCTTATTTGAACACGAAGGGTATTTGTTTGTGTTGTTTCCAAGTGTAGGCGGGCGTTTATTTGAGGTTGATAATTTAGATCAGCTTGATGTAATGGGGCGATTGATTGGCCGTATGCACCAAGTAGCTAAAACAAAACCTTTTACTTACAGGCCAACAGTTACCTGCGAGGAGTATTTGCATACAGCCAAAGTTCATCTTCAAAAAAGTAACTTAGTGCCCATGGGAATAAATACTGCCTTTTATACTATTTTAGATTTAGTGATAGAGCAGGCGCAAAAACAGTATAAAGATGTGCAAAGTATTCGCTTACATGGTGACTGCCACGTTGGTAATATTTTATGGGCAGGTGATGCGCTAATGTTTGTTGATTTAGATGACAGCCGCCAAGGTCCTGCAATCCAAGATTTATGGATGATGCTCAGTGGCGATAGAGCGACGCAACTGTTACAGTTAGACACCCTTGTAAATGCGTATGAAGAGTTTTGTGATTTTGATCACTCTCAACTCAAATTAATTGAACCGCTGCGAGCAATGCGTATTATTCATTATATGGGATGGGTAGCTAAACGATGGAGTGATCCTGCTTTTGTGCGGAACTTTACATGGTTTGCTGATGACAAATACTGGGAGCAACAAATTTTAGCACTGAAAGAGCAACTTGCAGCATTGCAAGAAGCACCGTTAAAGTTATTGCCGTAATATTTTATTTAAAGACAAGTACAACGAGATACAAATGCTTAAAAAATTAAAACTGAGTTTATTACTTTTATGTTTACCATTTGCAGCACTTGCTGCACAGTTTGAAGTTGATAATCAATACACTGTTATAGATGTAGACAAAAGCAAGTCACCGCAAGTAACCGAGTTTTTCTCATTTTACTGTCCACATTGCTTTAAGTTTGAACCAGTAGCAAAAGCAATTGAAAAAGGCTTGCCAGAAGGCGCTGAGTTTATTAAAAACCACGTTAACTTTTTAGGTGGCGTGTCACCACAAGCACAAAGTAATTTAAGCTTTGCCTACTTAATTGCTAAGCAGCATGGTCAGGCGCAAAGTATTAGCGATCAAATTTTTAAAAGTATCCATGTTCAACGTGCACCATTAACTGAAATGAAAGACGTTAAAAAATTACTTGAAGTAAATGGTATTGATAGCGCAACATTTGATCAAGAGATTGCAAGCATGCCTGTTATTTCAGCTGAGCAAGCAATGCAAAACAAACAGAATAAATATTCAAAATTAGGCGCACTTACAGGTGTACCTACTTTTATTGTTAACGATAAATATAAAATAAACCTCAACACCATCAAAAATCAAAAAGAACTTGATGAGTTAGTAGCGTTTTTATTAGCACTATAAATTTCGGAGCATAATAATGATTAAATTAGTTAAAGCAGGTTTGCTTGCAATATTACTTCCTATGGCAGCAACAAGCTTTGCAGCAACGTATGAAGAAGGCGTGCATTACGACGTAGTTTCTGAGCGTGCAACTAAAAAGCCAGAGGTTAAAGAGTTCTTCTCATTTTACTGCCCTGCATGTAATAACATGGAAGCACTAATTGGTGAGTTTAAGCCTAAGCTTGATAAAAACGTTAAATTTAAAAAGAGCCATGTTGATTTTGTAGGTGTACGTGACCCAGAAAACCAACAGATGATGAGCCAAGCACTGGCGACAGCTGAAGTGCTTCCACAAAAAGATCAGATTATTTCTGCAATCTTTAATCATATCCATACAAAGCGCGCTAAATTTAATGAGCTTGCAGATGTAAAAGATATATTTGTAGCGCAGGGCGTTGATGGTGATAAGTTTGATAAGCTGTTTAAAAGCTTCTCGGTACGTACGCTGAGCTCTAAAATGAAACGCGACCAAGACTACTTTAAAGAAAAAGGCGCACTACGTGGCGTACCTACCTTTATTGTAAATGGTAAGTACAAATTAAACCTAGGTCGTGAGTCGGGTATTACTAAACCTGAAGACATTAGCAAATTAATAAATTACTTAGCTAACAAGTAAGTTTAGCTAAAACAAAAAAAAGCTCCTTAAGGAGCTTTTTTTATGGGTAACGTTTACTGAACGTATTTATTTGCGCTGTAAGAAAACGCCCGACTCAATGTGATGCGTATAAGGGAACTGATCAAATATAGCAAAGCGCTTAACGTTATGCGTACGTGTTAAGTGATCAAGGTCACGCTCAAGAGTTTCAGGATTACAGGATATATAAATTATGCTTTCGTAGTTAGCCACTAAGTCACACGTTAATTCATCCATGCCCGCGCGTGGTGGATCAACTAATATGGTTTGGCAGTCATAGCTTTTTAAATCAATACCATCTAAACGAGAGAAAGTACGCTCGCCATTCATTGCTTGAGTAAACTCTTCACTAGACATACGAATAATATCTAAGTTCTCTACGTTGTTTTTAGCAATGTTGTATTGAGCAGAGTGAACAGATGATTTTGATATTTCCGTCGCTAATACTTTATTAAAAGAACCTGCTAATGCAATTGAAAAGTTACCGTTACCACAATACAATTCTAGTAAATCATTTTTAAGTGGTTTACATAAATCTTGTGCCCACTCCAGCATATTAATATTTACTTTTGCATTAGGCTGAGTAAAGCTATTTTCTACTTGTTGATAAATAAGCTCTTGCCCATTAACTGTTAAACGTTCAGTTACAAAGTCATCACCTAGTACTTCTTTTTGTTTGCGAGCACGACCTATAAAGTCAATTTTGTATTTACTGCTAAGCTTTTCTTTCAGTGCTTTAATTTCACTTAACCATTCATCATCCAGTGGTTTGTGATAAAGCAAGCTTACTAAAATTTCACCGCTTAGCGTTGATAGGTAATCGATTTGAAATAACTTACGGCGTAATATTTCACAAGGCTTAAGATTTTCAATCATCACCTGCATTATTTCACCTACTAGAGGCGCTGCTGGGTCAAATGTATCAACACGGATTTTTTCTTTTGTTTGTTGATCAAACATAATGTGAAACAGATCATCACCGTCGTGCCATACTCTAAATTCAGCACGTTGGCGGTAGTTAGTTGGCTCTGAGCTAAATACTTCTAATTGCTCCACACCAAAACGTTGAAACTGCGTACTAATTCGCTGCTCTTTTTCACTTAACTGCGCTTGGTACTGTGTGGTATCTATTTTAATAACTGCCATTAACGCTACTACCTTATCTAAGATCTGTTTATCGGCGCTATTGTAGGGAGCGCTGCGTATTTGTCTAGTTTTGGCTAGCATTTATGCTGTTTTATTGAACATTATACTTTAGTTTTTGTTGTTATAGCCGATAATAAACTACGCACGCTTAGGAGACGAATCATGAAAATAGGTAATTATGGCTTTACGCCAAACAACAACATCAATAAATTCAATAATAAAGCTGATATACAGCAACCTACAATTACGTCTCCTCAAGATAGCTATCAACAACGAGGCCGAGAGTTGGCCGCAAAGGTGCTTGGCGATAAAATGGCTGAGCAGCTTGGATTACCTATCGCAGAAAAAAAAGCAGATAAACCACTATTTGATTTTGATGAAATAGTAAAAAACGTACTCGATTTTGTAAGTAGTGCTGTAAATAAAGCAAAAGCTAACGGCGCTGATGACGAAAAGCTCAAAGATATGCTAGGCGATGCGCGCAAAGGAGTCCAAATAGGGATTGATGACGCTGTTGATGAACTCAAAGGTACAGGCGTATTTAATGATGACATGGAAGAGGGCATTAATAAGTCCAAAGAGGGAATTTACAATGGGCTGGATAAGTTTGAAGAGTCGTTATTTAACCCACAACCTGCCAGCGTAAATATAAGCCAGGCCCAATACGTCAGTATGACGAGTAATGCAGAGTATAAATTTACTACAGCAGAAGGCGATGAGGTAAGTATTAGCTTTGCTGATGCATTTGAATCTCAATCGGCAAGTGGCTATCAGCAAAATAGTAATAGTGAGTCGTTTGCAAGCTCATCATCGCAATCTCGACAGGTATCATTTTCGATGTCGGTAAATGGTGACTTAAACGAGCAAGAGCAAGAAGCTATTAATGCGATGATGGAAGACTTACAAGATTTAAGTAAAACCTTTTTTGGTGGTGATTTAGATGAAGCATTTGAACAAGCGCAAGAGCTGAGTTTAGACAGCGATCAGCTGGTGGCTTTTTCTATGGATTTACGCCAAACAAAAACAATAGCAACAGTTAAAAGCTATGAAGAATATAAACCAGCACCAGAAAAACAAGTAGCAGAGGGGTTAGCCCCTTTTAATGACGACCTTAAAAATGCTTTTGAAAAAGCGGGTGAGCTTGGATTACAAAATCAGCTAGCTGGCATTCTCCAATGGTTAAATCAAGATCAGGAACAAATAGATAAGTTAGTAGATTATACAAAGTCTATGTTCGAAAACCTTAATCAGTTAAATTCAGCAGCCGACAGGCTTACTGATTTAGAAGCCACGCAAAGTTAAACTACTTTCTTTTATAAAAACCTCATGGCAAACTGCCGATCTTAAAGTAAAGTAGGAACGGTAGTTTGTCAGCGCATATAATGGTCTTTGATTCAGGTATTGGTGGAACTACTGTACTTGAACATATCAAGCAAAGTATCCCCAATGCTCAGTACAGCTATTTTATGGATAATGCATTACTACCTTATGGTGCTCAATCCCAACAAACTATAATTAACCGATTATGTTCACTTATTCATTTCATCAAAGCTAACACGCTTAACGTCGATTTAATTGTAATAGCGTGTAATACAGCTTCTACATCTGCACTCAGCGCTGTTCGCCAAATTACGGATATTCCTATTGTAGGTGTTGTGCCAGCAATAAAGCCTGCAGCAGAGTTAACACGTTCAAATCATATTGGCTTGTTAGCCACGCCGGCAACGGTCGCCAGTTCATACACAAAAACATTAATTGCTGAACATGCACGTAATGTAATCGTTAACCTTTATAGCAGTGTTGAATTAGTAACGTTAGCTGAGGAATGCTTTTTTACAGGCTCTTTAGATACAACTAAGTTGTATCAAGTACTCGATGAACTACATATAGATAAAACTATAGATGTACTTGTACTAGGGTGTACGCACTTTCCGATATTAGCAGGGCCGATTAGTCAGTACTTTGAAGGGAATGTAAAATTACTTGATTCAGGTGTAGCGATAGCAAATAGAGTCAACTTCCTACTTAACCAACTTAACTTATGTATGGATAAACAAACAGACATAAAAAAGCCGCTGCAATATTATGCAACGGCTGATGTGTTTAGCAATAAGCTAGCGGTAAAGCTAGTTACACTGACTGATCCGTCTCAGTACGTAGAGCATTAGAATCATCTTCTTGTTTTTGTTTTGCTTCTCGTACCTTTAAAGTACGTTGTTGGAACTCGCTATCGTTCAAGTGAGCAATTGCATTGTCTGCATCAGCTTGCGCCATTTCAACAAAACCAAAGCCACGACGTTTGCCAGTATTCTTATCCTTTAATAAACGAACATTGAATACTTTGCCTTGTTCTTCAAATAATGCACGAACCACACCTTCGTTTGCACGATAAGGAAGGTTACCAACATAAAGCGTTTTTGTTTTAACTTCAGCTTCTTCAGTCACATCAGATGATATTGCAGCAATAGCAATCGCACCAATTAATAAACCAGCACCAAATAGTAATGCAGGGTTTAAAGCTAAGCCGCCTAAAGCAAACTCAACAACAACAAAACCAACTACAGCAAGAATAACAGAGAAGATAAAAGATTTTTGATCGGGTAATTTCATTTTAGATCTACCAATAAACAGGAAATAAACATTAATTTAACATTGTGAACTTGCTATCTTAACGCCTAAATCAAACATAGCAATGATATTTGTATTAAATAATAAATAAGAGCATAAAAAAGCATCATCTTAGAGGGGTTTTCATGTGGTTTTACGTGGTTTTGTTCTATTTTTGTTCGAACAGTAAAAAGATCTAAAAAAAGGGTTGATCTGTTTTTGGATCTCCCTATAATGCGACCCCACTGAGACGGGAAACGCCAACGCATAGCGAGGCACGAACTACTCAGAGAGTTAAATAAAACTTCGGTTTTAAATCTTCCAAAAGAAAATTTAAAACAAAGTATTGACTCGAAAAATAAAGGGTGTATTATTCGCATCCCTTGAGACGCTAAAGCGACTCAAAACGTTCTTTAACAATATAAAGCAATCATCTGTGTGGGCACTCGTACAGATTGAGTTCTAACAGCC
>NZ_JACJEK010000035.1:0-23120 GCF_014164015.1 Pseudoalteromonas sp. SR41-1
CTGAGTTGTTCGTGCCTCGCTATGCGTTGCTGTTTCCCGTCTCAGTGGGGTCGCATTATAGGGAGATCCGAAAACAGATCAACCCTTTTTTGAAGAAAACTTGAAATAATGTGCTGTTCGCTGAGAATTTGAGCTAAACACGTTAAAAATACAACATAACCATCAAATTATTAACAACTAACGGGGTTCAAACCTATTTTATATTAGAAGTAGAGTTAAACGATCTTCATATAGAGGCTTACACCCCAGATGATCAATACGATCGTTAATGAAAGTGTTACGGCTGCAGATCCCATATCTTTGGCCCTACCTGACAATACATGTAACTCTGTACTTACTCGATCTGTTAATGCTTCAATGGCGGAGTTTAGTAATTCAACTATTAATATAATAAGCAGTGAGCTAATTAGTATTGCCCAGTGTAATAGTGATGAAGCAAGCCAAAATGAAATAGGAAATAATATAAGGCTTAATAGTAGCTCTTGCCTAAATGCTGCTTCTTCTTTAAATGCTGCTTTAAAGCCAAGGTAAGAGCAATAGGTTGCTTTGAAAACACGCTTGAGGCCTAAGCCATTCGGTTTTAATACATCTTTCATTAATAAACTCTATGAATGAAGGTCAAAATAAAGCCCCGCACTGCGAGGCTTTTTATTTATGCTACGCCGTATTGATCACGGTAAGCTTTAACTGAGGCTAAATGCTCATCCATTGTGCCTTGGCTTTCAAGGTAACTGATAAGATCAGCTAATTTTACAATTGAAATCACTTTGGTATTAAAGTCACGCTCAACTTCTTGAATAGCTGATAATTCAGCTTTACCCTTTTCTTGGCGATCTAACGCAATTAAAACACCACTAAGGTCAGCACCATTTTGTGCAATGATTTCCATCGACTCACGAATCGCAGTACCTGCAGTAATTACATCGTCAACTAGCATAATTTTGCCATTGAGTTCTGAGCCTACTAATGTGCCGCCTTCACCGTGTGCTTTTTTCTCTTTACGATTAAAACAGTAAGGTACATCTTTATCATGATGATCCGCTAAGGCAACCGCTGTTGTTGTCGCTATTGGAATACCTTTGTACGCAGGACCAAATAATACATCGTACTCTATAGCAGAATCTTCGAGTGCCGATGCATAAAAGCGACCTAAACGCGCTAAGTCTCGACCAGTATTAAACAAACCAGCATTAAAAAAGTAAGGGCTTGTACGTCCAGACTTTAATGTAAACTCACCAAATTTTAACACCTGCTTCTCTAGAGCAAATTCTATAAACTCTTTTTGATAATCTTTCATATCTTGTGGCCTACCTATTTATGCTAGTGCTTGCTTTTGTACGTCAATAATTTCGCGAATAGAATGTTTAGCTAAAGTAAGTAACTCATCTAGCTCATCAAACGAGAAAGGTTCGCCTTCAGCTGTACCTTGAATTTCAATAATTTTACCTGTTTCGGTTAAAATTACGTTCATATCAGTCTCTGCTGCTGAATCTTCAATGTATTCTAAATCGCTAATTGCTTGGCCTTTGTAAATACCAACTGAAATAGCTGCAATCATATGTTTAAGTGGGTTTGAATTAATCATACCTTTTGCACGCATATGTGTTAGTGCATCAACAAGTGCAACACATGCACCACTTATAGATGCAGTACGTGTACCGCCGTCAGCTTGAATAACGTCACAGTCAATGGTAATTGTGTTTTCGCCAAGTGCTTTTAAGTCAACAGCAGCACGAAGTGCACGTGCAATTAAGCGCTGAATTTCCATAGTACGACCGCCCTGCTTACCACGTGCAGCTTCTCGAGCATTACGCGTATGCGTTGCTCGCGGTAACATACCGTATTCAGCATTGATCCAACCTTTACCCTGACCTTTCATGAAACGAGGAACGCCCGATTCAACAGTAGCTGTACAAAGTACTTTGGTGTTACCAAACTCAACAAGTACTGAGCCTTCAGCATGCAAAGTATAATTACGTGTAAATGTAACAGGTCTAATTTGGTTAGGTGTTCTTTCGCTTGGACGCATTGACGATCCCCTTAATTCAGAATTTGCGACATTATAAGTGTATGTGGGTATAGATACCATGTTGATTTAAATAAATAGCTGTATGCAAAATATTCAGTGTATTAAATTTTCCCTAGAGCTTAAGCAGTGTTACGGTATAATCATCATAATATTGTATTTATAAATTTAGGAAAATATCCATGATCCACAGTATGACAGCTTATGCGCGTCGCGAAATAAAAGGCGATTGGGGTACTGGCACTTGGGAAGTTCGCTCAGTAAACCAGCGTTACCTTGAAACATTTATACGCGCACCAGAGCAATTTCGTGGCATGGAGCCAGTTATTCGTGAGCGTTTACGCAAACACTTACAACGCGGTAAAGTTGAGGTCTTTTTAAAGTTTGTGGCAAATCCTGCCCACGTTGGCGAGCTATCAATTAACCAAGCACTTGCTGAACAACTAATAAATAGCGCTAAATGGGTTCAACAACAAAGTAATGGCGATATTAACCCTGTTGATATATTACGTTGGCCTGGCGTTATGGAAGCAGAAGAGCTTGATATGGATAGCGTTAATACAGCATTAATAGCTGGTCTTGATCAAGTAATCGAAGATTTTAAATCTGCACGTGGCGATGAAGGTGCAAACCTTGAAGAAATGATAGCAATACGCCTTGATGCAATTCTAGAGCAAGTAGAAATTGTAGAAACGCATATGCCTGAGATTGCTAAATGGCAGCGTGAAAAACTTGCTCAAAAGCTAGAAGACTTAACAGCAAACATTGACGAGTCACGCCTTGAACAAGAACTAATTTACCTTGCGCAAAAACAAGATGTGGCTGAAGAATTAGATCGCTTAAAGTCTCACGTTAAAGAAACTAAAAAAATCCTTAAAAAAGGAGGTGCATGTGGCCGCCGCTTAGATTTTATGATGCAAGAATTTAATCGTGAAGCTAACACGCTAGCGTCTAAGTCTATCAATAGTGACATCACTACTGCAGCCGTAGAGCTAAAAGTACTAATTGAACAAATGCGTGAGCAGATCCAAAACATAGAATAGCGTTTTAGCCTGTTTCAACTTGTTTATAACTAATTAATAAGCCTAGATTTTTCTAGGCTTTTTGTTTTCTACCGTTCATACTAGCCCTCTATTGTACGTGTCCAAGTGGTTACCAAAGTGGTTACCAAACCGCTTGGTAACCACTTTTTATAATCCTTGGTAACCATTTTTGATGTAACTCAATGAATGTAAAAGAAATCAAAGCAAATATTAAGAGCTGTAAAACGCTTAGGTTTAGTGTTGGTGACAGCCTTTATATAAAGCCTAGCAAAGATAAAAAAAGCGGTGCTTGGGAGCTTCGATACACTATCAATAATAAACGCCACTTTATGACTCTAAAAGGTAGCAACTTTCCAGACAAGACATTATCTGACGCTCGAATTGAAGCAGCCTTGATAAATAAAAAAATTAAGAATGGTATAGACCCACTTGCCGAAAGAGTAAGACAGGGACAAGAAACTATCATAACAATGAACGACCTATTTAATGACTGGTTTAAAGATAAAAGTAAGGAAGTAAAAAATCCTCACTTGCTCGAAAGACAATATACTAAAGATATAAAACCATACATTGGTAAGCTCAAAATTGATGATGTAAATGCACGTGATATTAGGGCTATCATAAAAGAAGTTGTAAATGATGGGCGTCCCTCTATATCTACAAAGTGCTTAAACCTATGTAAAAATCTATTTAAACATGCACAAAAACTTGATCTCACAAAGTCAAACCCTGCTGCAGCTTTTAGTCAGAGTGACGCTGGGGGGCAAACCAAAAGTAGAAAAAGAGCATTAAGCCTGCAAGAAATTGAAAGTACATTTGATGTACTCAGAGAGAATTCGACTGTTTTTACCAGAGATAACTATTTAGCAATGGTATTACTTCTTGTATTTGGTAACCGTAAAACCGAGGTTACTCAAGCAAAGTGGGAAGAATTTGATTTTAATGAAAAGATTTGGAATTTAGGCACAAGAAATAAAAAAGAAGTTTATATTCAGATTCCTATTGCTGACGAAGTCATACCCATATTTGAAGAGTTGAAAAGAAAATCGTGTGGCTCCGAGTACGTATTCCCAGCAAGAAAAGTTAGCAAAGATGGTCATATGTGTGAAAACACTTTGAATCATGCCTTAGCTAAAATGTTTGGCAAAAGTATTAGCAAGAAATTATACCCTAACCTACTTGAGCCTAAAGGCATTAAGCACTTTACTATTCATGATTTAAGACGAACATGTCGTAGCTTATTCGCTGAACTTGGTTATGAAGGAAACGATGTAACACGTTATCTAAATCATACTATTAGTGGTGTTGCTGGTATTTACAACAGATATGATTACTTGGATGAGCGAAGAAAGCTTGCAAGTGTAATGGCAAATCAAATACTTCCTAGAGCTAAGATATCAATGGTGTCTGAAGGAATTAATCTAAATGAATAAATTTGAATTATTTCCAAAATGTACACCGCGAGAAGGTTTAAAAATTCAATCACAGCCATTTTTGGTACATGTTCAAGAGCTTGGAGAGATTGATGAGGATGATATTAATTATGCTCAGTTAGAAGAAATAGCTTCACCTGTAGGTATTGAGAAGCCCAATTTAATAATATCCTCTATAAATAACTTACCAAAAGATGAGTTTGGCCAAGATATTATGTTATTGGAGAAAGAAGCAATTAAACGTAAAGCGATGCTGGTGGAGGAGACTCTAAGAGCGCTTCCAGACAAGTCTAACGTAAATTACAAGTTTTGGCTTAATAAACTAATGCATGAAATGTTTACGCTTGGCTCACGAGTGCAAGAGCATAATGACTTTGTAGAACATTTATATGCCTTAAGAGCCACAGAAAAGCATTCTAAAGACCGAACAATAGCAGGTGAGTCCTCACCTAAAAAGTATCAGCCTTTTATTGATCTTATCAATGTAATAGTCAGTGACATAAAACTACACACGCATATGTCTAAATGTAGTAGAGCGAATTTAGCAACGGCAATTGATGCTCTATTTTCTATAAATACTATTTCTCCTCCTTCACATAAAACGATTAAAACATATATTAACGATGCGTATGGCTCTACCGCTAAAAAAGGTCGAAAGTCTAATTCTGCTCCATCCCTTAAGGAAGTTGAGGAATGGGTGAAAACTAACTATAAAGATAAAATTCACTTAAAATCAAAATGTTAAAATCTTTAATAAGCCCTTATCAAGCTAAGGGCTTATTAACCTATACGCAGTTCAATAATATTCTCCCATCAACAATGATGAACCGGAGAAACCAATTTGAGCCAGCTAACAACACCAACAACGCAATTTACTGACCGCCTAGTCAGAGAAGCAGAAAGAGCCAAAATAACGGCTGTCTCTCGAACCAGCGCTTGGGCTTTAGAAAAAAAAGGCCTCTTTCCGAAAAGAAGAAAACTTCATGCCGATAGCGACAGAGTTTGTTGGTTATTAAGCGAGCTTTTAGACTTTGTAAAATCTCGCGAAGTAATAAATATGGAGCGACCTCAATGAACGAAAACAAGCTACCAGATCTTGCTATGTATATTGACGATGCTCGAATGATTAAGAAGCCTGAATTGCAGAAGCTTCTTAACATCAGCAGGTCAACACTTGGAAGATGGATAAAGGCTGGCCATTTTCCTCCACCAGCTCATGTAATAAATGGGCGGTCCATGTGGCATTTTCAAGATTATAAAAATTGGCTAGCTAAAAAGCACTCTAAAGCAGGTAAATAATCTGCTTTTTTTTGCCTACTGATGACGCACTTTGAAGCAAAATGATCAGTAAAAACACGCTATTCAACAAGCTAAAAACATATCTTAGTTATTATTTTAAAAGGGCTTTTATCTGTAAAGCGCCTATCCACTAATAGCGGATATTAAATAATATAAGAAAGATACCAATTATTAACTAAGGCAAATAGATATAACAATGACCTTTCAAATATCAACAACTAACTCAGTAAACTTTATATACAAAGACCATAGCTACAGAGTATTCAAACCAAAGACAAAAGGCCAAGATCTAAAAGCATTAACTAAAGTGTTTAAGCATTGTGAATGTATGCTTTCTCACTACTCTAAAGTACTCGTAGCAAGAATAGACCTAAGTACTAAATCTTATTCTATTAATAATCAGGCGTTCTTAAAGTTTATTAAAAAACAGTTGTCGGTACTTACAAAACAATATAACTGCAAAGTAAGTTACATATGCGCTAGAGAGAGAAATACATCTTCAAATCATCATTATCATTTAGCTGTGTTGTTAAGCGGGCATAAAATAAATCATAGCAGTAAGTTAACCTACCAATTAAAGCATGCTTGGGAGTCTGAAGGCTTAGGCTCGGCCTCACCAGTCAAGCACCCATACTACCTAATGCACAGGGGTAATAAATTCAGTATAGAACCAGCTCTATACCGCTTAAGTTATTTTACTAAACGTGCCACAAAAGAAGCTAACATTAAGGCTCATAGCTACTTATTTAGTAAACTTGAATACTCAACAGAGCACGTTGATAAACGCTTTAACAATATGCTGCTCGTAAATCCAGCTATTACATACCAGCAAAATAAAGAAGTGGCTCTAATAAAGCCAGATAACTCAGAGGCTGGTGGTATCAAGTTACTAAAAAGGTTATCAGGTATAAGCAGTACACAGCTAATACAATCTGAACTTCATCGCTCATTGCAGTACAGCGATCACCCTAATCAAGTTAATAACTCTCATGTACCCTTGCTGCACTCTATGAACCGAAGCATACACATGCAAGGTGATCGATCTCCTTACGTGCACAGACAACATAAAGCGCTATTAAGTGTTCGCTTTACGCAGCATTAAAACATCATAACCCATTGATTTATATATTCACTCCATGATGGTAAGCATATAAATATTCGATTTTAAAAACTTTAAAGAAAATAGATTTTCAAAAAACAAACCCTATGAACCGAAAGTTCACCGAACATGATCGATCATAAAAAGGCAAAAAATGAGTAAGTTTGATTTAGACAGTCTACCCAAGTGTGGGGCTAAAACACGTTCAGGTAACCCCTGTAAGCGCCTAGGTAACAAGCGAAATGGTCGATGTAAATTGCATGGCGGTCGCTCTACAGGTGCAAAAACAACTGAGGGTAAGCTTGCTGTGCGAACCAATCCCGTTAAAAATGGTTTTGGATGGAACCTAATGAAAGACTATGACCCCGTATTAATAGAAGACTCACTTAAAGCATACATTCAATTGTGCAATATAGTTAAGCTAAAGAGCATTAACAATAGTGAAGTAAACGAACTAGTAGCACGATACAAAGTAGCATTAGAATGCTTTAAATATCATATTTGTGAATACTATGGCGAAGAGGCCTTTATTATTGTTCAATCTGCACTTGATGCATACTACAAAGATACTGATAGTCTTCATCTTCATTTTCATATACATACTGAGGTTGTAAAAGCCCCCTACTTCCACCAGCAAATGAGTGAAGCAAAAAAACAGTTTTTACTTATAAAAAAAGGGGTTTTATCTAAAAGCTTCCTATGAAGCATCAAACCATTGAATTTTACAGGTAATAACGTAAAGTTTGTAAGAAGCTATACGGGTAGCTTTATAAAGGACTAAATATGCTCAAACCTAATGAAGGTAACAAATATATATTTAAAAATATTAATTTTAAAAGTGTGTACCTACCCCCTCTAAATGAAGTCGCCCAGCTACTACACTTACCTAGTAACATTAGTGGCATGATTACTCATGCCCAATCATTTTATAATTCTGACTTGCCTGTCAGTCAAAGCTCTATATTTCATTTATCAAGTCGAGGAGTAGGTAAACCAACATTTAAAAAAATTTATACATGGTTTAAATCTCTCTCTCCGAATATAAATGAGGTGTTCAACCTCAAAGTATATAAAAAAACAACTAGAGCGATGAAGGTTACCTCTAACGCGAGTACCTACTACTCATGCATATATGGATTTAACGCCAGTAAAAAAAGTAACAAAAACGACAATGAATTAAACCTATTAATAGATTGGTTAGAAGCTCGATCTCAGTTTGATTACTTAATGATGAATGAAATACATAGCAAAGCGAAATCAAAAAGTATTGATAAGAAAAGCCCAAAAGATATTTGGCAATTACAAAAACCATACTGGCAATCTCATAGCTTAGTGCCTAGCCATCAACTCTCTACCTTCGATGCGTTTTTTAACTCAGATAAAAAGAGAGAGGATTATACAAATGAAGATGCCCTCGCTCTTGCTGAGGCAACGTACCACTTGACATTTGATTTCTATTTATCTGCCATTGCCAACTATGAAGTAGGTCTTCACTCATACTACCGTAGATTAGATGAGAACTATAAACCTAAAAAAGGCACTAGCTTTTTTACAAATGTACTTAATACATTAATTGAGTCCGATGAATCTAATGGCTGTTTCGACTCAGTGTTAATAGAGCTAAAAGAGCTAGTATCCTCAAACGGCAAACCTATGACTTGGAGAAGGCTGGCTAATTTTATTCCTCTTAAAAAGTCTCCCTCAGATAATCCCAACAGCGGAGAGTCTTTAAATGATAAGCAATACAAACAATTAAAAGATTGGCGAAATGGAAAAAACTTACCTTCATTTTTAAAATTAGAGGAGTTTATTAATGCAGTCTTTGATAAGCACGGAAATTACGACTCTTTGACGCTAACCGTATACTTTAGAATTGCTAGGGCTATAGATACAAAAATCCAAGAATGCTATGAGCAAGCTCACAGTGAGAAAACGATACCTATTTTCAAGACAGTGATTGGTCAGTACCCTTCTTATTTCAAACACTATACAGATACAGTAAATAAAGCAGCTACGTAATTACACAGCTGCTTTAATGTAGAGTTTGAACCTAATCTTCATCATCCAAAAGCTCTTCCCAGTCATCAGGGCGTTCATCTTCCCCTCTGCTTTGCCAATAAGCATCATGCTCTGGGTTTAGCTGCTGTGAACGATTGTCGTCATCATGTTGAGCCATGTTATTTTTTCCCTTGTTGATTTTTGTTTGCAGCTCTAGCTGCACGAGCAGCAAAACCATTTGAATCAACGCCGCCACCATTTTGCTTTGCTTCATTTCTTTGTATACGGGCCAAAGCATCGGTAGTCATAGGGGTTTCTTTCTTAATCATTTTTATCTCCAAAAATAAAATTTATTGTTAGGTGCTCCTAACAACAGGGAGAATAATGCCAAACTAAATTGATGTTGGGATGGGGGGGAAATAGTGTAAATTTTATTTTTTAAAATTTATTATTAATTCCTACCTTTTTATAGAGACGTTGATTACTAGCACACCCTTTGTAATACCCACCCAATAAAAACCTTTTTTAGTTTACCTTTAAACCAAAAAAAGGTTTACTTAAGCTTTTTTTATGCTATTTTATAAACATGTACTTTATTAAGGTTTATATATGTCTTTAACAGCTAAAATATCTGCACAGAAAATTGTAGATGCAATAGAATCTCAGTCTGAGACCAAACAAAAAAGAATATCTAGGTTTCAGTTATCAACGTTATCAATATCCAGAATATGTAAGCGCAGGGTTATGCCCACTATTTATCTAGATAGCCTAAGCGCAGAGCTGAATGAATTAGGTTGGTGTATGTTCCAAGTAGAAAATACAAAATATGGCTTTGTCCGAGCCTCATCAGTTAAGAACTGGCTTAAAATGTCTTCAAAAACAGTCAACGGTATCGAAGGAGAATAAAGTGAATAGAAGTTACAGTAAGAGTTTAGAGCTAGATTTGACTGGGTTTGCTGGAAAGCAATTCAAAATGCTTTGCGAAATACTCCGATCTGCCATGAAGCAAGAGCACGGATATAAGTTTACTAAAGGCTTTACCGATGAACGTTTAAAGAAGTGGCCAGTAGTTATAAGGTTCAAAGATGAGTCACATAGAGAAAGCTTCATCTGCAACTTGATTGGCATAGCTAAAGAAGAAGTTGTAAGTAAATTAACTTTAAAGATGCTTCACCCAATCGGCAGCAACCCTAAAACATTTCGTTTTTTAAAAGCTGCGTAACTAGATAATCGTTTTTGGTTATAGATAAAATATAGATTTCTATTAATAATAGGTTTTTAGTACCAAGCTATAAATTGTGATTAGCTATTAATCATCTCATAAATGAATAAAGGGGGTAACATTACCCCCTTTATCGTCACACTTTTTGAGTTTGTAATAAATTAAAGTAAATTTGTTGTGTGGATAATTGATCCGTCAACCGCCAGCCGTTGATGTGTACTAGCTCTTTAAAATCCTGTCACAAACGTATCTACAAAGCGTTTAAATCTATCGGTAATAATGGGCAATACTTTTTTGCGTTGTAAAAAGCTAGGTTTGGTTTTGTGGATACTAAGAAATTAACCTTTAGGCTATATTTAGTCCTCAATAATCCAACTATCTATAATATCAGTCAATAAATCTTGCTTTAGTTTGCCTAAGGCGTGATGCTCTGGATAATTAGAAACTATCGCTTTTATCAATTCTTTTTGAAGCTGCTCCGTATCATCTTCAATTAAGTTAGCAATCGACTCAATAGCACTTTGAGGATAATACTTTACTAAATCTAAAGTTCGCTCGATATCTCTAGAATGTTTTGCATAATAGCCTTGCATATGTGGGGATGGATGTTGAAATCTTGCTAACTTATATAAAGCTAAAGAGTTTTTGATTTTTTGATTTTGCAATGCTGAGTCAGTTAATTTAATTTTTTGATACATTGTTGAATCATTACTCATGAAATAAGCGGTTAAATCGCCGGGCTGTACTGATTCGAATATCGTAATATGCTCTACATTATCTTCAGGTATGTGCGGATGCAGTAAACTAAAATCCAATATTCCTTGCTCCCAATCAAGTACACTTTCATCCGACTTACTATGATTACAGCTATGACAAACAGGGATTAAATTAAATAGAGATACAGCAAAAAAAGGAAATATAGACTTAGGTAAAAAATGATCTAACTCAGGGCGACCTTTAAATTCATTACCCTCAAAAACAGTGTGTGTATAATTACGATTGCAATAAGGACAGAGCGTATTCTCTGTACTTTTAGTAATTTCATAGGCACCCCAACCATCAAAACTTCCAATAAGCTTGTCATATTTAAACTTATTCATACAAAAATATAGAAATGTTTTAAACTCGATGTCTATTCCTATACAAGCAAGATCTAACTCCATTCTGGGATTAGCTCGGTGAGCGGCTGGACCATCGGCAACGAAGTGCTTACGTAGCAAACTGTAATTCAATTCACCATTAATTAGGTAAAAATCCAGCAGCCCCAGCTCTTCTAGTTTTTCAGAGATAGCATCTCTATTAACCCCAACTCTCTTATCTTTACTAATAAAACTTGTTAGCTGATTTATAGCAGAGCTCTTAAATAATAAAGACACCTTCTTTATTGTTCCACTTTTTTTAACTGTTTTCCAAAAGTAAAATGCATCATGAAACAAAGAGTGGAAAACGACTGGAACCTGTTGTTTCATTAAATCAGTTAACTCAACTAACATCTCAAGTTGTTGTGGTGGAGAACTTAAAAACAGACCATTGCCTTTGGTAAATAACCAAGCCATATATTGATTGTCAGGTAAAGGGTTTCCCTCAGAGAATATATCTAACTGCTTTATACACCAATCAAAATGTTTTCTGTTTACATTTTCTGAAGATCTAAAGGTAATAGAAAACATTTATTTCTCATCCACTATGAAAAGAGCCTGCAAATCTTCTAATTTGTTTTTTAAATCAGGGTTTGACTGACTGTATCTGACTAATTTAGTGATCATTGCAGAATCAACATTATTTTTCTGACTAAAAGAAACTAACCGTTTTTTTAATTCTTTTCTTAATAACCTATCACCGATATGTGAAACCAATAATTCCGCACCTAAAAGTTTATCTTCAAATGATGCATCTGGTAAAAAAGATTCAGACTTATGATCGTTAATAAAACCAACTAAACGTTCTATTTCAATTTTAGCAGCTTCACCAATTGTGCTCTCTAAAAAGAAGCTATCAGCTAACATTTCATGAATATTAGCCGCAAAACTATCATTGAGACTCCGATTATTCCCTAAAGCTAAAGCTTTACCATCTAAAATGTCAGATAAAACAAAAGGGCTATGTGACGAAATAATTACTTGTGGTTCAACCTTTAATTCAAGGAAAAGAGAGCTCAGTAAATAAACTAAACACCTTTGCCATTCAGGGTGAAAGGAGTTCTCTGGCTCATCCAATATAACCACGCTGTTAGGCTCTTGAATAAGGGCTAGTTTTATTTCATTAAAGAAATGTACTGCGGTTATTTCCCCCGAACTCAATCCATCTATTTTTATAGGTAGCCCAGGGGCCTGAAATGCTCGCTTCAAATTAGGTAAATCGACCCAATCAGTTCCACAAATGAAGTCTATTCCATTACCATCGTCCACATTAGCTAATTCAATAAACAGATGGGGTCCATGTACATCATTAAATCCAGCCTCAAAGGAATCTATACTTAACTCAAATCCCTTAAGATGTAAGCTTAATTCATCGACCAATTTATCCCAGCCCTGTCTTTCAATATATTTATTGATATCTTTTTCGAAAGACTGAAATACCTTAAACCGTGTTAATAATATCTTTAAACAAATCATCAAACCATCTAAGTGAGGAACGATCGACTTTTTTATATCAGACTGAACCGCACTTACTGAAATTAAGAATAAATAAATTAAAATAAAGTCATCTTTGGTTAAATCATTTTTCCTTGATATATACAGAATAAATTCATTATAAAGTTTCACATAAGAAGTGTTTTTACTGAACCCTTCAAACTCAAAATGCAAATCCACATTTTCGGTAATATTTTCTTTAAAATCACTATAAAGAAACAACAATCGTGAAAACTTATTTTCTGAAATATATGCAAGCTTTGAGATATCTGTCAGATCTTTTGCACTATCAGAAAATCTTTTGGCAAGTTCACTGTCACTTACACCTGTAATGAGCTTTTTAAAAGGGTTTGAAGATATTTTTAAGCTTGTGAGACCTGTAGAAGATGACGTACCAGCGGCAACATCACTCAGTGGATGATATAAAACAGTTTGACCAAAAGACTTTGCCAGCTCTCGGGGTATAAAGGCCAGGTCCTGTATCCCATTATTTTTAAGGGAATAGCTCATATAACTGGGTGATAATAAGTAAAACTGGCTTCCTTGATTAGTCATTTGTTCTAAAATACAAAAACTATTTGCACCTACCTGACCCATTTCTTTTGGAAAAAAACCTGTCGTATAGATATAACTAATTAATTCGATTAAGTTTGACTTACCCGTACCATTTTTACCTATTAGGGCAGTAAAAAAATCTAAATGCCTAACAGGATTTTTTAATTGAGTACTGTATTGAAAAAAATCAGTATGCTCAATGCTTATTTCTTTATCATTTCTTTTAACATCATAATTTAGTGAGAAGCGTAGGCTTTTATCTATAATGTTTTTATATTCTTCAACCCATAAATAAACGAGTTTAAATTGTCTGTCAGCTATTAACTCCATCACATTCCACCATAAAACGTATTAACAAATCCTTTTAGCTTCTCAGCTAGCCTTGGTATTACTTTTTTACGTTGCAGCACGCTTGGGGGCTTTTCCATTGTTGCTACTATGTCTTCACGCAATGGTTCTTGGTTGCTGAATATCATGCGTTCAACAAGCTCTTTTACGTTTTCAGGTATCAAGTGTTCTTCTTCAGCTATTACTTGGGTGGCTTTTTCTTTTTCTACTTCCCAATAAGCGGCAAAGGCATCGTCAACCTCTTCGGCTGATTGCACATCAGGTAAGTTTTCTTGAATGAATTTATCAATCAGCTCTTGCTTGCTGCGCAGTTCAGGATCACCACCAATAGTTTGCATTAACGATTTATACTGCTGTTGATATTCTTCATCAGAATCAGATTGTTTAAGCTTGCTCAGTAGCTTTAAGATGTAAGCAACATTTACTTCATCCATCGCTAACAGCTCAAGTTCAAAGTCAATTTCTTCTAATATCGACTCTTTTTCAGGGGCTGTGTTGGTTTTAACCTTGTCGTATAAGTCTAGGTATTTACTTTTGTAATCTTCGTATTCTTGTTCTTGAATACAGACATCATCAAACTTAAAGTCAGCAAACGTAGAAAGCACATTACGTAAACGCATTAACTCCCTAAATGCTTTAATAAACTCTAACTCAGCGTTTTCATCTACAAGGCTATCAACACTCGCTGTATCAGGTGCGATGGTTTGCATTTGGTCTAACGCTTGGTTAAACATCTTAATGAATTCTTCATACGACGGCATGATCACCGTATCTTTCGCATCTTTGTTTGAAAACAGCGCTAAGGCATCATCTGTGCGCTTTTTCAGGTTACGGAAGCTAATGATATTACCTTGCGACTTCTGCTCATTTAGAATGCGATTGGTGCGTGAGTACGCTTGAATTAATCCGTGATACTTAAGGTTCTTATCAACATACATGGTATTTAAGGTTTTACTATCAAACCCTGTTAAAAACATATTTACCACAAGCAAAATATCAACTTTTCGCTCACGAACTTTCTTCGAAATATCGTTGTAGTAGTTGTAGTAAGACTCACTGTCTTTAGTGGTATAGCTACTGCCAAACATTGTGTTGTAGTCACCAATAAACTCTTCTAGTCTGTCTCGGGTATGGCTGGCTATACCTTCGTACTGGGCTTGAGACTCTGCAACTTTATCTAATACAACTTCGTCTAAGCCATCGGCATCTGGGTCTTCTTCGTTAGCGGCATATGAGAAAATAGTGGCGATTTTAAGGTTATGTTTACCTTCTGCTTTTTTCTGTGCAAATAGCTCATAATACTTAATTAATGCTGCCACGCTTGAAACACAAAACATGCCAGTAAAGGCTTTGCTATGGGTTTTACGATTATGTTGAGCAATAATGTAATCGGTTATTTTTTCTAATCGAACGTCAGACTCCATTAGCTCTTTGGTGTCTATACCTTCAACGTCAATATCAACTTCATTGGCGCTATCTTTTTTCTTATAACGGCCTACGTACTCAACATTAAATTTAAGTACGTTTTCGTCCTTAATCGCATCAACAATGGTATATTTATGAAGCGGCTTATGGAATAAGTCACTGGTGGTGTATTTACGTGAAAATTTAGATACCGCATTTTCAGCAAATATAGGCGTACCGGTAAAACCAAACATTTGATGATTCGTAAAAAACTGACTAATACGTTGATGAGTATCACCAAACTGACTGCGGTGACATTCATCAAAAATAAACACTACGTTTTTGTCTTTTACTGGCTCCATGCGTCTTGAATAACGTTTATTGCTAATGGCGTTATTAAGCTTTTGAATGGTGGTTACAATCAGCTTTTCATTGCGGCGAGTATTAACCTTTCCGCCTTTCGCTTTAGTTGATGACTGTTGCTCACCGTCTTTCTCAAGGTAATACACATCTTTGCCGGTAAACTGGTCAACTAACACTTTGGTTTTGTCTGTACCGTCTACACAGCCTTTAATGAAGCTATTAAACTCTTTGGCTGTTTGATAATCCAAATCTTTACGGTCAACTACAAACACTACTTTATGAATGGCGCTATCACCGGTAAGTAACTGGGCGGTTTTAAATGAGGTAAGTGTTTTACCAGAGCCTGTAGTGTGCCAAATATAACCATTTTGCTTTTCAATTGATTGATCACTGGCTTGTAATTTTTCACGTTCTGCTACTCGCGCAATAATCGCTTCGGTGGCATATATTTGATACGGGCGCATCACCATTAATATACGGTCTGTTTCATTCAGTACCACGTATTTAGTGAGCATGTCAGTTAAGTGATTAGGCGTTAAAAACACCTTAGCGAATTGGCTTAACTCGGCATAACGGTCGTTATTTTCTTTCGCCCAGAAGAAGGTTTGTTTAAAGCTTTGTTTGCGGTTATTAGCGTAATACTTAGTATTAACGCCATTGGAGATAACAAACACCTGCACATATTGGAATAAGCCGTCTTCAGCCCAGTAAGAATGGCGCTGGTAACGGTTAATTTGATTAAACGCTTCTTTAAGCTCTAAGCCACGGCGCTTTAATTCTATTTGAACAAGCGGTAAGCCATTAACCAGTATAGTAACGTCATAGCGGTTTTTATAACGGCCTTCTACGGTAACTTGTTGCGTTACCTGAAAATGGTTATGGTTAACATCGTCATCAATAAAGCGGATATAACCTGCGGTGCCATCGTCTTTATTAATTTGTAGCCTATCACGCAGTATTTTTGCTTTATCAAATACATTGCCTTTAGCTAAAGCATTGCGAATTTGCTTAAGCTCATTATCACTTATATCAAAGCCATTAAGCTTTGAAAGCTGCTGCTTTAAGTTAGCTCTCAGTGAATCAACATCGGTAATATTGACCTTTTCATATTGCTGCTTACCGCCAACTTTTTTAGCAAGTTGAGCAACTAAGTTATCTTCTAATTGTTGTTCTGACTGATAGGCCACATTAACTCCTTGTGCTAGCTCTCTAACAATTTATCCATTTTCTTTTTGGCAACGTGCTCTAATAATTTTCTGCCAGAGTCAAAAATGACCTTAAATGAAAAGTCTTTAAATTCAGACTTTAATTTGGAGAAAACTTCTTTATTGGTAAGCGATTTAGCAAAGTCATGATCCATCTGGGTTAACCTTAAATCTTTAAGAGCAACACCCCATTGACCATCCAAGCTTTGATAAACCCCCATATGTTTCAAATTACCAATTTCGAGAGAACTTAAACTTACTAATTCGTTATCAATTAAAATTTGGTAATGGAATAAAAACTTCTGATTAATGTCACCATTCTCATCATGTGGAATTCCTGCCTTTTTTAAATCGGCAAAAGTAATATGAGCAGTTTCAGCCTCATTAAATACAGTTAAAATATCTTTTATATATTCGAGATCAATTTTCATACCTAGTCCTTTAGTTATAAAAACATCTGCTGTAACAAGCCTTTCTTAAAGGTTTGAGTTAATTCAATTTGCTCATTTACAGCACTAACTTTAGCTTCAAGGGCCTTTATAAAATCAACAATTTTTTCTCGTTCAGCATCACTAGGCATTGGAAGAGGTAAAGCATAAAAGTCAGCAGATGTTATATTCATTCGGTCATGTCTTGCACCGAAATTAGCTATGCTGTGCATATATCGATGCCACATAGTCGTATTAAAATATTGCTCTAAGTAATCCAATACATTTCCATCTTTAAAGCGGAAGGCAGTATAAAGAGGCGACATAACACCCTGCCCTATGTGATTACGTTTTATAGGGCCAACAGGCGCAAGCACTGAAATTCTAGGGTTGTAAATGAAGTCATTTTTTTCAACAACGGTATAACCCGTTAAATTCCCCTGATTAGCAATATCTTTATTGAAATAATCGCCTTGATTTACAATGCCACATTTAGCTGAGTTGGTTAGTACAGCATTAACAGCATTATCTTTGTTTTTAAAGCTGTTTTTATCCGCTAATTTTGATAATGGCTTTATTTCCCAATCAGGAAAGGCATTGCCATTGTCATCTTTAAAGCGGATATCTTGCGTGAATAGCTTTCGTATCACACCTTTTTTGTATTGAGTTAGCAAAGCATGCTTTTCTTTAAGTAGACTGATCTTTTTATCTACTGAAGAAAGGAAATCTGCGATTTTTTGTCTTTCTACTCTAATGTTAGGCTGAAGTATGTTTAAACTTTTGAGCATACCTCCAGTTATCAAAGGCTGCCCTGAACCGAAGATAAACTTATTAAGGTTTATACTTTGAAGCAGATAGTAATAAAAAGTGAATTCATCTTCATTTTCTAATTCAATTACCAAGGTATTATCAGTAACACCGAATTTTCCTTGTACACAGTTTAATTGACCTGCATTCGCTCCAACTCTAGCAACTAAAATATAGTTGCCATCATGGGTAAAATCATTTGTATAACCAAGTTTCCCCGTTGAGCCATAAACTGGAAACTGACCATATTCTTCAATTTTACTTTTGCCTGAAGAAATCTTTAGACACTGCGATTGAAACTTAGTTTTTATCCAAGAGTCTTTAAAATCGTTAAACCTCAATTTTACTGTATTAAGTTCCATTATTTTACTGCCTTTATTCCAAGTTCAGTACAAAAATCAGACAGCAAAATATCTTCAACGACAATATTTTTATTTACTTTCTCTATAGATAATGCAACGGCTTCTATATCAACAAGTTCATCTTCTTCAAAAGTATCAACATAACGTGGGATATTTAAATTAAATTCATTTGAAGAAATGGTGTCATCTTTTTTGACATCTTCTATTTTTGCAACAAAAGCAAACTTTTCTTTAAACTCACGTTTTTCTACAGCGTCTAATATTGCCTTCAAATCTTCATCACGAAGGTAGTTTTGATTGGTTGCTTTACCAAAGTTCTGGCTAGCATCAACAAACAAAACGTTATCATTATGTTGTCGATTCTTTTTCAGCACTAAAATGCAAGTTGGAATGGACGTACCGTAGAAAATATTTGCTGGCAAACCGATTACAGCATCAAGGTAGTTTTTATCTTTAATTAAATGCTTACGAATATGGCCTTCGGCTGCACCTCGGAAGAGTACACCGTGCGGCAATACAACCGCCATAGTGCCATTTTCATCTAGCTGATGAATCATGTGCTGAACAAAGGCAAAATCTGCCTTACTTTTAGGTGCTAATTTACCGTAATCTTGAAAGCGTTCATCAGTTAAAAAACCAGCTGAAGCACTCCAATCTGCAGAGAATGGCGGGTTAGCAACTACGGCTTCAAAGCGCTTCTCAAAATGCTGTGGCTGCTCAAGAGTATCGTCTTGTTGAATATCAAAGTTACGGTAATGCATACCGTGTAAAATCATATTCATACGAGCTAGGTTATATGTAGTCGGATTTGATTCTTGCCCATATACTTTTATATCTTTATAAGACTCTTGATCTTTATATTCATTTATGACTTTTAAAAGCAAGGAGCCAGAACCACAGGTTGGATCGTAAACGCTACTAATTTTTTCTTTGCCTAATGTAACAATTTTTGCAAGCAACTTAGATACCGCTGGTGGCGTGTAGAATTCACCAGCCCCTTTGCCGGCACCAGAAGCAAACTTACCAATAAGATACTCGTAAGCATCTCCGAGTACATCAATGTCAGTTTCATGATGTAAAAAGTCAATATCATCAAGTCGCACCAGAATTTTAGTAACTAGTTCATTTTTTGCTTTTTCTGTTTTCCCTAACTTATTTGACGTTAAGTCTAGATCATCGAAGAGCCCTGTAAAATCATCTTCAGAAGCAGTCCCCATAGTACTTTGTTCTATATGATTCAGCACTTGAGTTAGCCTCTCTATGATGAACTCTCCATTCAAACCCTTTTCAGCTAAGACATGAAAAAGCTCACTCGGTTTCAAAAAGTAGCCAAGATGATCAATAGCTTCCTCTTTAACCGCATCGAGGTACTCTTTCCCTTCGTCTGTATTTTCATCAATCGCGTCAAACTTGATGTTATCTTCTTTTAAAATATCATCTGCATACAAATCCATACGTTCAGACAAATATTTATAAAAAATAAATCCTAAGATAAAGTCCCTAAAGTCATCTGCACTCATATTGCCTCTTAATTTATTAGCAATATTCCAGAGTTGTTTTTCCAGCTCTTTTTTATGTTGTTCAACCATTTACTCTATTCTCTTAATTTTTTAGTTAGAGGTAAAACCTCTTTATTGCGATAGTAATGTATTCGCGCTATCTAATCCCCTAAAAAGTAATCACTATCAAGCGCTTTTACTTCAAATACCTGTTTAGTACTAACTCCCAAATTATGGGTAAGCATTAACTCTGTAAGTTGTTTGCCATCCACCAGCACTATGCGTTTTTCAATCAAGCCTACATATTCCAGTGCATCTTTACTAAAGCCGCTGGTGGTAATGAATACACCCTTTTTAGCGCGGTGCATATCAAGTGCCCCCGCAAAGGCTTGTATGTCTGGTCTACTCACTGTTTTATTGGTGTAGCGCTTAGCCTGTAAATATATCATTTCGAGGCCGAGTTTATCTTCTTTTATTACGCCATCAATGCCACCACCTTGAGTATACTGCGTAGCTTGCCCTGCATCTTTACGTGAGCCACCGTAGCCCATAGCTAGCATTAAATCGACTACAGGGTTTTCAAAAAACGCAGGTGAGGCCGAAAGCACTGCCTGTAGTATTTCGTCGCTCAAGTAAGTGTTGAGTGTATCTACTGCGGCTTCTATAAGCTCTTCTGGTGTTTTGTGTGAGTCGCTATTTACTAAGCTGGTGGTGTTTTCGTCTAGTGAGTCGCTAGTGTCTTTAGTGCGGGTTTTAAAATCTAAAAACTCAGGGTATTGGCTTAAGTACTGGTTATTGATTAGTTCGCCCGTTGCTAATGCTGATAAACCTTTTTGCGTAATTTTACAAAAGGCTCTTTTAGGCTGCTCTATCAAGCCTGCTTGTACTAAGTATGTTTTAGCCCAGCCTAAACGATGGTAAGCATAAGTTTGCTTTCCACTAGGAATACGCAATTTAAGCTGATCTGCCGATAACCTCAGGCTTTGATAAACGTTTGCTTCAATCTCTTTAAGCTTTACGGTTTTGCCATCAGCTAAACATTGCAGTAATGGGGTCATGAATGATTGGTAATCTGGTAATGACATACTATTCCCTGCCAAGCCGTATTAGTTAGTAACTATACAGCTAATCCATTGTTCTTATTAGTTGAGATAATATACAAATTAAGATTATGGGGCAAAGGTTATGTAAGCAGCTTTACTATGCTTTACCCCCTAGCAGGGCACTGAGCTTACGGGTGGCGGGAGGGGTGTTGTTTTATAAAGAGTCTGAAAGTATTGTATTCACAATTAATGATTCTTTGGCTACTTAATATATTCGTCTTTGTGTTGAGCGATACTAAACAAACGGGTCTAATAAGTCTTCGTCAAATACTAAACCTTTAAGGTTGTTACTTTGGATAATATTTTTAAACTCATCAGTACAATAAACTTTTTGAGCACCTTCCAGCTTAGATTTAAATAGCAGTTTATTTTGTATATCGTCTTGCTCAAAGGTAAGTAACTCTAAACCGTCTTCGAAGCCATCTTCGTATTTGGTTAAACACATGTCTTTTTGCTCTTTCCCGAAGGTAAGCAAGTTAAACAATATCATGTTGTTGCCTTCAGCTTTAACGGGTAAAAACTCTCCAAAATTTGCTAAGTGCTCTTTTAACAACTCATATACTGGCATCTTCATTATTAAAAAATGACCTAGCCGCGATATGTCGTAGTCTTGCTTTTTAGCTTTACCAAAATAGTCAAAATTTAACCCTTGAGGCCATAGATGACTAAATTCGATATTATGGCGTGCGGCCGACATAAACATCGTTAATATAGTGTCTGGCTCAAGGCCACTATGCTTTGAAAGTATTTTTGATAGTTCAACAATATTAAAGTCGATTACGTCGTATGTGTAAGCTTCGTTTTTGATTTGATATACAGTCATTATAAAGCCTTCCAGTTTTCATTTTTTGGTTCAAGTAAACCTGCAGGTACAGTACCCGTTTTTATTTTAACTTTAACGGTTCTCAATCTATTCAAAAATAAAGCTTTAGGCGTAGCCGCATTACCAAAGTTAGTATTAATCCATGTCTCATAGTTATATCTGTGTAGCTTTCGATGAGCTGGCGAAGCTGGGCTATCCCAATTTTGCTCTTTATTTTTTTTCAAAATTAATTAACCATACACCGTTGATTGGATCGTTAATACCAACTCCATGCAGATGAAGGTTAAGCCTTGTTTGTAACATATTCGCTGATTGGTATTGCCCTGTGCCACAAATAATATGATGAGCCTCGTGCAGCTTAGTTGGTTTAGGTTCCCCTATTGCAGCCAAGTGACGAGCAAGCTTTTGAGTTGGATGGTGCTTTTCTTATTTTAATTGCGTGACTGTAGAGCTTGCACTTAGCTCTCGGTATTCTTTTAAATCAGTTTGTAAGCGAGCATGAGCAGTAATTCTCTCTTTCTCTTTTTGCAAATGATTAAAGTCACGAGCCATCTTATTTTTAAGATCTTCATTCGCCTGCCCTTTTTGAGCTATTCGCTTGTTATGGAACTCTTTAGCTTTTAACTCAGAGTTATAAATAGCCATTTCTAATGGTGAAGGATTTTGAGGTCTCTCGGGATGAGGGTATGCGTGTAGGGGTTTCATAAAACACTCTTCCTTGATTATTTGATTATGATTGGGTGTATAATACAAAAAATAAACAGTTTATCAATTTTTATGTGTGTTATTCGCTACTAGTTTAAGCTTATTTCCTCTTTAGTAAAATAATCTCTATTTATCAGAAACCTATTCCAAGTGGTTACCATAGCGGTTACCAACTGCAATATAAACACACTAAAATTACAATAAGCCAATGATAATATTGAGATTTAAATAATTACTCTATATTCAGATACAAAAAGTTAAATAGTTTTCAGCTAAGTATGACACATTCATAACTTATCAAAACCCGAGCGTAGCTCGGGTTTTTAGTAATACCACTAATAATACTTTGAGTATTGTTACCAAGTATCTTCACCTAAGATTAAAGCGGCATCTTATACCAATCCGAAATAATACTTAATCATTTTGCGGGGCTAAACGTGTCGCTACCTGTGTTAAAAAATTCTCAATTAGAACAACTAAATAGCGATTTTTTTGCCTAGCTATCCACACGTTTTTCCATCCTCAAAATAGATCACTTAATTAAGCGTATTGGTATTAAATCGTATTTTATTTTAGACATTAAAAAGCCCGAGACTAAGCTCGGGCTTTTTGGTAATAATTAGCTAGGCTAATAATTACGCTACGATAGTTGCTACAACACCAGCACCTACAGTACGACCACCTTCACGGATAGCAAAACGAAGACCTTCATCCATCGCGATTGGTGCGATTAGAGTTACTGTCATCTTGATGTTATCACCAGGC
>NZ_JACJEK010000036.1:0-10706 GCF_014164015.1 Pseudoalteromonas sp. SR41-1
CGAAGGATGCAACCCGTATTTTTGCGTTGATAAACAGCGCGTATTAGTTAAGTTTTTCTCTAATACGTGCAGATTTACCAGAACGCTCACGTAGGTAGTAAAGCTTAGCACGGCGAACTGCACCGCGACGCTTAACTGCTACGCTATCAATAAGAGGGCTGTGCGTTTGGAATACACGCTCAACACCTTCACCGTTCGAAATTTTACGAACTGTGAATGCTGAGTGAAGACCACGATTACGCTTAGCGATTACAACACCTTCAAAGGCCTGTAGACGCTCTTTAGCACCTTCTTTTACTTTTACCTGTACAACCACTGTATCACCAGGGCCAAATGCAGGTACGTCTGTTTTAAGCTGCTCATCTTCAAGCGCTTTAATAATATTTTGGTTTACTTTTGCCATTATGTTTCTCACTTTCCTAGGTGTAACTGTCTTCTAGCCACAAGCTTTTTGGTACTCTTGCTGAAATTCTGCGAGTAATACCGCTTGCTCCTCAGTCAGAGCTAGGTTATGCAACAAGTCAGGACGTCGTAACCAAGTTCTACCTAATGACTGCTTAAGCCGCCACTTTGCTATCTCTTGGTGGTTTCCGCTGAGTAATACAGCAGGAACCTGTTTGTCGTCCAATGTTTCTGGTCGTGTATAGTGTGGACAATCTAACAAGCCATCCGAAAACGAATCTTGTTCTGCTGACTGGTTATGACCTAACACACCTGGCACTAATCGCGCTACTGCGTCAATTAATGTCATGGCAGGTAGTTCACCACCACTCAAAATAAAATCACCAATTGACCATTCTTCGTCAACATATGATTCTATTATTCTCTCATCTATACCTTCATAGCGACCGGCAATCAAAATCAGTTTATTAGAGTTAGCGAGTTCGCTAGCGCCCTGCTGATCAAGTTTGCGCCCTTGCGGGGACATATAAATTACTTTAGCGCCATCACCAGCTGCTTTTTTAGCTTCGGCAATCGCTTTTTTTAATGGCTCAACCATCATTAACATACCTGGTCCGCCCCCGTAAGGACGGTCATCTACGGTTCTATGCTTATCTAAAGCGTAGTCTCGCGGATTCCAACAGTTAAAATCAATTAAACCATTTTTTACTGCGCGACCGGTAACACCTTGGTCTGTAATAGCGTCAAACATGTCTGGAAAAAGGCTTATCACCCCTACCCATAATGAACTAGTTTGCGTCATTAAAACCCTGGATCCCAATCTACGGTAATTTCTCTTGCGTCGTATTTAACTTCTTTGATAACTGAATCAGTTAAAAAAGGAATCAAACGTTCAGCTTGACCAAATGCGTCTTTACTGTTTGCTTTCACAACTAGTACGTCATTTGACCCTGTCTCCATAAGGTCATCAACAATGCCTAAGCTATAACCTTTATCGGTTACAACAGACATGCCAATGAGATCTCGCCAATAGAACTCACCTTGCGGAAGTTCTGGTAAATGCGCTGCATCCATTGAGATTTCAGCATGGGTATAAGCCATTGCTTCGTCTCGGTCGTTTATCTGCGCAAATTTAGCGATAAAGCCTTTGTTGTGGCGACGCCAGTCGACCACTTCTAAGGACTGCCATTTACCTTGCTGCCCTATCAACCACGGGCTGAAATCGAAGATCCCTACGGGATCATCAGTAAATGAATGTACCTTAAGCCAGCCCTTTATACCATATGGGGCACCGAGCTTTCCTACGACAATTATTGATGAGGTGTTCTCTTGACTCATGGTTACACTTACGCCTATTAAGCCGCTTTACGAGCGTCTTTTACTAACTTAGCTACGCGATCTGAAAGAGATGCGCCCTGACCTACCCAGTGTTCAACACGTGGTAAATCTAAACGAATTTTTTCTTCTTGACCTGAAGCAATTGGGTTAAAAAAGCCTACTTTCTCGATGAAGCGACCGTCACGCGAGAAACGGCTATCCGCAACCACAATTTGATAGAAAGGGCGTTTTTTAGCGCCACCACGTTGCAAACGAATAGTTACCATACCGTCCTCTATAAAGATTGACTGTTTTCATTAATAAGATTTACTCCCCAGAATGGGGAGCTGGGGAATTGTACGAGTTTTTGGCAATAACGCAAGTAAGAAGTGAAGCAAAAAGACAGTTTAGTAGGTTAAACCGTGATCTCAACGACAAATTAGGGTTAAAGGTGTATTACATGCATAATTTATTCAACAAAAAAGGAGCTATTTGCTCCTTTAAATATGATTCGCTATTGTTTTAAAAAATAACTCAAAAGTATTTTTTAAAACTTAGGACCACCTCCACCCATCATCCCAGGTGGTAACATGCCTTTCATACCGCGCATCATTTTAGTCATGCCGCCTTTACCTTTCATCTTTTTCATCATTTTTTGCATTTGCGTAAACTGCTTAAGCAACTTATTAATCTCTTGTACTTGTGTGCCAGAGCCTGCTGCTATGCGTTTTTTACGCGAACCTTTAATGATTTCTGGACGTGCGCGCTCTTTTTTAGTCATTGAGCTAATAATAGCTTCCATTTGGATAAATGTTTTGTCACCCATTTGGCCTTTAACAGCATCTGGTAAGTTAGACATACCAGGGAGCTTATCAAGCATCGACATCATGCCACCCATATTTTTCATTTGCTTTAATTGATCAGCAAAGTCGTCAAGGGTAAAACCGGCACCTTTAAATACTTTTTCAGCAACTTTGGCAGCTTGCTCTTTATCTACTTTCATTTCGACTTCTTCGATTAATGAAAGTACATCACCCATACCTAAAATACGCGACGCTATACGGTCTGGATGAAAAGGCTCTAGTGCGTCAGTACGCTCACCCACACCCATAAATTTAATTGGTTTGCCTGTGATATGACGAATAGATAAAGCAGCACCACCACGTGCATCACCATCGGTTTTTGTTAATATTACACCGGTTAGTGGCAGGGCTTCGTCAAATGCTTTAGCTGTATTTGCCGCATCTTGACCCGTCATTGCATCAACAACGAATAAAGTTTCAATTGGGTTGATTGCTTTGTGAAGATCTTTAATCTCGTCCATCATGTTGCTGTCAACATGTAAACGACCTGCGGTATCAACAAGTACTACATCTATAAATTTCTTTTTAGCATGAGAAATTGCAGCGTTTGCAATATCCACTGGCTTTTGCGAAATATCACTTGGAAAGAAATCAACGTCAACTTCTGTAGCAAGCGTTTCTAGCTGTTTAATCGCAGCAGGGCGATAAACATCGGCACTTACTACAAGCACTGATTTCTTTTTGCGTTCTTTTAAAAACTTAGCAAGCTTAGCTACACTGGTGGTTTTACCCGCACCTTGCAGACCCGCTACCATAACAACGGCTGGCGGTTGTGCATTTAGGCTTAGCTCTTCATTGGCCTCACCCATTGCTTTTTCTAGTTCTTCACGCACTATTTTTATAAATACTTGGCCTGGGCTTAAGCTTTTTGTAACTTCAACCCCAACTGCACGTTCTTTAACTTGTTTTACAAACTCGCGAACAACAGGCAGTGCCACATCGGCTTCTAAAAATGCCATACGCACTTCGCGAAGTGTGTCTTTTATGTTGTCTTCAGTCAGACGGCCACGGCCACTGATATTTTTTAAGGTTTTACCTAATCGTTCTTGGAGGTTCTCAAACATGTAACGGTTCCGATAAGACGTTTATATCAATCCATTAAAATTTTACGGTTAGTTTGATTTTCAATTAACCAGGATTGACTTATTAAGTTTCAATTAAAAGTAGTATACCGTATATGGCGTCTTACAATACAGTGTTCAAGTGCACCTTGTTGAGTTTCTTTTTTTAAGGTCTATGCATTTGCTTTGCTATAAAATACAATGGCTATATAACAACAAGGATTATTTTGTCTCAAATTAAGTGGCCCAAGCACAATGCTGATTATTAGTTTAACTATTATTGCCAGTTTATTTTATGTGTTAGCAACGTCTCACGTGCTCTCACGCCTGTTTCATCAACAAGGCCCTAGCCAAAAGGTAACCGTCATATTGAGCACGGTTGCTATAGTGGCGCATATGCTGCTGTTAGTTAACTCTGTTTTTAGATCCGACGGTCAAGACTTAAGTATTGTAAACGTCTCCCTTTTAACATGCTGGGTTATTGTAGTTTCAGTAACAGCTGTGTCGCTAAAGTTCCCTGCCACTTTATTATTGCCCGTTGTTTATGGTTTTGGTGCTTTACTTACAATTGCCAGTTTATTTATTCCTCATCATATTTTACTGCAAAGCATTAATATTGAGGTTGGCTTAGTAACACACATTTCCTTATCCCTATTGGCCTACTGTATTTTAATTATTGCTACTTTATATGGTGTACAGTTCTACTTTATTGATAAACGTTTAAAACGTAAAGATTTAGCAATTGTGCATAGTCACCTTCCGCCTTTGATGGTTGTTGAGCGCCAGCTTTACCAACTCCTTAATTTAGGCACCATATTACTCACGTTCGCATTACTCTCGGGGTTTGTATTTCTTGATGGGATGTTTGCTAAAGAGTTCATTCATAAAACGATATTGTCGTTAGTTGCGTGGGCTATTTTTGCCATTGTAGCCATCGGGCATATGAAAAAGGGTTGGCGCGGTAAACCTGTGGTTATTACGATCATGGTCGCTGCATTTGTCCTCACACTCGCATATTTTGGCAGCCGTTTCATACAAGAAGTGATACTAAATAAGTTTTAACTTGACTCTGCTTGCTCACTCTAGCTTAATACGCATTGATTTATAAGAAAAGGATCCATCGTTGGACGACATATCGACAAGTACCCTATTTATCATTTTAGGTTTTTTGGTGCTTTTTTCTGCTTATTTTTCTGGTTCAGAAACCGGAATTATGTCAATCAATCGTATACGCCTGCGACACCTCGCTAAAGAGGATCATCGTGCAGCTAAACGAGTCAGTAAATTACTTAGCCGTCCAGATAGGCTCATCGGTTTAATCTTAATTGGCAATAATCTTGTCAATATAGCTGCAGCTCAAGTTGCTACCATTATAGGTATTCGCCTTTACGGTGACCTTGGTATTGCTATCGCTACGGGTGTGTTAACTTTAGTCGTGCTTATATTTGCCGAAGTAACACCTAAAACTCTTGCTGCCCTCTATCCTGAAAAAGTTGCTTTTCCAAGCTCAATAATACTTAAAGGGTTACTAAAAATTCTTTTTCCCTTTGTTGTTATCGTTAACTGGATGACCAACGGGATATTGCGATTATTTGGTATTAGTGCCGCTCAAATCGACGAGCACAGCATGAGCAAAGAAGAATTAAAAACAGTGCTCAATGAGTCAGGCGCACTTATCCCTGCTCGCCATCAAAGTATGCTGACCTCAATTTTAGATTTAGAGCAAGTAACCGTTGAAGATATCATGATCCCACGCAACGAAATTGTGGCTATTGATATTAATGATGATTGGAAACTAATTAGTCGCCAGCTTACCCATGCACAACATACTCGCGTGTTATTGTATCGCGACAATATAGATGACGCAGTAGGCTTTATTCACTCTCGAGATGCACTTCGTCTACTTACAAAAGAGCAATTTGATAAACCATCTTTGCTGCGTGCTGTACGCGAAATTTACTTTATCCCAGAGGGAACATCACTTAACACTCAGCTGTTAAAGTTTCAGCAGTCTAAAGAGCGTATTGGCTTAGTAGTAGACGAGTATGGCGATATTCAAGGTTTAGTAACGCTTGAAGATATTTTAGAAGAAGTTGTTGGCGATTTTACAACTACACAAACTCGTACGCCAAGCGAAGAAGTAGAAACACAAACTGATGGCTCTTGTATTGTAGATGGCGGCGCTAACGTACGCGATTTAAATAAAGAGATGGGTTGGGATTTCCCACTAGACGGCCCAAAAACTTTGAGTGGTTTAATTGTTGAATACTTAGAAGATATTCCCGATGCAAATATTAGTCTACGTATTGCGGGCTACCCTATTGAAGTACTTGAAGTAAAAGAGAATATGATAAAACAGGTGAAGATTCAGCCTAATAAGCGTTCTCGCTAAGTATAAAAGGAGCCGATTGGCTCCTTTTTTATATCCATTAATAACTCTCTAGCCAAATATAAGACGTTCAAACCAACCTTTATCAAGCTCGTCTTCACAGCGTTTTAATTGCGCGCCATAACGGCTCGCTCTGTGTTTAACTTTATTTGCTACACCCATTAACCACTTTTTCTTTTTATATGTGCCACGCTTATAGCCACCCCAACCTTCATGATAATTAAGGTATTGTGCGTAAGCATCCCATTTAGAGATTTTATTTACTTTATGCGTTTTATAAACAAACCACGCCATAAAGTCGATTGCATCGTCAAAGTCGTCTCTATCAGCACCATTGTTGCCTGTTTCACGAATATAATCTGACCATGTTGGTGTTTTAGCCTGTGAGTAACCATAAGCATCACTTGCGCGACCGGTTGGAATTATCCATAAGAAGTACTCCATAGGCGGAGCGGCATCATGCTTAAATGAGCTTTCCTGGTACATCATACTCATGAGTACATGCTTAGGAGAACCCCATTTTTCTTGCGCATCTTTTGCGTCAAAATACCAATCAGGTTTTTCTTCAAAGATTTTACATAGATCGTTAGGTTGTTTTGGAGGGGCTGTAGCACAACCAGCTAAAGTAATGGCAAGAGATAAAATAATTGCATTTTTTTTCATTTTTCTAAGATCTCACAGAACTTTTCTAAAAAGTGTGGGTCTGACTCAATGAATGCAGCAGTACGGCATTAGTTCATCCCTGAATATATATTTACGCAGCCTACTTAGGCTGCGTTTTTTTTGCTTAAATTTTACTAAGTATTAAGATTATTTACCGCCAAAATACGCATCTAAAAAGGCGGTAAATGACTGGGTATCTGCTTGCTCAATTGCAGTTTGTGCTTCGTTAGACTCTACAACTTGTTGTTCCAGCCAAGGCTTTAAAAACTCACTGTAATCAGTGTCTGCGTGGCTTTGTTTGTATTTATTAGCCAGTGCTAGTGCAAAGTGACCGTTGTCTAAACCAGACTCTTTTAATTGCGACACGTAACGTCCAGAATAAGTAAGCTCTGGATTATGCACCCACGTTGCCATGCGCTTTATAGTATCGGAGTAATAATTAACACCATAAGCATTATCCATCCATTTAGCGACATCAGTGAGCTGTGCAAATATTTCATCGCCCCACGACTGAAGACTACGCTGTGTGTTATTAAAGTTAAGCATTAGCCCTTCTTCTCGACCTTGATTGACTACTGTGTCGAGGTTTTCAGTACTGCGTGCTTGTTCTTTCCAATCCATTGGAGCTGAATCTTTTAATAAACAATACGTTAAAAACACATCTAAAAAGTGAATTTGCTCAATATCAATACCAACTTCGCTAAACGGATTAACGTCTAATGCGCGAATTTCTACGTATTCAATGCCTGCTCGAAGCAGTGCATCTGTTGGCGTTTCGCCACTTTTAGCATTACGCTTAGGACGAATTGGCGAGTAAAATTCGTTTTCAATCTGCAGAATATTTTTATTTAACTGCTTAGGGTTTTCACTCTTGTAGTCATCAAGATCACCATAAATTTCTGATGGTGTGTTGATTGCTTTTTTAAGGCCTGCTACATATTCATCTAACGAGTTATACATTACGCGTAGTGACGACTGAGCGCTATTTGTATAACCTAAATTGCCTAAACGCAGTGCCGTACCAACTTCTAAGTAAAGTGTACCTTTACCTAGTTTTTTAAATGGTAAATCGGTTTTTCGACCTTGTAAAAATGAGTTACACAATGCTGGCGATGCACCAAACATGTAACTTATTAGCCATAGTTCGCGTTTAAAGTTACGAATAAGTGCTAAATAACCTTCTGAAATAAAATCTTGAAGGCTAGCATTGCTTTTTTGTAACGAATGAAGCGATTGCCAAAGCGTATCTGGGAATGAAATATTAAAGTGAACACCTGCAATTGCTTGCATCATACTTCCGTAACGATTTTTTAACCCTTCACGGTATAGTGTTTTCATTTGACCAGTATTTGAACTACCAAATTGAGCTAAAACAATATCATCTTGGTGTTCAATAAAGCATGGCATACTAATAGGCCAAAGCAGTTCATCGTCCATTTTTTCTAGAGTGAACTTTTGAAGATCTTTTAATTGCTTAAGAGTTTGCGTTGACGACTCACTAACTGGAGTAATAAATTCAAGTAAAGATTCAGAAAAATCAGTTGTGATATGGCCATTAGTTAATGCACTGCCCACCCCTTTTGGATGGCCTTTAGGTGATATAGCACCATTCTCTTGTATTCTTAGCGACTCTCGCTCTATGCCACGTTTAATGCCTTTAACTGCATGTTGGTGCTCATTTACTGATAACGCTTCAAGTGCGTTAGCTAAATCATGTGTTGTCAAAAAATCTTTCCTCGGGCCACGTGGCTTAATCATAAGGTTATGGGGACTAATTACTTAGACTCAAGATTAATACCAATTTTTATTGAAAATATGATCATTGTATCGCATTAAATAGCGCATTCACTGCGTTGAAAATTACTCATATAGAACAACTACATGTCATAATTTTCGCCTTGCTATTGTGCTATTTTCTTAGCGCTATAATAGATCACTTATTTAATACAACTGGTATAAATTGCTAAGAACTATATAACTTTTCAAATTTAATAATTATTTCCCCACTTTATACATGCACTTAATATGACCAACATCATTATATTAAGTCGTAATATTGCCATTGCTATGTGCATTATACAAATGCTTTAAATACGTATTTAATTATAAATCAAATAAGTAAAATATCAGCTTAAAGTAATAGACCGGAACTTATGCAAAATCAGTTCAATTTAGCTGTCCGGTATTTAAACTTGATCTAGATCAATAAATACAATTATTTGTCTTATGAGCATAGAAGGAAGGACGCTATTTTTTGCTTTGTAGAGTGTAAGCAATATAATGACTGCAACAATAAAGGATGATAATAAATACAATGCACAATGATAAAAGCTTAAAAAATGAAGAAGTATACTTTGATGAATCACAAGAGCTGGTTTCCACTACTGATCTTAAAGGTGTAATAACATACGTCAATCAAGCGTTTTGTGCTGTAGCAGGATATAGCGCACAAGAGCTTATCGGTCAGCATCATAATATTGTTCGCCACCCTGATATGCCAAAAGCAGCCTTTAAAGAAATGTGGGCAACATTAAAACAAGAACACTCATGGCGCGGTATGGTTAAAAACCGCTGTAAAGATGGCCGCTATTACTGGGTAGATGCCTTTGTAACCCCCATTTTTGAACATGGCCGACTTGTTGGTTATCAATCTGTAAGAACCAAAGCAAGCTCTCAACTTAAGCACCGTGCACAAACACTTTACAACAAAATAAATACCAACAAGTCATTATTTAAACTACGAGAACACACCACAATACGACAAAGCCTTACTTTTATAAGTCTATTATTTTGGCTGATTTTTATTGCTGTCGCGGCATCAATCACCATTGCTGCAATTAGCCTATTTATTTGTGCTTTAGTTATTGTGCTAAATTATGACGAACTCATTGTTACCCCTAAAATATTACGCGAACAAAAAGCAAAAGCCGATTCAATCTCTCGTTATATTTACAGCGGCCATACACCGCACAGTGTAAGTGATTATAGAGAGCAAATGCTAAGTGCAAAATTGCGCACAGTTCTTGGCCGTATGAAAGACTCAACATTAAGCTTTAATGGCATCGCGACTGATTTAGACAAACAATCAACACTCACCGAAAAAGGGATTTCTTCTCAAGGTGAGCGTTTAGAACAAATTGCATCAGCGATGACTCAAATGAGTTCTACCATTGGTGAAATATCAGTAAATACCGCTCAAACAGCGGATAAAGTGAATAACACCCATCAAAGTTGCTCAGAGATAAAAGACCACATTGCTGATAATAGTAAAATGGTATCTGACTTAGCTTCTCAAGTAGAACAAGCTGCAAATACAGCCACCAGCTTAGCCTCTGAAGCAGATAAAATTGGTAAGGTAATGAGTGAAATAGAAGGAATTGCCGATCAAACTAACTTACTTGCTCTTAATGCAGCGATTGAAGCAGCTAGAGCGGGAGAACATGGTCGAGGCTTTGCTGTAGTCGCCGATGAGGTAAGGACTCTTTCGTCACGCACTCAAAATGCTACGACACAAATCCATAGTTCTATTAAAGAAATACAAGACACTTTATTTAGCTGGTCCAAAGTAATGCAAAGCACTAAAGCACAAGCCGATAACTGTGTTTTGACAACCGATAAAACCCAAGTTGAATTAGAGGATATTTTTATCCAAATCAGTGAAATATCTCACTTGGCAATACAAATATCATCCGCTGCAGAAGAGCAACAAATGGTTAGTAACGACATTAGTAATAATGTTTCGCAAATTAAAGACTTTGGCGATAACAACTTAAGTTTAAGCTTTAATGTGGCAATAGGTGCAGCTGAGCTTGTTGAAGGCTCACGTAGAGTGAATGATTTATTACTAACCTTTAAAGTTTAACAAACATAAAAAAGCCGCTATTTTAGCTGTCTCTTGATCACAAGTCTGACTCAAGAGATTTTGCTAAATCGTAGCCTTCCAGGATGGCTTGTAACTTAAGCCATCCTTGCCATAACACTTTCACAGATGCACGCCCTGTGCGCTTGGTA
>NZ_JACJEK010000037.1:0-7797 GCF_014164015.1 Pseudoalteromonas sp. SR41-1
CTTAATTATGATTTTGCTGTTATGCCTTATCAAAACCCTGAGGAAGATGATTTAGGGTTTTATAAATGGATATTTATAGAAATTTCAAAACTAAGTTAAAAATATTTTAGTTTTTCATATTCTATGTATAAAAATTCAAATAATAAAGACACCCATCTTAATTTTGCAGTTTTAGTTTCAAATTCATGGTTTTTAGCAAGCGCGATCCATCGTTGCAAGGTTGAATAACCGATGCCTAATTCAAGCGCAATATCTTCTAGGCGAACATCATCACATTGAGATAATGCTTTTTCAACAGCTTGAACTTTAAATTCTTGTGTAAATCGACGTCTCATTTTATCTGCCTCTATTAAAAGTTAGAGGCGACAACTATCCTGACACAGGGGGAGAAAGATAAAGTAGGAGTCCAAAAACTACTAATTCGCAATAAAAAAGATGGAAGCCTGTCAGTAAAAGAATTAGATAAAATGCAAAAATAATAGTTAAAGCACCTGAGCTATAAGAGAACAAATCATGTTACGAGATACCTTAAAAGATAAAGCATATTATGACGAACGTATAGCGTTTAAAAAAGAATGTATTGAAGAAGATGTTGAGGAAGTCAAATTTGATGATACTGATTCAATTGAAGTCAAAATGAAAGGTACATTTAGGCTAGTCAGTGACTCTCTGTACTTATTACATCAAAAGTATTCACGTGGTGATGATTTATCATTTTTAAAACCAGATCTTCTAAAAATACTAGAATACCGCCAATGGCAAAAGAACTATGCTGATGCCTTGCCTGATATAGAGCAGGCTGAGCGTATAGGTTGGGAGGAAATACGTGAAGACTATTTAGAAGACTTCTTAAAATGGCTGAGTTTTGCTTACTGCCTAGATATGGGAAAAGAGTATTACCTGAATATGTTGTCTTTAATTGGTAATCAAGGTCTTGATTCATTATTTGATAGTATTGCAGTTGAAATGGGGGATGTTGGACGCGAAGTATCCAAAGAATTACTTTTTAAAAAGCGGTTTAGCAAGCTTTATAAAGTTATTGAAAGTGAGCCAGAGCAACGTCCTAACTTAGTAAAGGCCTATTTAGAGGCTTGGGATAAGCTAGAAGGAAGCCCAGATTACCATTTAATGGATACTGATGCATATATAGGTTACTGGTGTTGGGAAGCTGCTTTAGTCGTTAAGCTATATAATATTGACGATAGCAGTTTTATCGATCATGAATACTACCCAAAAGATTTAGTACATTGGCAAGATAACTCAAATACTTAGAGAAGTGACGATGCGAGATACTCGAAAGAATAAAGCTTATTTTGAAGAATTAGTTATTGATTTTGAAGAGGCATTAACTGAGACTCAAGAAGCCCTAGACGCTGTATGATTTTAGTAAGTTGCTAGCTAAAAATATAAGTGAGCAATTACTGTAGTGGTACAGTGATTTTGGCCACCAATAGGCAAAGACTTTGGTAATTATAATGAAGCCGATGCGATAACATACTTTGTATTTGATGATCAAAGTAAAGGTACTGAGCACAGATACCTTACTGATGTTGAAAAAGACTATGCTAAATCGCTTGATCAAAAAGGCGAGTACGCCACAGTAAATGAGTGGCTAGATCATATGGAGAGTGAGACGGCAAAGTCGCTTAGTATGGAGACAATTGAAAGGGTGCTAGGCGTATATGAGGCGAGGATCCCAGAAGAGGAAGCAGCTTTAGTGGCCAAGGCGATTCGAATAGATGCCGAAAACTACTTAGATAGCGCAGGGGTTGATAAAAGTGCCACGATGTCTAATTTAGTTGGTGGCGGTGATGTAGATAAAGATAAAAACATAGATAAACATGAAGAGTTCTAACAATAAAGGTTGCTTTTTTTATGCGAAATAATTACGAGATAGTTAATATAATAGACATTACTTACTCGAATTTAGGCGAGCATAGGCTTATTACATATTACAATGAATCAAATGCATTAGGTGCTGTCGGTGGGGTCGCTTTAACATTGGAAGGGGTAACTCAAACTTGCCTAGGAATAAACTTCCAACTCAATGCTATGTGGTCATCGGAAAACGGTCATTTATGGGTTGTAGATGATCAAGGTGACGTATTTACTAACGCCAGCATTAATTTTAAGCAGCCGCCATTCGAGCGATTAAAATTTAATTCAGGTAGTTTTGATATTAAGTGGAATGTTACCGAAGTTTTTAAAGGCCAGTTAAATGCTATTTGGGGAACAACAGACGAAGATGTTTGGGTTACTTCCTTTGCAGGCCCAGCATTTCATTGGGACGGTCAGTCTTGGGCTAAGTACACACTTCCAAAAGCGCCAAATGCAATAGATGGCTCAGCTTCTGATGACGTATACGTTGTTGGTTATGATGGAAACATACATCATTTCAATGGGAATGAATGGACTAAGATAAACTTACCCTCAGGCATTCCCCAACAAGATGCGTTTACCGATGTAAAAGTACTTTCACGAGACAAGGTTTTTATTACTGGTCGAAGTGGCTGTTTATTAGTAGGTAATGCAAATGATGGCTTCACAGATATTGGGTCTGCTAAATATTCATGGTATGGGGTTGGGGCAATAGACGAGCGCATTTTTCTTGCCGGTGGTGAGCAAGGTATATTCGAATTAATTGATGGGCAATTTGTTTGTCTGAAAGATAAAGGGCGGCCTGTAGGTGTATTTGAAACCCCTAACGCCATTAATTTTATACCTGCAGAGCAACAACCAAACCCATGGTTTGTAAGGTATGAACCTGGAGCTAGCAGAGAATGGACGAAAGTAAATACTTAAATAGTTAGCAAAACCTGATTCATATAAAAGTCAAATTTCAAAGTATATTTAATTGAGTTGTTTAGGATTTATGAAAATAAAAAGAGTGTTTAACACAGAAGGTGGCTCACCTAGTACAACCCTGTCATGGGTCTATGAAGGAGAGCTAATTGAAATAAATCTTAGCTTTGATGCTAGTGCTGTTTTTTCTAAAAAGCTAAAGCTAGTTTTTGTTGAAGCATATGCCGATATGGAAGTTCAGCTTTTTAAGTTAAATGGTGAGTATGTTGAAAAATACAAAATTGCTACTTTAGAGCATTATAGCTTCCGCGGTTTAAATCAAAACATGGATTCAAAAACAGGTGTTTCACTATTATTTCACCCAGATACTAATGAAGTTGGTAATGAATGGGGAGATACAGAACAATATGAATTTATAAAAGAGGATAATACTTTAGGTAAGTATCTTGATATTTATAGATAATAAATTAAGTTGGTGTTTATTAGCCTGACTATTGGTTATAACCGCTACAGTTACTACAGCAACAGCGTTTAATAAACTAAGGTTAAGGTGAGATTTTTTAGTGGGTGGTATTAATCATTACCAATACGTATTGCCCTCGGTTTACTTGTTATGTTCGATGGATTGTTGAATAAAGATTGTGATACAAAAATAATAATAGAACTTACATTAAATGATGTATGTAAAGTTCATAAAGCAATTTAGACAAGCCAAATGAGGAAGACGTATTGTTTAAGCCGGAAACTAAATTTAGACTTACTAATCGTAAAAAGTAAATGGAACAAACTTCATAGAGCTAGAAGAGGTTTAAAATGAGTGAAAAAAAATATTATGATGATTCAGGTGAGTTAATTACCTCTTCCGCAATAATTCGAATGTTAGAAATGGAAAATAAAATTCCTAATGATCTCCGATTTCCTTTCATGACAAATAAAATGAGTGGCTCTATCGAGCCTCATAAAACACAATGGATGTCATCATATAATGTTTATCGTATCGCTGTCCCAAGACCTACTGATTGGCAATGTAAAGAATATTATCAGCGTATAGGAGTTGATTGTGATGATGACATTAACCGTTTTAGAGGTGCTTTACTTGGATGCGCGCTTGGCGATGCTTTAGGCACAACGCTTGAGTTTAAAGCTCCAGGAACATTTGAGCCGATTGATGATATTGTTGGAGGTGGGCCGTTTAACTTGAAAGCCGGGGAGTGGACCGATGACACTAGCATGATGTATTGCTTAGCTCATAGTCTTATCCGTACTAAAGTCTGTGATCCCAATGATCAAATGGAATTATATTATAAATGGTGGAAAGATGGTGTTTTCAGTGTAAATGGTAAATGTTTTGATATTGGTAATACTGTCGTTAATGCTCTGAAAAATTATGAGAAAACTGGCGATCCTATAGCTGGTAGCACTGAACCAGATTCTGCTGGGAATGGATCGTTAATGCGCTTGGCACCAATACCAATTCGTTATTATAATAATTTTGAATATGCAATTAAATACGCAGCTTTAAGTTCTATAACAACTCATGGCGCAGAAGAAGCTGTGGACGCATGCCGTTATTTTAGTGGATTGATTTGGGGAGCTTTACATGGTGTTTCTAAACAAAGCTTGCTAGATGGGATTTATACAGCTATTGACGGTTACTGGGATAAATACCCATTATGTCAATCGATCATTGTTCTAATAGTAGAAGCTAAATATAAATCTAAGAGTGCTTCGCAAATACGCGCTAGTGGTTATGTGATGCATACTCTAGAGGCTGTTTTATGGGCATTTTATCATTCTGATACATTTGAGTCTGGTGCTATTTTAGCCGTTAATTTAGGTGAAGATGCTGACACAATAGGCGCTATATACGGGCAACTTGCAGGTGCCTATTATGGAGAACGTGTAATTAATTATCATTGGGTGAAAAAAGTGAAAGAATTCCATGTTTTTTATTTAAAAGCTCAAGAGTTTAAAGGGTTGATTGTTTCGGAAATAAATCAATAGAAACACTTTAAAGTTAATAAATATCAATAGTAAGAATCATCCAAACCACAAGGCTTGGTGGTGTAATTTGTATTAGTTCAGACAAGATATAACACATTAACTTGGAAAAGTGAGAGTTAACCGTTTTGATAAAGTGTATTAGTTCAGACAAGATCTGACACATCAACTTGCAAAAGTGAGAGTTACCCGTTTTGATAAAAGGTGTCGAATCTTTAAATCAAAACATATAAGAGGTAACTCTCATGCTACATACTAACAATCCAATCATTAAAAACAAAGAATTAACTAGACACCAACATTAATATTCACGCTGTGTGAACTAAGTACAACGCCTTTATAATTGTAAAACGGGCAGCTTTTATGGCAATCTCACGAAATCCTCAAGTAAGTTTGTTTGATACAAATTAATACTACTGTATTTCGCGTTACGTGCGCCGTGCATTTTTTATGTGGAAGAGACTACTTTACAGGCAAGCCTTACAAGCATCGCAGAGGGCGGCTGAAAAGAAACTCCTTTAGCTAGCTAAGGTATTTTGTATTGACGTCTGTGCTTATACTGCAATGGTGCAGTTTTTTCATGTGAATTATCTAAATGCAAGCGTAATAATCACCCATTTAATGGATTAAATGATGGTAACTTAGCCATAAATATAAAATGTTAGCTTAAAAAGTAAATTCAGTATCACAGTTTGGTTTGGTCAATTAGAGTGGGTATTTGGTTAATTTCATTACATTTCACAGAGCGCAAAAATATTCAAGAGTAAATGCTAAGTTAAGTCCGCCTAAAGCTCCTGTAAATAAGTATATTGGTGTGTAGTGGTACAGTGTTAAGCAAAAAGCCAATGACAGTGGAATGAAGAAAAGTATTTTAGTTACAAAGTTTAAAGGGTACAAAAATGATAAAAAGTCACTATAGCTATGGCCAAATTTCTTATGATGATATGGTTGAGGAATATATTGAAGATGACGAGGATAGCCTGTTTCTTATAAAAGCAGGCGGTGGTATGTCTTTTCATGAAGAATTTGAGAGAAACCTCATTAGGGCTTTTCCTTTAGAGGCGGTAGAGAATCCAAATAGCAAAAACGCATGGCTTTATTTAACACGCGGACAGCAAATGGCGTTAGCAGCCTTTCAGAGTAACGCAAGTGTGGGTAAACCATTTACAGTCGCTTACGATAATGATTTTATAGAGGTTATAGGTGAGGCTGATGATTTCTCAACTAAGGTTGAAGTGTGGTTGCCTGCTTTATATAGCGCTATTATATTGCGTAATAAACAAGCTATTGATTTTTTAATAACGATTGATAATAGCGTTTTTGCAGAGGCTAGTTTAGGTGAGCAAAACCGGCCATTTGACTATGCATTTGTAGATTTACTCAAAGCGGTATTTTCGTCAGGTGCAAATTTAGCCTCAGCAATCGAAAAAGCATTAGTTGCCAGTAACCCAGATGATTACGAAGACTTTGCTTATTTATACGCTAGCCGTTTAGATTGGCCCCTAGTAGATATTATTATGGCTATTTTTAGTGATGAGGGTGAGCATGCTTATAATAAGGAAATGAAAAAAGCGCTATTACTCCATAAAGAATATTTTAATACAGGAAAAGACAGTAGACGTGCTGATCGTCGGGGCGCCATTTCAATCCCTCTAACAGCAATGGCTGTACTGGCTAAAGATGTAAAAGGGTACGATTTAACCATAGAAAATGGCTATATCCCGCAGTGGATTATTGATGGTAAACCTACTGAATACAAATAAAACAGCACTTGCAGCCTGAATGGGGTATGTAGATTTAAACCCTATTTGAGCGTAAATCGTACCTTTAACTTGTAGAGTTAACAGGGCAAATAATGCGAGAAGATAAACGCGGCTATATTGATAATATAAACCTTTCTTTGCTAGAAAGACTTAATATATCCCCAGAAAACTGGTTAAAACTCATAACCCAATTTACACGTATATTTCATACTGCAGTAGGCAGACCCACTTCACAATGTTCTGGTCAACTAAAAAGACCAAAATCGTTATGGCGAATGGCGACAAAAGGAAAAAGAGTGGGGCAAAGAGCTAGATAGAGGTAAAAGCGTTGAGGTAGAAATATTGGTACAATACGATGGTGATAATACAACACCTAAAGTAATATTTGGCGAGTACATAGTTGCTGGAAAACCTGCACCATTTAGATTTAAAAACTAGGATAAATGATGTTTAAAACGTTAGATGAAATATATAGCCACATTGGTCAGGCGATGTTTAATGCTTTGCCTGAAAGGTGGGGTACAGCTTGGTTTGATATTTTTTTAATTCATCCTGATGGTGTAACACAATCCAACCAGCAATACAGCCTTAATGATGATATATAATATTTCAATGTGAATAAAATCAACGGTATCAATAAGTATGCAGAGTGTGATGATGCTTTTGAGGCACTCTATAAAATAATGCAAAAGAATAAAAACGATGTGCCTTGGAATAAAGCGCGTTTTGAAATGACATCCGAAGGCGACTTCTCAATTGACTTTAAATATGATGAAGATTTCGCGTGGTACAAATCACTCGATATCGATAGTCAAGAATATGATGAGCTTGATATAGACGTTATAAATCAAATAAAATCATGGGAAGGATTGCCTGAAAGTTACCCTAGGTATTGGGCAAAAACCCTATTAATACTTCCAAATATTGATACGTTAACGAGAGGAGATGTTTCTGCGTTTACTTTAAAACATAATAACTCAGCATTGTTGAAAGAGTACTGGCAAGATAAGTACTCCGATAATGCAATGCGCTTATGGGAAGAGGTCAAGCAAGCCTATAAAAATAAACTGGAAAGCAAGTACAGTATAGAAGAATTAATATTTGTTCTTAATTATGATTTTGCTGTTATGCCTTATCAAAACCCTGAGGAAGATGATTTAGGGTTTTATAAATGGATATTTATAGAAATTTCAAAACTAAGTTAAAAATATTTTAGTTTTTCATATTCTAT
>NZ_JACJEK010000038.1:0-7452 GCF_014164015.1 Pseudoalteromonas sp. SR41-1
TAAAGTACTTATGGCAAACTGATGTCTCAGGCATAGCAGTTGTGACTTATGTGGGTTGTGGTGATTTACATAAGATCATAAATTGCTGTGCCTGTCACGTTTTGGGGATTCGTCAGCCCGAAGGGTTCTGCCTAGGGGCAATTTACTCTTTGTTGCTCGATTTTTACTTAGCCCACTAGGTTACAAACCTCACGCCGCGATTAAATAGCCCCTAGATTGAACAAATTTTAATCCTGAAAGGTCAACAGGCCCTGATTTATGTGATGCAAATAAATATTGCCAGCCCAGCTGTCTATTGTGGTTTGGATATTTTTTACGTAATAAATGAGGCATGTAAGCGCCGCTATACAAGGGGTTTTTCAGATCTAATTGCAGGTAACTATCAACTAATTGTATTTGAGAACGTAATTGGGGTGTGAGCTCTACTGCAAGCGTTACAACACGATTTTTGCCTCCTTTGCCATCCCAAATTCGAATGCAGTTATAGTCAAAGTCAATATCGTGTACCCGTAAACGCAGTACCTCCATTAATCGCATACCACTGCCATAAAGTAATCCACAGGGTAAATAATGCTTTGCAGAGCACACTTTAAAAAAATTATTTATTTCTTGCTGCGTTAAAACTACCGGTAGTTTAGTTGCTCGTTTGCTCTTAATAAAACTTAATGATAATGAAAGTGGCTTTTTAATCACTTCTTTAAATAAAAAGCTCAACGCATTTAAGGCTTGTGTTTGAGTGTTAGGAGCAACATTTTGTTGATTGACTAAGTAATTTAAAAAAGTTCGACCTCATTATCTCCCATCGTTGTTGGGTGCCTCATTGAGTTAAATCGAATAAACGAAGCTATCCAGTATAAATACGCTTTAATAGTACTTTTAGCATAACGCTTTAGATACATTTGTTCGGCTATCATAGTTAAAAAAGGTGATTTCATGATATGAATCTCTAGTAAAAGTTAACTGTATATATAGACAGTGCTTGTTGTTTTGTCCAATATTACTGATCTCCACCATTTCGGTGTATTTGTGCATTGATTAAAAATAATTTCCAGTTAACTAATTGTTTACAGTTGTTTATTTGATGGTTAAGATAAATGCACTGTAATATATGGACATTTGTCGGTTTATAAAACGACAAATGTCGTAGACAAAGTTGTTAGTTGCCTTAGGAGTATAAGTTGAACTTTGATGATTTAAAATCGATTATCGACACTGAAAGTGATCAAGAATTAAAGCTTACTTCTTATACTTGGGAAATTATTAAAAACTCAAATTCAGAATTAAAGCCTTGGTTATCTGAAGATCAATTTAATCAGTCTTTCTCAAAGTTACCAGAGTATCAAAATAATGATACTGTGTTTGTTTTTGAGTCTTTCGAACGTATTTACAAAGTTACGGGGTTAACTAAAAGGCTAACTGAACAAGTAAACTTAAATTGGACTGACTTTGATGCATTTCAAAGTTCCACAGACATTCTTTGTTTTTATATGGTGCCCCAAAATTTAAATTGGACATTTTACGCAAACAGAGATTTTTGGCAGTTTGCAAAAGGCAACTAACAAGTTACTCAAACGGACGCTAAACAGTTGGCTAGCGCTCGTTCCTCGCAATTTTAGCCAACAATTTCGCGCCGCTTAGTAAGGCGTTATAAGCCTAGGAGCTAATTGTGAATTTTGAACAGCTACCGTTACACGATGCAATTCTGGGCTTGATTGACATAGATTGGGATGGAGCATTCGTAAAACTTAATCTGCAAGTATTCATTGAAATAACAAAGCCTGTAGAACCTTATCAATTGAAATTTATTGGAGTTACTAATTTTAGCTGCACTAGAGACAATGAATGGGGACCATCCAACTCGGTGCTGGAAGTTAATATAGTGGATGACGAGTACCAATTGCAGATGCAAAGTGGTGATAAAATATTAATTAAAGCAGATGACTTTGAATTTAAATACAGCGGCTTATAACAATACGCTGAAAGGCATTACGGCCAAAAGAAATAACAGTGACACCCATCCTTAATTTTTTAGATTCAGGAGGCGTAGATAAAAATGGTGATATGTTACCATCAGGCTTACAGGGCTCAGTAGATAAACGAATGGCCCGCTTTTACCCAGAAGCTACTCGTGAATATACTTTAATGTACACTTTTATAAATAAAGAACGTAATGAGAGAAAATCATGCTCATTTTTAGAGTTTGATAACGAATGGTATATGTATCATAGACTTATTTGATTACTATGAATTTAATATCTGAAAAGCTTAAACATACATTTGAAGTATGTTTTGCACACAAGCGCTGGGTGCCTTATACGCGAATAAAATCGTTTTTAGGTATGTTACTAGGGGCGTTTGTCGCCTCCTTTTTTATTGATGGTCAACCGAGTCACTCAAACGCAGACCAAACATTAAATACCATGTTTGTGGTTACCCCGTTTTTGTTTTTTGGTTTGGTGCTATTGCAATCCTCGTTACAAAAAACATTTTACAACGCCGATGTCTATGTTACGCCTAGTGCTATAACAATGCCGGACTTTAAAGGCGAACGTGAGGTGTTTATTGCTTTTAAAGATATAGAGGCAATGTATATTAATTACTTTCCGTTAACGCCGCTGCTATGGTTTGGTCCTTACATAAGTACGCATTTGGCAATTAAATCAGTCAGTGGAGAGAGTTATGGAGTACATACGTTTAATTTAAATGATTATAGAACCATTGTTAATTATTTAGCGAAAGTGCATAACGTAAAAATCAAACACCGTTTTTCATGGTGGACATTAACCTACTTATCTCTTTTCCCAATCGGGTTTTTATTGGGCTTTATTGTTTAATTTATTTAAAAAACTAAGGAAAGGCATGAAATTAAAATATCTATCAATAGCACTACTTGCCAGTGTGTTAACAGGGTGTGGCACACAAGATGTTGTAATAACAAAAGTGATTAGCTTTGAGCCATCAAAATTTATGCGTGAGAATGCTAAAACACAGCCTTTTTTGGTTGTTGAAATAGAAGGTGATGGAAAAGTGGGTACCTGTAAGATTGATTTTCCTATAGGTATGCTAAAAAGTAAAAGAGCGATTAAAGGCACGGGCTCTGAACTGCGAATGCGTTGTATCTATGATGATGTTAAAGGTTATGGCACGGGTTATACACATGAGTATAAACACGCCGAGTTACACCATTTAGGTGACAACAGAGCAACGTTAGCATTAAATGTTGTGCTGTATACACGCAAAGAAGATTTATCGATTGAAGTGAAAACACTAAAGCCACTTGAGTTTGAATACACGCTTTAAATAATAAATACACAGAAAAATGGATTAACATACAAGGATGGATTCTTGAAAATACCTCTATTGTACCTCTCATTATTGAGTTTAAGCATCGCTTTTAGCTCGCTAAACTTTATAACCCCCGCTCACGCAAAAACAGACCAATCATCATCGGATTTAGGCACCTGGCAAAATAAAGACGAAGACGTTGATGGCGTGCCTGATGAGCTGGATGACTATCCGTTTGATAATTCGCGCTCTAAATTTATTGAAGTTCAAGACAGCGAACCTAATGATAATCCCAGTGTTGCTACACCTTTAGCTGCTGGGATCCCTTTTAGGGTAAAAGGTGCTATTTCAAACAAAGGAGACAATGGCGATCTATATCGTTTTCAAGGTAAAGAAGGAGATTTTGTTTCAGCATTAGTTACCTATGAGTCTGAAAGCTTTGCTCCCAAGGCTTATTTTTCGGATGAAAGTGGCTTGGCTATTAACTCTTCTTTAATTCACTCTAGTAAAGAAAATAAAACCTTTTTTGTAACTGTTATTATCCCTAAAGATGGTTTATTTCATTTGGGGGTGATTGATAGTAGTTCAGGCGGAAATCCAAGTTTCAAATATCAAGTAGATGTTTTTTATGATAAAGATATCGATGGTATCCCAGATAACAAAGAGAGAGCGCTTGGTGTTCTACCTGAAAGTCAAGATACCGATGAGGATGGGAACCCCGATTTCTATGAGTACTATGTAGACGCATCTATAGGTTTAGACCTTGATGCTGACTGCATTGTAAATATGCTCGACGAAGACAGTGATGGCGATACAATTAACGATAAGTTAGATGGGTACACCGACCCAGACAAAGATGGCATTTACAACTTTACTGACCTTGATAGTGATGGAGATTCAATTCTAGATAGCCAAGAAAAGGTAAATGATAAGGGAACACCACTGGATTCGGATTATGATGGTTTAGCTGATTTTTTAGACTTAGATAACGATGGTGACTATATATTAGACATTCATGACTCTGCCCCCTATGTAAAAGTTGAAAGTATTTCAATGGATTCAACCCCATTAATCCAAATTAGTAGTGTGAGTTCTTTAATTAATGGGGTAACGACTAAAGAAGTATTGAGAGGGAATGATGTCGTTGTTGTAAACGGTATGAATATGCAAAGTGCAAAAGCACCACTTTTGGTTATTTATTCACAAGACAATATTTATAATTTTACTCCCACATTTATTGAGGGAAAATATAGATTCAAGCTCAATATTCCTGAAGGAAAACATAGGGCATTTTTATATGTTGATGATTTAAAAACAAATGATATTTATATCAAAGTTTATGGTAAAGATGCACCGCTTATTTTAGGTACTTCTTTCGTTATGCTTAAACGTGGTGCTAATTTTACATTAAACGTAACGGGAGCAACACAAGCCACTAAGGTTATATTGAATGGCAAAACGATTGTTCCAAATAATATATCGGTAGCATCAATAACGTTTCACGTACCTAATAAAGCGGTAAAGGGAGCTCTTCATCTCTTAAATGATTCAGGTAAAAGTAATTCAATATTATATGATTTTAAATAAAGGTTTACGTTAATACCGAACATGGATTACCAGCTTAAGCTCTACTTGTATCAGGAACCTGTTTAGAATAAATACTGAAGTATAAGTTTATAAAAAAGGTTAATAGTACGCACAGGACTGATATTAAATAAAATTACTATAAGGATTATACAAGTGAAAAAACTACGATTAGCGATTGTACTTGGCTTAGCCAGCACTATCGCATCACTTGAAATACAAGCAGATACCGATAAATCGCTATACGCAACGGTTTCAACCGTAGAGCAGCGCAATGTTGACATACAGCTTAGCAAAGCAAAACAAGGAGATGCTGAGGCGATGGCAAGAGTAGGGCGGCTTTATGCAAAAAGTTCAGGGAGAGAGTACCCTCAAGACTTTGATAAGGCACGATACTGGTTAGACAAAGCTATTGAACAGGGTAATACTGATGCCTTTTACTATTACGCAAAGTTATATGAAGAAGGAACATTCGGTAAAAAAGATCCAGTTAAAGCGTTTGAGTACTATCAACAAGGCGCAGACGCTGGAAACATGACTGCCATGTACTTTGTATATGAGGGCTACCGAGATGGAAAGGGAGTTGCAGCAGACCAAAAAAAGCCCAACACGTGTTGGATGAGTGCGCAGAAAAGGGCGGGTCACTGTGTTCTGACTTAAAAAGGGTTTTAGGTAACTTAAATAAAAACAAATAATATTATGCTATTGAATAATGAAAAACTTAAACAGAGTTTGGCTGCTTACTCTCACATATTTGATAAGGTAAGCGATAAAAATCACATAGCATTTAAAACCAAAGCAACGGGTCTCGCTCGTACCTTAGGGGTTATATTTGCTGTGTTGGCTTTAGGTGCAAGTGTGCAAAGTTTATCTTTAACATTTTACGCATGGGCAACGGCGGTGTTTGTATTTTTATCACTTTTATTGCTTAGTACCAAAGTGTTACTGGTATTTACAACTGCAAGCAAAGGTTGTTACTACAGTATTTCAATACTCGGTATAAAACACAAACAACATGCTTATTTACATAGTAAAGGGTTTACCGTTGAGCCCGATACTGATTTACAAAATAAGTGGCGGTTAGTAGTTGCTAATCAACGCTATTTATTAAATAGCCGAAGCGATGCTGAGTCACTGGCTTTAATGTTAGCTTTAATTTTAAACACAAATGCTTTCATTAAAACGCACAGTGGTGCAAACCCTGAGCTAATAACTAAATAAAACTATCAAAATAATAAAAGGACATTTTTAATATGAGAACATTTCTAAACGACCCTGCGCCAGTTTTATGGCGAATAAAAGATTACGCCAAGCTTACACTGCCTTTTTTTGCGCTGTTTTTATTTGCAAATTTACTGAGGTTACTATGAAGCCAAAGTCTCGTAAATCAGCAGACGGTACCTTTTATATTTATAAAGATATGGGAATATTTAGAGTTACAGGTTTTGTTATTGGGCTTATTTGTATTGCTCAATTAGTGTTTTCTTACGATAAAGCCGATTTTAACTTATTTGCGTGGGCATGTGTTTCTACATTGTGTTGGCATTTGCTTTTTTTAAAGTCGCGCTTGAGTGTGCCACCAAATGGTAGTGTGCTTGAATTTAAAGCGAGCTCACTTTATTCAATTAGGACTGTGCGTTATCAATTGAAGGATATCACAAGTGTAATAGCCACTCGCCACCCTATAAAAAAAGAGTTTTTTCAATATCATGTTGAGTTTGAAAATTTATCTAGGGTTACTTTAGGTTACAGTCGCGCACATAAAAATGTTAGAAATATCGCAAAAGAGCTAGCTGAGCATATTAATAAGCCTTTTGTAGATGATATTAGAAATTTTTTTGATTGAGACGCTAAAAATTTATAAACAGATAACCTATTAAACAGGAAAGTGCAGAGTGCCTATGGTGTACTTATAAACTCAGCAAATGAGTAAAATGCAAACAAATCAATAATTACAGGAGAAAACTATGAAAAAAATCGTTTTTTTTACACTGGCTCAATCATTACTTTTATCATTTACAGCAAGCGCCGTTGACTACAGCAGCCCGATTGAAAATTGTAAAAAGTCAGTTGATATCGTTTTAAATCAGGATTATGAGCTTTTCAAGCAGCTTTATGCCCCGCTGCCTAAAGATATGGACGAAAGTATTGTAAAAGGAATGTTAGCTCGTGAGCATGATCATTATACAAAAAATCATTATTTGGGTATCCATAACTTTACAATCGTTGGTACTGAGGTGCTTGAAGATGCTAAAAATAGTATAATTCAAAGATCACAAAAAAATGCATTAAAGTATGGTTATACTGACGAACTGTGGGTTAATTATACATTTAAGACATCAAAGGTTTTTGGTAAAAAGGAAGACAACGTAACAAAAAAGGAAAATGTAAATTTGGGCAAGTTGATGGCAAGTGGCTTATGGTCAACTTATTAAGAAGCTAAATATGACTAATAATGTGTGTGATTCATAGAGATCGTTTCAATATACTATGACGCTATGAACAAAGAAATTAAACAACGTTTAAAGTGGATTGAGCTTTACGAAAAAACTAATAATGCGGGCCTAGTTTGTCGTCGGTGTG
>NZ_JACJEK010000039.1:0-5746 GCF_014164015.1 Pseudoalteromonas sp. SR41-1
AGCACAGGCCAGCTAGATGAAGACGGTATAGCGCAATTAACCGATGTACCAAATGGGCAATTTACTGTTCAATATGGGGAAGATACGCGCGAGTATGAACCTCAAGATAACACCACACCAAACCCGCTTTATGGAAAAATAACACCGCAACAAGCGGTAAAAATGATTGAAACTAATAACACAGCTTTACTTAATGAGGCTAATAACTTAGCCGCAACATCAGGCAATTGGCTTTGGGGAGCGCTGCAAGGCGATTTTAATAGAAACCCAAGTACATCCCAAATAGTAGTGGGTAGTGTAATATCTATGATCCCCGTTATTGATCAGTTAATGGATTGTCGTGATATCTGCGCAAATATTATGGTCTTAAGTGATGATGACGAAAGCAATGATAGCGACGGATGGCTAGCACTTTCTTTAACAGCTATTGGCTTAGTTCCTATCCTTGGTAGTGCGTTAAAAGGCACTCTAAAAGTCATTATAAAAAATATGGGGGCAACACTTGATGCAGCCTTTGCCGTATTGCGAAAACTGGGTAAAGGCGACCCACACGCGTTTCTTAAAAATCTGGATTGGTCAAAACTCACTCAAGACTCAACAAAAGCGGTTAAAAATCAAATTAGCACAATTAAAGAAGCACTTGAGTCTATCTTAGACTCTTGGTTAATTCGCAAAATGTTAGACAATCATGCTATTAAGTCTATTGAAAGTACCTTAACTAAATTAAAACAGTTTGAAACTAAAGTAGACTCAGGAATACAGCAAGGCATTAATCGTATTAAAGGCTACGTTGACGAAGCACTATTAAATAATGCCAAAGGTCGCGTTGTAAGAGGTAATACCGGCCAGCCTGTTAAAGCAAAAACTGCTGAATTAGATGCCAGTGACATAGAGCTACCTTATAAAATTAAAGATGGTGTAAAAGCGATTGGTAGCTCACCTATTATTTTTAAACGTCACCACCCCCATGGGCAACAAAATGGTGACTGGCCTGATAGTTACACACTTATGCCAAATGGAAGGCCTCTTGGGGCAAATGAGGGGATAATGCCTGATGACTTTAAAGGATTAAAGAAACTAGATGAAAATAGCTTGGGCAAAATAGATGAAGGATGGCCGGATTTAAGATATGGTGACAATTTTGAAAACTTCACCGATTTAAAAGCGGACACACTTCCCAAAGGAACAAAGATTTATCGTATTATTGACGAAGGCACATCTGAAGCAACTCGTCAAAGCTCTGGCGCCTACTGGGCCTTTGAGTTACCTATGTCAAAAGCGCAATGGCGAGAAAATTATGCAGTTAAAGATTCATGGAATGACAATGGTCACTATATTGAACACATACTAGAGCAAGATGAAAAAGTATGGGTCGGCGGTGTGGCTGGGCAGAAATATGAAGAGTTTGAAGGCAATAACTTTTATTTAAAAGGAGCTGAAACACAGATATTTATCAAGCCTGGTTTAATCACTGGTGACAAAATACAACCAAAACTAACAAATTGGCCGGATGCAATATAATGAATGAAAATGCAAAAAAAACACTCCTCGAGAGGAAGTTTACTTCAATAGACTACATCAAACTTTACGTGGATAGTTATCAGGAAATTGTTGAAACGCTTGAAGCCGGAATGAATGAGTTTGAACTCCAGTTGCAAAAAAATCCGACTTTAAACATGGACAACTTTAAGTCATGGCAACTCCGAGGCGCTCCCAATATAAAACGCGGCGCTCAGAATGCGCTTGAACACTTTGAAAAAGCTAAAAAAGGCCACCTTACAGGAATTGCAAGCTCTGCTGGTAATTTAAGAGGCCTATCACGCGATGTTGATAACATAGGTGGTTTTGGTGAGTGGTGGCATGAAATAGATAATAAATACTGGGATACTTTTTATTCAACATATATGAAAACGAAAAAAATAGGCTCGAATATCGATTATACCATTTCAGGTTATTGGGATAATGATGAAATTCTTGATGAAGAAATTACAGGGCCTATGGATAAAAACGAGCTGCTGAATTATTTAAAGCTAGGCGAATCGGTTGATGATTTATCTAAATAACTGAAAGGAAAGCCCATGCAACCCGACATTAAAAACATCCCGCAACACCTAGGTCAGTACCTTTATCAACAAATTAAAGAGCCATGGCATGAAGCACAGCTTATTTTAGATTGCGATAATAATGTGATTGAGTGCAAAGCTCACTTTATTAAAGCAGATGACAAAACACAGCATGCAATTGCTGTATCTGAAAATATAACTGAGTTGTTTAAAACGTTATTTGACCATGCGATTAAAAACGAAGTTGAGGATTGGCAGCGAGCTATTTTTACTATCACTCGACAAGGCCAGTTTAACTTAAACTTTGAGCGCGATAATAATGATGATGAAGCAATAGCCGCGGTTCCAACACGTTAAGTATTAATTTAACCCGCTCTTTAACAACATGGATGTTGTGAAGTTAGGCGCTAAAAATTAGCGCCTAACCTTTCACATAATGACTGTTTTTTATGGTTAACGCCCTCATTTACTTCTCATTCTTTTCTCTTTGTGCAAAAAATATTTTAAATGAATTATTCACAAAGAGGGCTAGAGGCGCTGCGCTTAAAGAGTAAAAGTGCTATTAAATAGTCAGTTTACTATTCATGAAATATCAACAAGTTGGCGATACGACCTACTGCTGCCACAGCTTGCCATAGACGGCATGCAAGCCACCATTAAACAACTTGATGAAGTTACCCCCAAAATAGACCAAGGGGTTAAAGGCGCAGCCAGTGAAATTGGCAATCGCGTAAACAAAGCCCTTGATGAATTCGAGCCGCCGAAAAGCACCGGTATTGTGGGTAAGCCTAAAAAGACTATTGCGAATGAATTAGATGCGCCAATTAGTAATGAGCTTAAAGGGGCTAAAGCAGCGAATCGCTTAAACCTGAAAACACCTGATGATTTTAAAGATATGTTTAAATCACTTAATCATAGAAAAGCAGCCGCAGGTGAATATAATGCCCATGCGTTAATGACCTCAAAAAACTATAAACCCATCGGTAATACAAATGGTCAGTATAAAATGGGCGAAACGGGCATTGATGGTATTTACTCTCATATAGGCCCGCCACCAAAAACAGCCATTACTGAAGCCAAGTACAACAAAGCCAGGCAAGGAATGACTGGTGACGGCAAGCAAATGAGCGATGATTGGGTTACTGATAAACGCTTACAAAAAGCAGGACTAAGCAGGAAAGAACGAGCAAAAATTTTGAAAGCAATACGTACAAATGACGGCTCAGTTGAAAAGATACTAATTCGCAATAAACCTGACGGTAATTTATTAGTTAAAGAGCTAAATAAGCAAGGTAATATCATTGGGACACCCCAAGGATTTTAGGAGTAGAAATGTTAAGAGATAAATTAAAAAGCAAAGCTTACTTTGATGAACAAGTAGAATTTAGTTTAGAAACTATCGAAGATTACTTAAATGATGTTAAACATAACAATGAGTTTTCTGCAGAAGTTAAAATGAAATTATCTTTTGGGTTGGTTGATTATGTAGTTCGTTTGCTTCACGAACGCTACTCCCGCGGAGACAATTTAACTGAGCTTAAACCTCATTTACTTGAAGCACTTGAATACCGTCAATGGCAAAAAAACTATGCCGATTCCTTGCCTGCAAATGAACAAAAAGATCGCATTGGATGGGAGGAAATTCGCACTGACTATCTTGAAAACTGGCTCGACTGGCTCGCTTTTGCTTATTGTTTAGATATGGGTGATAGGTATTACGCGCAGGCTCTAAAATTAATCGCTAATCAAGGTCTTGATGTATTGTTCGACTCTATTGCATTGAAAATGGGAGACGTTAAACGGCCTATTTCAGATAAGCTATTATTCAAAAAGCGATTTACAAAGTTGTATGATGTAATCATCGCAGAGCCCGATCAGCAATCTTCTTTAATGAAAGCATACCTCGATGCATGGTATGAACTGATAGATTCACCCGACTATCATTTGATGGATACGGATGCTTACATTGGGTATTGGAGCTGGGAAGCAGCTTTAGTCGTTAAACTTTATAATATTGACGACAGTAGCTTTATTGACCACCCGTATTACCCTAAAGATTTAGTTCACTTTAAAGGATGACATGGATGTTACGTGATAACCGTCAGGATGAAGGCTACTTTCAAACACTTACGAGTGACCTTGATGAAGCTCTAACTGAAACACAAGCCGCACTCGACGACGCTGTATTTACCTCCCCTACTCAGCGCGTTGATGTGGCTCAGAGATTGTTTCAACTAGCGATTATGCGAGCTGTAGCGCATTATTCTTATGGTGCCTCGATTGATGAACTACGCCCTTTTGTACTCGCTATTTTACCTTATCGTGAACAGCTCACCTTGGTAGCTAATAACATTCCACAACCCCATCAGTTTTACCGTGTTGATTTTGAGCAACTTGGCGGCGCTGGCGAGGCATGTGGCTCTGCGAATATAAATCGCTATATTTATACGCTTTGGTGGCTGTCGTTGCTAGTTGCCTGCGATGCGCCCACTGAGCATATTAGTAAAACGCTTGATGTCATTGGTGAACAAGGTAAAGATGCATTATTTGATGCTATTGCCGTAAAGCTCGGTGATTCACAGCGCCCTATGGCAAAGACCCTCTATTACCCTGATGTTTACCAGTGTTTGTTTGACGCCTTTAGTCTTGATAAAAATACGCAAGCACAGAAGCTAAACCAGTTTATATCGCAGTGGTATGCCCAACTTGATGATGCCGACTGGCACGGCAACCATGAATGTGATTGTGAATTTGAATATACTGATTATTACATTGGCTACTGGTGTTTAGAGCATGCATTAGTGGCAAACTTACTTGGTATAACTAAAACACAGCTTACGCCACACCCAATGCTAGCCAATGATTTAATACGTAATAAACCTGAGCGTTAAGGATAGCCCATGCAACCAGACATTAAAAACATCCCGCAACACCTAGGTCAGTACCTTTATCAGCAAATAGATGAGCCGTGGTTTGAAGCTCAGCTTATTTTAGATTGCGATAATAATGTGATTGAGTGCAAAGCCCACTTTATAAAAGCAGATGACGGAACACAGCATGCAATCATAGTATCTGAAAATATAACTGAGTTATTTAAAACATTATTTGACCATGCTATTAAAAACGAAGTTGAGGATTGGCAGCGCGCTATTTTTACCATTACTCGTCAAGGCCAGTTTAATTTAAACTTTGAGCGCGATAATAATGATGATGACGTTATCAATGCACAACAAACTTATTAAAAAATATTGATTTAACTGCTCTTTAACAACATGGATGTTGTGAAGCTAGGCGCTAAAAATTAGCGCCCTAGCTTTTCAATAAATGACTAATTTATATGATTAACGCCCTCATTTGCTTCTCATTCTTTTCTCTTTGTGCAAACAATATTTAAGTGAATTATTCACAACGCGGGCGGTGAGATAAAACTCGACAGCCAAGGCAATGTTGATATTACCGCCACTAACGTACTCACACTCGATGGCACATTTATAACCTTTGATGGACTGGTAGATTACGACATAACTAGCCCACAAACAGCGCGGGCACCGAGCAACACAAGCCCTGCCAATATTAGCCGCATTAGTGATATAACCATTAATGACGCAGGTATTGCTGCAACAACGTCAAGCGTAGTGGATTTGCTTTATGTTTATCAAGATGGCACCCCTGTAAAAAACGCA
>NZ_JACJEK010000003.1:0-261668 GCF_014164015.1 Pseudoalteromonas sp. SR41-1
CACACCGACGACAAACTAGGCCCGCATTATTAGTTTTTTCGTAAAGCTCAATCCACTTTAAACGTTGTTTAATTTCTTTGTTCATAGCGTCATAGTATATTGAAACGATCTCTATGAATCACACAGTTTATTACTGTGAAATGGGACACAAGATAATGAATAAAAGCATCGTCTAAGATGTTTATACATTGACTCGTCTTTACTTAAAGGGGGCGTTCATATATGACTTGTTATTTTTAAATATTCTTTAAAGTACTCAACCTTGGTGGTTCCTCATATGAAAACTTATATTTGAAAGCTCCATCACTTAGGACTTCTAAATCACATATTGTCCAATATCTGTTTTCTAGATCATTTTTAGACATAATCTCGCGCAACTGCTCAAAATACTCTGATGCTTCAAGAGTTAAATCAAACTCCCCAACCTCTTCATTAAACCAGATTTCACTCTCATCACTACTAACAAGCTCCCCATCAATATCATCTATTTCGATATTAATAGTAAATTTATCCCATTTGCAGTCAATATTTTGAGCTATTTCTATAATTATTAGTTCTTGAATATTATCGTTCATTTAACCACATTGCTGATTTTTAAAGTTGTACTTCACGAATTTTCCCCTGCGACCTTATAAGATACGGTAAAATCATCTGGTCTATTAGTTTGATTACTCTTACTATATTTAGGTTTTATCGTAATTTCTATATCTTTACCGATGTTATTATCTTACTTTTTTTACTTTTCTTTCAAATCTAGCATACGCACCTTGATTTAAATTCGGGAGTAACTTTGGACCAATACGCTTTCCATTACAGGGGACGACATTATGTCGGAAACTTAACTAGACACTCACTCTAACTTAACATAAACTTAACTAGACACCCACTCTAATTTAACAAGCAAAACTGTATTATTAGATTTACTTTTTTTTACTCAGCGTTTATCTCTTTTTCTATCGTTATTCATAAAGCACTCATTAAATGAAACATTACCGCTGTTAAACCTAAATTACACGCATAAAAATAACTGCATGATGCAGTTTCAACTTTTCTACTGAGTAATTTAAGATCTATGCTAATAGCTTTTCACAATTACTTATATTGGCTCGCCGTTTTCGATTTAAATTTTCACAGTAACTTATTTGTGAAGTGGGCCTGCCTACTGCACCATGAAATACGTGCGTAAATTGGGTTGTGAGTTTTAACCAGTTTTCTGGCGATATATTCACTCTTTCTAGTAAAGGCAAATGTGTACTTTCAATATACCCTCGCTTATCTTCACGTATACAACGTCCTGTTAATTCTAGAAGTTCAAGGTACGATTTAAGTTCAAACGGGAGTCCTTTTGGCATAATTTGACGTGACATGCCTGCAAAGCGAAGTAGTTTTTTTGGCTGTTTACCAACTTTTGCGTATGTTAGTCGCTTTTGAACGCTGGTATGGTCAGAGTCTTCTGGTGTATTTGCCATTCTGGCTCTGATGGGGTTTAAGTCTACATACGCCATGCAGGCCGCAAGTGCGGCTTCATCAAGGAGTGCTTGAGATTTAAAGCGACCTTCCCAGAATCTACCTGTGCAGTTATCTTCTTTATTTGCTCTACGAGCAATATTTTCATTCAATAAGCGCATAAACCAGCTAATACTTGATAGGCGCTCTCGATATTGTTTGACTGTTTGATTAAAAAAGATAAGCTCAGCTTTACTTAACTTTTCACCTTGTATGTATTTTTGCGTGAGTAACGTGCCTTTACACAGTTTATGCCAGCGAATAACAATTGCTTTATCATTCAGTCTATTTGCTTTTTTATCATCAACATACAACACTAAGTGCGTGTGGTTACTCATAACAGCATAAGCACACACGTCAATACAAAACACTTTGGTAAGCATAAGTAACTTCTCTTCTACCCAGCCTCTTCGATGCGCGTAAGACTTGCCAGTAAAATGGTCTTCGCCACATAAAAATGCACGCCGAACACAACGCGAGATACAGTGGTAATATTTTGTATCGGCCAAACTTACTTGGCGCTTTCTTGCGATTGCCATAAGATACCCTGCTAATTTTTCGCTCTGATAAAAGCTTAGTACTTAGTTCGCCAAACTGCAAAATTAGGATGGGTGTCAAGTTTATTTCTTTCCCTCTACGATGCTCGTAAGATTGACCAGTAAAGTGGTCTCTCCACATTAAAATGCACGGCGCACGCAACGTGATATTCAGCGGTAGTACTTTGTATAAAATTAAGATTGGTGTCTAGTTTATTTACTTCGGTGTCTATTTACTTATTGACTTCAAGGGATCGTCCATATATGTCTAGTTTATTTTCTTAGTTTCTAGTTTATTTTCAGAACGAATCTAAGTACTTTCTTTAAGCCACCAAACCTTTAAACTATTCGGAGGTATATTAATTAACTCGATATCCTCTTCGCTATCATCAAAATCTGTTCCATCAGGAAAGCGCGGGAAAGATACATTATTGATGAAGCGATCATACTTTGCTTCGCTACAAGAAGGGCACTCAGGTAAACTTAACAAAAATCGGTCAAGTTTACCCTTGTAGTACTTCCTATATTCACTCCCGCTATCTGGAACTGAGTTTGGCTTAACCTCTGCCAATATAGCGTTAGTTCTGGCCGTAGCCCAGACGATTGTATTACAACAGGAACATTGCCCCCCAACTACTTCACTATCATGCCAAGTGAAATAGCATAATCCATGCTGTTCCATGCCCTTGACTTTAGCAGGCTGAATACCAAGTTCATCTGCACCCCGTAAAATTAAATTGCTCATGGGCTTATTTTCCTATCTAAAATTAACGTTATTGCATCAGAGTCATAGCGACCACCAAACAAAGTAATTGCTCGATTATTTCCGTTCTTTCTACTACTTGGATACAAAATTCCATTATAACCGGCGTCGAATGCTTGGTTGGAAATCTGATTTGTATAACCGTATATTGTTTTCTGCTGAACAGGATTATCGACTTTCGCAGCCAATTTTGCTGGGTCAATACTCATTTTTTTAAGCACATTCGGATCTGTCAAATCCAAAATATTATCCACTCGCACATCACCAACAAACAGAGACTTCCCATCTAAATTTTTACGGACTTCTACATATGAGGTAACAACATTTTCACCAAAGTAAACATCTTCACCAGTTGGGCGATACGTAGGGTCAGAAAAGCGATATTGCGCACTTGGATTTGTACTTAATGCGGGGAAATTTGAATCATATATTTTATGTCCATCCATATGCACATCAGAGCCACTACCAGAAATAATATTCTGGTTCGTTATTTGAAGCTTTTAATGCATTTTTAGCACCTTTAGTCCCATTCAAAACAGTCTTACCGCCAGCTAAGGTAGCAGCAATTTCAACAGATTTATGCGCCATTGTAGCAAGTGCTGGTGAACCTGTCGCCTCAAGCGTCGCATCACCAAGCGCTGCCATATTGTCTTCATAATACTCTTGCACGATCGGAGCTAACTTCTCTGATACGGCTTGCCCTGCATCAGTAAATGGGCCTATTTGATTGGATTGTACACTTTCTATGGTATGAACCGCTGCATCTATATCACCTCCTGACATAGCGAGAGTGACAATACCTGCACCACCAGCTACAACATCAACTACTGAGTTGAATAATCCAGAAACAAATAAATCAAGTCCGCCTGTAACTGCATCAAAGGCATTAATCTGCTCAACCATCTCGTCAGCTGTGCATCCTGATTGCTCTTGTTTACAAATATTTTCTATTTGGCTTCTAAGATCACCTGAAATCTCTGGCTTTGCATCAAGCGCTGCTTTTACTTTTGCCTGCCCCTCTTTACACAACAGCCCCATTGGATCCACCCAATTCACCGGGTTTGGCGCGTATTGATAGTGGTTTATGCCACCCACTAAACCAATTGGATCTTGATTTATAAATCGCTGTTGTTTTGGGCTGTAGTAGCGATAACGGTTGTAATGCAGGCCGCTCTCTTCATCAAAATACTGCCCTTGAAAACGAATTGGCTGAGTGAAGCTATTTTTATTGCTTATCTCTGATTCTTCATAACCATACACATCGGCTTGATTTTCCCACACTACTTCTGCTTTGTTGTTGGTTACAAAACATGGAGTATTCAGTTGGTCTAGGTGGTAGTAGTACACCTCACCTTGTTTAATTAGCGCGACCGGGTGAAATTGATTAGGCAGGTTAATATACCAGGTATATTCACCGTGTTGGTATTCACCGATTAACTGGTCGTTATCCCAAATGTAATCAATTTTACCGTGCTCGGTATGCTTTGCGATACGCCGACCGAGTGGGTCGTAATCGTATTGGGTGAGCGTGCCGTTGTTGTTAAAACAGCTTAGCTGGTTAAATGCGTTATATTCACGGCGGGTTTTAATGCCTTTGCCGGTTTCGCGTATTTGGTTACCAAACTCGTCGTAGTAAAAGTCGCTGTCGCCAAAGTGTGTTAGGCGGTCGGCGTCGGTGGCACTGTTTATTGTGGTGTTGTTAGTGCCTTCATTGTTTGCTACTGAGTCAGCGTTGCTACTATTTTTACTACTACTTTCACTACTATTTGCTGCTAACTCATTGTATTCGCTATGGGTGGCGCGCGTTAAATCAATAGAAGAGCTGGCTGTATACTCGTTGCTGGCTGCATCATGTTCTATCCCCTGCTCGCCTGTATCTCTAAGGTCTGCATCGCTTGTGTTTGATTTAACTGTTTGGCTTTGTGGGTTACCAAAGCTATCCCACTGGTAGTATGTGGTTGTATCAGCACGTGAGCCTGCCAATTTTTGTTGTATTAACTGGCCGAGGCTGTTGTATTCAAAATTGATATTTTGGCTGCTTACGCCTTCGTTTTTACGGGCAATAAGCTGGTTGACGCTGTCGTAGTTGTACGTACAGGTATCAAATAATGTTTGCGATGGATGTGTAAGCTGCTGCTGCGTTAAGCGGTTAAATACATCAAACTGTTGAGTAAGGGTTATGCTGTTACCAAACTGCTGGGTTTTAATATTGCCTTGGCTGTCGTAGCTTAATGTTACAAGCGGCTTCGCAAGTTCAACCTCTTTGCTATTGTTTTGCAGTAAGTTAATGCCGCTTAGCTGGCCAAACTGGTTGTAGCTGTATTTAAGCGTGGTTGAGTCTGGCAGGGTAAGGGTTTGCCTTTTGCCGTATTCGTCGTAACTGTATTTTAAGGTATGCGCTTGTTGCTGGTTATTTACTTGCTCGGCGCACAGTAGCCTGCCGCCTTTATCAAACGTTTGTTTAAGTGTTGATTGCGCATTATGTGCACGCGCAATTTTACCTTGCTTTGTGTAGCTGTAGTAATTGGCGTTATTAACGATATGTGAGTCGCTTGCAAGGCTTGCATGCTGCGCAGTTACGCGGCCAAGGCTGTCGCGCTCTATTTTTACATGGCGTTTATTACTTTGCGTTACTGAGGCTAAGCGGTTACAGGATAGTGAGGTTAATTTTGTATGTTGACTGCTTACGTCTTCGCTTTTTTATGTTAAGAGCTGTTTTCACTTAGGGAATCACTAGAAGTAAATAATCCTCGTGTCAGTAGTTTAAGCTCTTGCTAAACTGATAAGGTGAAATAGATAAGTCAGTTTAAATAGCGACCACTTATTGCTTTTTTACACTAATTATGAATGTAAATAATATTAATAAAATCTATTACTGTAAATTTTGACGCAAATAAAAGAGTGCAGTATAGTACTGCTAAATTACTGGATGTAATATTTTATTTAATATTTACCTTAAAGGACTAAAACATGAAATTACCACTAATTTTATCTGCTTTTTTGTTATCTACCAACGTATTATCTGCCACCGAAACATCCAAAGTTTATTACAGTTATGACTCAGAGCGTGAAGCACAGCTATTCATTGTACCTAATGAAAAACAAGATACATACTATGTTAACTACCGAGGATTCGAGCATCACTTCGATGAGCAGACTTTATTATATAAAAGGTTCAAAAACGATATTGGAGAAGGCTATTACCTAAAACTAATTGGCATGCCTAATGTTAATTTTAGAAACGATAAAGACCAAACAATAATATCTGGCACTCTAGTTTCTTATTCAAATGTATATTTAGACGATGGTACTGTAACTAAAGTTATTTATCAGGGCTCTATAGACAAAGCTAAAGAAAGAAGAATTATTGAAAAATACAAAGAACGACAATTTGAAACCTTTAGCAAAATTGAAGCTAAAAAGTTGTATAAAAAACATTTAAAAAGCCTTAATGAAAAGTGTGGTACGCAAATTGTCCTTGATGTCGCTTGGTCTAACTTTGGCAAAAACAATTTGAAGACTACCCCATCTAAACTTTCAGCTTATTTACAATCATTAGAAAAAGTATGTTTAATTGACAATGATTATGCCTTAGCAGTAAAAGATATAAAAAGTGTTAAGGTTTTACCATCGAGCACTCCCGATACTCAAAGTGCAGAGTTAAATAAAAGCGAACTCACGATTCAATTAGGTAACCAGGTAGAGAATCTGCCTGAAGTTAGTTATGAAGCAATATATAATATTTTTTAAACACTAAAAGGAAGAAGTTATGAAACAAAAAATTTTAGCCGGACTTATTATTGCTGTTTGCAGCTCATCTGCTTATGCATCTATCAAAGACAAAAAAGCAATTAGAGCTGCAGATGCAAGTATTGCAGAAGAAGTTGCAAAAGTTAAAGCTTCTTGTGGAAACGCTAAATTAGATGTAAATGTTGATTGGGATGACTTTAAGAAAATGGCTGCTGCTAATGAAGCTAAGCTTGCTGATGATAGATACCAAAGCCAATGGATTATGTCTCATGCGGGTCAACGCACAGTAGCTGTTTTAGAGGCTGTTTCTGAAATATGTAAAGATGATGCTGATTATAAAGAAGAGTTAGCACTGTTGACAAAGGTTACTGTTTCAGCAAAACAAGATTTTAAAGATTCAAAGAGTGAGTTTTCACTTGATGATACTGTTTTAAAAGTTAAATCAGGTCATAAAATGACAAGACGAGCATCTGACTTTACTAAAAGTATCAAAGAATTATACTAATAGTTTAATATGACTATTGATATGGGCCAGCTATAAGCTGGCTTTTTTATAATATTTACTTTATGTGGGTTAATAAAATTTTTAAGTGTATTAGAATATATTGATGTAATACCAATCATTAAAAGGATCACCATGTCTAACTATAACGAATCTCCAGAACAAGTTGAACAGGCCACTCAGGGCTTTGTTATGCAACAAACTATGTTACGTATTAAAGATCCAAAGCCGTCGCTTGAATTTTACCAAAATGTATTAGGTATGAAGCTGTTAGGTAAGTATGATTTTCCTGGTATGAAGTTTACGCTTTACTTTTTAGGCTACGAGCAAGAATTACCACAAGGTGATGATAAAACTAAAGCAGAATGGGTGTTTCGTCGCCCTGCGCTAATTGAGCTTACCCATAACTGGGGCACTGAAAACGACGACAGCTTTGAGGGTTACCACAGCGGTAACCAAGAACCTAAAGGCTTTGGTCATATTGGTATTAGCGTGCCGGATGTTTACGCAGCCAGTGAGCGCTTTGCAAAATACGATGTAGAGTTTGTAAAAAAACCAGATGATGGTTCAATGAAAGGCTTAGCCTTTATTAAAGATCCTGACGGCTACTGGATTGAAATACTCTCTGCTGAAGGTATTACCGAGATTATCCTTTCTCAGTAATAAAGATTTATTTATATTAAAAACCAGCTTTTTAGCTGGTTTTTTTAATCGTAAAAATTCATTTTTATTTATAGGCCCAAGCATCGGTTATTGTTACTTGGCACTTGTTATAACTATTAGCAGACTTTTGGGCTATCCCTCTTACTCTAAAGTTTGTTGAGTCATTAGGCTGTAGAATTAGGTCTTCGTCGGTTATTGATAGCGTATCGACTAGTGCGTTTTGATTTGTTAAAAAATCGATCTTAAACTTTATATTTTTAAACGAAAAATCTGATTCATTTTTTATTTGCCCTATACAGGCAACATACAAACCATCGGTTTCATTTTTAGTGCTTATTTGGTTTACATTAGCAGTTAGGTTTTTTTGTGCTTGTTCTTCAAGCCCTGCTACATATATATTTTGATAAAAAATAAACCCAAAAATACCAATAATAATTAAGGCCAATGCACCAATAATAATGGGATTGTTTTCTAAGTTAGAATATTTAGCTTGAAGTGAGGTGCATTGCGGGCATTTTGTAGCGCGTGAATCTATAGCGCTAAAACACATAATGCATTCTTTAGTTTGCTGCATCTTTTCCACTACAATAAGCATCCTTGTTAAGTATTAAATGTTAAGTATTAAAACCAGCAGCATTGCTGGCTTTTAAATTATTTTAGTTTACTTATACATAATAACTCCGTAAACACATATAGCTTAAAAAAGTAACGATTTTATAAAGCAATACAAGGTACTGTATATAAACACAGTGCATGCGTGTTTTGGTATTTTAACGTAAACATAAAAAAGCCAGCAATTAAGCTGGCTTAGTATATTAACTATTTTACATAATTACTTACGAAGTGCGTCGATTCGTGCATCAAGCGGTGGGTGCGACGAAAACAACTCAGCAACACCTTTACCACTTGCAATACCAAAGGCCATCATTGAACCTTCTAATTGCGACGGATGGTTTTGCTTTAAACGCTCAAGGGCAGAACGCATTTTGTCGGCACCAACTAGTTTTGCCGCGCCGCTGTCGGCTGCAAATTCACGTTTACGGCTGTAACTTGCCACGACTATACTTGCTAGCACACCAAATAATACTTGGAATAACATATCGAATAAGAAGTATGTCCAGCTACTGCCGCCCTCTTCTTCATCGCTATTAATAAAGTTATCTACTATGCCTGCCAGTACTTTTGCAGCAAATATTACAAAGGTGTTTACCACGCCTTGTATTAGGGTAAGCGTTACCATGTCGCCGTTAGCCACGTGCGATACTTCGTGGGCAAGTACGGCTTCGGCTTGATCTTTTGTCATGTTGTGCATTAAGCCTGTGCTTACTGCCACTAACGAGTTGTTTTTACTTGGGCCGGTTGCAAATGCGTTCATTTCTGGGCTGTCGTAAATAGCCACTTCTGGCATTTTAATACCTGCTTTTTTTGCTTGCGCAGATACCGTTTGTATAAGCCAATGTTCGGTTTCGTTTCGGGGCTGCGTAATTACATGCGCGCCGGTTGATTTTTTAGCGATCCATTTCGACATAAATAACGAAATAAACGATCCACCAAAACCAAATACGGTGGCTATAAGTAAAATTCCGCCAAGACTACGATGGCTTAAGCCCAGCGCACTCATTATTATTGAAAGCACTACACCTAATACCAACATAACCGCTAGGTTAGTTAATAAAAACAAAAATACACGTTTCATATTGTCCTCACAAAATTAATATTGATCACCGAACGCTTAAAATAAATTAGGTTAAAGCAATCACTACGTTATGACACACTATGTCATAACGTTAGCGCTATTCTGTGACAAACTATGTCATAACACAAGTGTTATTTATGTGTTTATTGATAATTTTTTTGAGAGACGTTTTATAGCAAATTTAAGACTGAAGTTTCTTTATAAATCAGTTTATTACAAGCTGTTATTTAGTTCTGCCATATCAATTGGAAAACCACGCTCACCTGCTAATATGCGTGCAACTTCGTCAATTTTTTCGCCGCTATTATATTTAAGGTACGACCATTGGTGGGCACTGCGGTGATGATTTACAGCAGGATCGCTGCTTATTATTCCTAATTTTATAAACTCACCCACTATTTGATCTGCCGCTATTAACGTTGACGATGCTTTAACATTTTCGGCCCGTGCGTAACTAATATGCGAATATAAACTTACATCGGCTACGCGCAAAGTGTCGTCATCCCCTGGGATTTGTTGCCCGCCATACAAGGCATTATTTTGTGTGCTAGCTGTTTTAAATGCAGGTACAAACTCGGCTACATAATCAATTGCTGTTTGGGTGCGTGTTTGCAAGGCTGCTTCATCCCAGCCATCTTTAATATAATGCAGGTATTTATTGGGAAGTTTAGGTTGTGCGCTCATTGGCGTTGCATCAGCTAACCCATCATTAAACAATGTAATGTTGTTAGTCATGCCATGTATTTGAAAATACCCGTTAGGGTAAGGCGTTAGCTGCGCCATACCTTCTGGCGTGCCACGGTTACCGTAAATAATTATTTCGGGTATTTGCCCACCAGCACCTTGCCAATGAGTTATATAAGAGGCTTTAAATTCGACCATGCGTTTTACATCTACCCCAACGAGGTCGTCAATAATACCGGTTTGAAAACCACACGCATTAATAAGGTAATCTACCTCAATGGTTTGCGTATCGGTTTGAGTAACAGGTTGTTCATCAAGGCTTGGCTCTGATTGGTATTCAATGCGCCACTTAAGTGTTTGCTTATCATTATTGGTATTTATAACTGGCGATACATTTTTAACACTGGTGCTTGTTAAAACGTGAGCGTGTTTGTACTGTGCAAGAGCGAGTTGTGCACTGGCCGATAAACGAAAAATATTCCAGCCATATTCTTGTGCAACAATTAGCGGAAACTTTAGCTTATCTAAATCTAAATGCTTAGCAACGGGTATCATCCACTCATCTAACGACGTGGGCTTGGCTACTTGTTTTTGTTTAGCAAGCTTTAGCATTTGCTCATAACTATATAACTGATAATAATGCTCTGGCTCGCCTAATACTTTATTAGCGCTATCTTGCTCAACAAGCTCGCTGTAGGATTTTACTAATTTATCTAAACGCGGAAATAAATCCTCCGGTGAATCGTCATCGCGCTTGGGTACGGCAAATACTGTGGGACGAACATCTATGGTGTGAGGATAAAGGCGCGCAATATCTATACATTGCTTAAGTAAATCTATGCAGTCTTCGTCGGGTATTTCACGATATAAGTTGCCACCTGCGTGCAAATGGCACATTGGAGGGCCATCAATTAACGACTTTTTCTTTTCAAGCACATAAGTTTCTAACCCTAACGCAGCAAGCCTAATGGCTATTGTGGCGCCAGCTGTGCCTCCACCAATTATACCTACGCGTTTTTTAGGTAAGCCATAGTTTAGTGCCTTTGGCTCAGCGCTTACGTGCGCATCTGGGGCGTAGTTTTCAATAAATGGGTGCGTCATATAGTCGTTATGTCCTTAGTAACATTGTCTTTAAGCAAGCTATGTATTTATAAACGTTTATATGTGTACTAAGGCTGACTATTTCAAGATTTACCTAAAAAAGTAACTTTTTTAAAACCACTTAAGTGTTTATAGATAACGCACTAAGCAAGCTTTTGTATATTTGTAACTTAGGAGTTTGCTCGCTGTATGGGCTTATAGCAAGTATTGGAAACGGTAAACGTGCTTTAAGTGAATCAAGGTTTGCTTGGTACTCGTCCATATTTTTATCGACTTGGTTTGCAATCCAACCAACGCAGTTTATACCCATACTTTGCATATGCGCAGCGGTTAGTAACGCATGATTTAAGCAACCTAGCTTCATACCAACAACAAGTATTACCGGCAGTTGCTCTGCTTTAACCCAGTCGTATAAATAATCGTTTTTATTAATAGGTAATGCCCAACCACCAGCACCTTCAGTAAGGATGATGTCAGCGCCCTGTTGTTTTACGTTTTTATAAGCATCACTTAGTTTATCTACAGTAATACTCACTCCAACTTTCTCAGCGGCTATGTGCGGTGCAATAGGGGGTGCAAACGCAAACGGATTAACTACGTCGTATTTAGCGCTTACTGTTGCGCTTTCCATTAGTATGAGAGCATCAGCATTTACTAGCTGATTGAACGCCATTTCGCAGCCAGCAGCAAGGGGCTTAAAGCCAATAGCTTGTTTTTTATGTTGGGCAAGTAACTTTAATAGCAAACTGGTAACGTGGGTTTTTCCGGCATCGGTGTCGGTGCCTGTTATAAAAAATTCTTTCATGCTTTGCCTTATGATCTGAATCTAACTTTGGTTTAAGTTTTAACTTGAGCAATTAATCGCTTTTTTTTAATGATAACAGCACCACATGATAAGACACACATGCTTTATTATTTATAAGCGGATACGCACTGCATACTTTTTGTAGCGCCGATTTAGTAAGTAACCCTTGGCGCGTATTGGTATGATTTTGCGTAGTTGCACCTATAGCTTTAATTGAGGCAATAGCTTTTAAAGGTGTTGTGTATTCATCGGTGTAAATACGTTTTTTAGCGCTATTAATAGTAAACCCTGCATTTTGGACTGATTGGTTTATATGCAGCTCACTATTAAAGGTATTTATGTGGCTGTTAGAATCAAGCGCTGCAAAGGCTGTTTTTATTTCGTTAAGTGAGCCCTCTACCACAGCGCTTATGTACGCCTGCCCGCCTGGTTTTAATATGCTGTAAAGTGATTGCATTAAAGCCGAAAAATTAGCAGACCACTGCACTGCAAAATTACTGTAAATTACATCAACACTGTTTGCTTGTAGCGGTAAGTTATCCATATCGGCGCATATTTTTGGTGCGGTTAAATTACTACTTTGCAGCATGCTTATGCTCAAATCCATGGCAATAACGCTTGCAAACATACTTTGTAAGGTATGTGTATTAACAAGCGGGCCTGCGCCTAAATCAACACAAAGCTTATTTTTATTAAAGCCTGGTTTTATGAGTGAAAATAGATCGCTCGCAGCATTTTTTTGTACATTTGCATGGGCGTTATAACTCGCCGCCGCTTTTGAAAACTTACTTTGTGTAGACTTTTTAAGCTCCTTATTTAGCTCCTTGCTTAAATCCTTGTTTATCTCTATATCCAATTCGCTACTTACTAGGCAAGGTTTTACAAGTTGTGTTTGCACTAGGTCTGTTTTTAATACTGGCTGAGCAGTCATGCTATTGCACCTACTAAATGCTTAACTAAGTGCGTTATGTCTTGCTCGGTATGTGCGGCGGTTAAAGTAATGCGTAAACGTGAGGTGTTATGTGCAACCGTCGGCGGTCTAATTGCAGTGAGCCAAATACACTGTTGTTTAAGTTTATCTGCCGCTTGCAACGTTTGCTCAGCGCAGCCTAATACAATGGGCTGAATGGCTGTGTTTGACTCCATTACAGCAATATTATGGCTTTTAGCGAGTTGCTTAAATAATGCAATATTGGCATTTAGCTTATCGCGTTTATCATCAGCTGTTTTTATGCTTTTAATACGCGCAAGTGTGTGGCTTGCCATAAGCGGTGACATGGCGGTTGAATACGTGTAATCGCGATTAAATTGCAGCATGTAATCAATAAACTGTTTACTGCCCAATACACACGCGCCACTACTAGCCACTGCTTTACCAAAGGTAATGACTAATATATCTGGCAGCGTTTGAGTAATAAACGCTTCGCAACTGCCCAAACCGGTTTTGCCTAATGCACCAAAGCCGTGTGCGTCGTCAATCATTAGCCATGCGTTGTGCTGTTTTGCAAGTGCGAGTAATTCTTTAAGAGGCGCGGTATCGCCATCCATCGAAAATACGCCTTCGCTTATAATAAGCTTGTTTTGCGCTTTTGATTTTTCGAGCCGTGAGCGTAAATGGTTCATGTCGTTGTGATTAAAACGCACTAAAGCCGCGTTTGAGTTCATAGCCCCGTCAATCAAACTTGCATGATTTAACTTATCTTGAAAAATAGTGCTGTTTTGCGCAGCCGCTTTATCTTGAAACAACGCTTTAATTACGCTGCTATTAGCGCTAAACCCTGAATTAAATAACATTCCTGCGCCATAACCAAATTGCTCACATAAGTATTGTTCAAGCGCTTTTTGCTGAGCCTGATAACCCGTAACCAATGCTGAGCTGTGACTCCCTAATGCGTGGGAGTCATTAAGGTTAACAGCCTCATCACCAAAGCCTAAGTAGTCGTTACTGGCAAAGTTAAGGTAGGTTTTATTATTAACCATTATGGTGCGTGCTGTAGCGTGATGTACTACGTGGCGTTTACGAAGCAGTGCATCTTGCAGGCGAGCCTGCAGATGCGTATTTATAAAATCAAAAGGCATTGATATAAGCCTACGCTTCGTAAAACAATTCAGAGGTTGCTTTGTCGGCTACTTGCGATGAAAGCGAGGCTTCAACTGCTTCGTCGGAATAGTCGTGACGTTTTTCTGGGTTCATGCCTAGTTTTTTAATTAGGTTCATATCGGCATCAGCGTCGGGATTTTCGGTGGTAAGGAGTTTATCACCATAAAATATTGAGTTAGCGCCTGCAAAAAAGCACATCGATTGCATTTGCTCGTTCATGGCGTTACGCCCTGCCGATAAACGTACATAACTGTGTGGCATCATAATGCGCGCTGTTGCTATGGTACGTATAAATTCAAAGTGATCTAAATCGTCTACGTTTTCAAGCGGAGTGCCTTTAACTTTAACGAGCATATTAATAGGCACGCTTTCTGGCTGTTGTGGCAAATTAGCTAGTTGCATAAGTAGTCCAAAACGGTCGCTTGCTTGCTCACCCATACCGACTATTCCGCCTGAGCATACTTTCATACCGGCATCGCGTACGTGGTCAATGGTATTTAATCTATCTTGAAAAGTACGGGTTGATATAATTTGCTCGTAATACTCAGGTGACGTGTCAAGGTTATGGTTGTAGTAATCAAGCCCAGCGTCTCTAAGTTCATGGGCTTTTTCATTTGTGAGTTTACCTAGCGTCATACAGGTTTCTAACCCTAGCTCTTTTACTTCTTTAACCATTTGCGAAATGTATGGCATGTCTCTGTCTTTTGGATCTGACCATGCAGCCCCCATACAAAAACGGGTAGCGCCTTTTTGTTTTGCAAGGCGTGCTTGCTCTACTACTTTTTCTACTTCTATTAAGCGTTCGCGTTCTAAATCAGTTCTGTAATGGCCTGACTGCGGGCAGTACTTACAGTCTTCTGGGCAAGCGCCTGTTTTAATTGATAACAACGTAGAAATTTGCACTTCATTTGGGTTGAAGTTAGCACGGTGAACCGATGCGGCTTTAAACAGTAAATCGTTAAATGGCATTTCAAATAATGCTTTAACTTCAGCGTGGGTCCAATCGTGACGAACAGGTGCAAGTTCCATAATACTCTCTTATTTTTTTCTCAGCGGTGATATTGGCTTAGTCTACGAGTTGAAGTACCATTGTCAACGAAGCCCACCAAGTTAAAGTTTACATATGATTAAAAAGAATACGATTGACCTTGATTTTGATCGTGAGCACATTTGGCACCCATATACATCGATGACTAAGCCAATTCCGGTATACCCTGTTACACATGCTAATCACAATATTATTCACCTCGAAACTGGCGAGCAATTAATCGATGGCATGGCCTCGTGGTGGAGCGCAATACATGGCTATAACAACCCTGTTATAAATAACGCCATGATTGAGCAAATTAATAATATGAGCCACATTATGTTTGGCGGTATTACGCATAACAGCGCGGTAGAGCTGTGCAAAAAAATAGTAAATATAACGCCGCCTAGTTTAACTAAAGTGTTTTTAGCCGACAGCGGATCGGTAAGTGTTGAAGTAGCAATAAAAATGGCGCTGCAATATTGGTTAAGCCAAGGCATTACAACAAAACAAAAATTAATGACGCCTTACAAGGGCTACCATGGCGACACGTTTGCAGCCATGAGCGTATGCGACCCCGTTAACTCAATGCATAGTTTATATTCAGGCTTTTTACCTGAACACGTTTTTGTGCCTGCACCGGTGAGTAATTTTGGGTTCGAGTTTAACCAAACTGAAGCCCAAGAGCTTGAAGAATACTTTAAAGCAAACCACAGCCAAGTAGCCGCCTTTATCATTGAGCCTATTGTACAAAACGCAGGTGGTATGAACTTTTATCACCCTGATTATTTAGCCTGCGTGCGTAAATTATGCACCCAATATAACGTACTGCTAATTTGCGACGAAATTGCCACAGGCTTTGGCCGTACAGGTAAATTATTTGCTGTAGAGCACGCCAATATAGAACCCGATATAATGTGTATTGGTAAAGCATTAACCGGCGGTTCAATGACGCTATCGGCCACTATCACTAGCGATAAAATAGCCATTGGCATAAGCGAAGGTGAAGCCGGTGTTTTAATGCACGGCCCTACGTTTATGGGTAATCCGCTTGCCTGTGCAGCGGCCTGCGCAAGTATTGATTTATTACTTGAACAAAACTGGCAACAACGAATAAAGCAAATAAACACACAGTTACAACAACTTAATAAATGCAGTGAACTAGATGCGGTTGCCAATGTGCGTACCTTAGGAGCAATAGGTGTTGTTGAACTGAACGAGGCTGCGGGCAATGTTGATGTTGCTAAAATTCAGGCTTATTTTGTAGTGCAAGGTGTATGGATACGCCCATTCGGTAAACTAATTTACCTTATGCCACCGTATATAAGTGACGACACAAGTATAAAAACACTGTGTGATGCCATTTATAATGCCATTAAAGGCAAGCATTACGCTTAATAGTCGGTCTCAATAACTAATCCTAATACAGGTTATAGCGCTATTTGCTGTAACCTACCGCTACATTTAGTGTTTTTATCTATTAAGCGAGTTTGTAGTTATTGATCTCGTTAACCATTAGCTATATGATAATGTCTATCATTTACAATTACCTTTTTGGACTTCTTTGCTATGAAATTACTATTTAAACCAGCCAAAACTTTAGGTGCAAGCCTTTTACTAGCCTCGGCGTTTATGGCTCAACCAGTATTAGCTAACGGCCCTATTGGCGAGCATGTTAATCATCTTCAAGCTAACCTTAAAAGTTACGCAGAAGAAGTAGAATGGATGGTAGGCAAAGTTGATACCATGGTAAGCGACTACGATACTAAAGGCGCAAAATCTGTAAAAACTGATGATTTAATTGAATATTGGGAATCAGTTAAGTTTCACAGCGCAATAGAAACTAACTTTGTACCAGTATACGCTTCTATTTGGCAGGGTCTTTATGGCGTAAAAATGGCCATTGATAATAAAGAGCCTGCTGAGGAAGTTCGTAAACAGCAAAAAGCGATGAACATAGCCTTGTGGCAAGGCCTTGGGGCTGTTAAGCTTGCTGCAAAATTCCAGCAAAAAGGCTTGTTAGACACAGTAAAAGCAACCGCTACAACTCAAATGACACAAAGTGCCACAATTGATGAAATTAAGCACAAATTAGACCGTGTAGTAGCTAAATTTGCTGAGCGTTTACGAGACGAAGCAACTGAAATTGTTCACGATACTTATCTGCACCTGTTTGAAGGCGTTGAAGGAACTCTTATTGAACAAGATGCAAAACTAGTTGAAGTGCTGGAAAAAGACTTTAACGTAACACTGCCACAAGCCATTACAAACAGCAAAAGCGTAGACGAAGTACGCGATGTGATCAGTGATATGCAAACAAAATTAGACCGCGCTAAGGTTTTAATAGAAAAAGCCGAAAAAGCACGTAAGGATGTATTTTAAGTGAAGCGTAGGACCTTTATTCAAGGCCTAGCCGCGTTAGGGGTGGTTGGCTCATTGCCACTGCCTCTTTCTCGTGCGCTAGCCGCTGATATAGCAAACCCTGTTTCTGTTGACGATTTACCAAAGCTTAAAGGCGAGTTAACGCTTTATTTAGGCCGAGGCGAAGGTGGTTTGTATGAAAACGTATTACAAGCAATCCAGAAAAAAAATCCAGACTTTAAACTCGGTATACGCCGAGGTCCTACTGCTGCTTTAGCAAATACCATTGTTGCAGAAGCTAAAGCTGGCGTTCGCCGCGCTGATTTATTTTGGGCAGTTGATTCAGGCGCAATTGGTTTAGTAACCGATGCTGGCCTTGCACAACCCATCCCAAGTGATTTATCTGCTCAGTTACAACCACAATTTAGATATAAAGAGTGGGCACCTGTAACTGGCCGTATTCGTACATTGCCATATAACACGTCGCGTTTGACTAAAGATCAAATTCCAACAAGTATTATGGAAATTGCCGACAGCGATTTAAGTATTGGCTGGGCGCCCGCCTACGCTTCTTTTCAATCGTTTGTAACCGCAATGCGAATCTTAGAAGGCGATGACAAAACCGCTAAGTGGCTTAAAAAGATTCAAAAACGTGCTAAAACATACGCCGGCGAGCTAGGTGTTGTTATGGGCGTTGAACGCGGTGAAGTTGATATTGGTTTTGCTAATCACTATTACACTTTGCGTTTAAAATCAGGTAAGCCTGATGCCAAGCTAGATTTAGCATTTACACAAAATGATGCGGGCTGTTTAGTTAATGCATCGGGTGTATTAGCGCTTAACGACGATTCGCTTGCAACTAACTTTATGCGTTACTTACTAAGTAAAGAAGTACAAGGTTACTTAGCCAGTGAAGCGTACGAAATTCCGTTAGTAAATGGTATTACCCAACCTGAGGGTTTACCGTCACTTGCTAATATTTCTCCACCTAAAGTAGATTTAACACAGCTAGCTGATTTACGCCCTACTATAGATTTGATGCGAAGCAGCGGCGTATTGTAATGAAAATACCTGCCTCTTATCCAATGGCGCTGCTTGCAGCGCTTGTTGCGCTTACCCCTGTTTATGTATTAATTGTGCTTGCAAGCGATGCGAGCTCAGTGTTTGACACCCACAACCTGCAAATTTTAGGTAACACGTTATCGTTAATGGGTTTAACGGTACTTGGATCTATTTTAATTGGTGTGCCACTGGCGTTTATTAGCGCGTATGTGCATTTACCATTTAAAAAGCTCTGGCTGGTTGTATTTGCAGCCCCACTGGCAATTCCCAGTTATATTGGCGCATTTACACTTTATGCTGCTTTTGGCCCCGGTGGCGAAATAAATACCTTAACAGGAATAGAAACACCATCAATGTATGGCCTAACAGGTGCCGCCATTGTAATGACGCTTTATACCTTCCCGTTTGTAATGATGACAACTCGCTCATCCCTACTGAGCCTTGATGCAAGCATGGTTAATGCCGCACGAACGCTGGGCATGTCGATGACGCAAAGTATATTTAAAGTTATATTACCGCGCGTAGTTAACGGTATTGCAGCAGGCTCTTTGTTAGTCGCGCTTTATACGTTATCAGACTTTGGTACGCCCGCAATGATGCGCCTAGATACCTTTACCCGCGTAATTTATGTTGAATACAACGCCTTTGCGTTAGGGCGCGCTGCAATGCTTTCACTTCAGCTGATGGTTATTGTTGGTTTTTTACTTTTAGTTGAATCACAAATAAAAACAGCACCTGAGCGCCATGGTCGCCCGTTAATTTTATTTCCAAGTAAAGTACAATTAAGTGCCATGTTTGTTACGTTTGCACCTGTTTTACTGCTTGCTATTGGCTTGCCTTTGGCTATATTTTCGCTTTGGTTAGCTCGCGATGGTTTTAGCTCATTTGATTTTAATATTGCGTGGAACTCTACGTATGCATCGGGTATTGCGGCAATTGTAGCCGTTATCGTTGCGATCCCCGTTGCACATGCTGCACTGAGTGGAAAAGCGGGTCGTATAATGGAGCGTGTTACTTACTTTGGTTTTGGTATTCCGGGTATAGTAATGGGCACAGCGCTTGTTTACGGTGGTTTGCAGTTGCCGTTTTTATATCAAACACTGGGATTGCTTATTATTGCTTATATGCTGCGATTTTTACCACTTGCTGTAGGCTCTGTTAGAACAAGCACCGAACACTTAGATCCAAGCTTAGTAAAGTCTGCGCGCGTATTAGGGGCAAGCCCACGTGAAGTATTTACTCGCATAACACTACCTTTAACTATGCGCGGTATTATTGCCGGTGCAGCACTGGTGTTTTTAGAGTCAATGCGCGAACTAGAAGCCACGCTACTACTTGGCCCAACAGGGTTTGAAACCCTCTCTACATATTTATGGCGTGTATACGAAGCGGGCTATTTTGGTCGCGCCGCGATTCCAGGGTTATTGTTAGTAGTGATATCTGCCTGCGGGTTAGCTATTATGATGTCTGGCGAAAAACGCAACCAGTTTGAACATTAAGGATTTAAGAAACAATGCTATCTGTAAGTCAGTTGTCTATAGATTATGGCAGTAACCGCGTAGTAAGCGATTTAAACTTTTCGCTGGGTGAAAACGAAATCCTTATGCTTGTAGGGCCAACAGGTTGTGGTAAAAGTACAATTTTACAAGCCCTTGCTGGCCTTATACCTATTAGCGAAGGCGAAATAAACACAGGTAAATGGCGCGCTACACCCAAATTAACAATACCTCCTGAAAAACGCAGTGTAGGCATGGTATTTCAAGATTTTGCGTTATTTCCGCACTTAACCGTACAGCAAAACATTTGCTTTAGATTAAAAGATACAGCCCCTGCTGAGTATTGGATAAACCTACTTGGGTTGAGCGATTTTAGAGACAAAAAACCAGCAACGCTTTCTGGCGGACAAAAGCAGCGCGTTGCACTTGCGCGTACCCTTGCCCACCAACCTGACTTTGTATTACTTGATGAGCCGCTTTCAAACTTAGATGCCGCTCTTAAAGACATGCTTCGTTGGGATATTAGAAACGCACTTAAAGCCGCTGGCGTACCGGCGATTTGGGTAACACATGACCAAGAAGAAGCACTCTCAGTTGGCGATCGTGTTGGTGTGCTTAAAGGCGGTAAAATTCAGCAAATCGATACACCCGAGCGCTGCTTTAGTACCCCAAACAATCGCTTTGTAGCACGTTTTTTAGGTGAAGCCAGCTTTATTAGCGGCCAATTTAGCCAAGGACAAGCCACTACCTCAATTGGTAATGCGCCAGCTCATTGCGTTGACTGTGAAAGTGGCGACGTTGATGTACTACTACGCCCTGACGATGTATTGCTTGTACAAAGCAGTGTTGGTAATAACGGCGAAGTGATTTGGGTACGCTTTGAAGGTGGCAGCCGCTTGTGCGCTGTAAAACTTGCGTGTTCTACGGTGGTAACTAGCCGAGTAAGCCATGAAGTTGTGGTAAACCCAGGCGACGAAGTGCATGTATCACTAAGCACATCGCACCCACTAGCCGTTTATAAATCTATAGATTAATATCTATACCTAACTCAAAGTTAAGAGGAAACCCCATGAACGGACCAAACCCCAATAATCCTTCACCAATGGAAGGTTTTCCTCAAGTAGGTTTTTTAAAAAACTATATTACTTCTATCAATATTGAAGTAGGCGATTATACATATTATGACGATCCTGATGGCCCTGAGAATTTTGAAAAAAATGTGCTTTACCATTTCGATTTTATTGGGGATCGTCTGATCATAGGTAAGTTTTGTGCGATAGCTAAAGACGTTACTTTTATAATGAATGGCGCTAACCATCAAACTTCTGGATTTTCTACTTATCCATTTTTTATATTTGGTAATGGCTGGGAAAAATTTGTACCAAAATCAAATGATTTACCCTTTAAAGGCAATACAGAAATTGGTCATGATGTTTGGATTGGTTATAACGCTACAATTATGCCCGGGGTAAAAATTGGCAGCGGCGCTATTATTGCCAGTAAATCAGTTGTTACCTGCGATGTACCTGCTTATAGCGTTGTAGGTGGAAATCCCGCTAAAGTGATAAAAACCAGATTTGACGATAAAACAATAAATACGCTGCTAGATATAGCTTGGTGGGATTGGAGCAATGAAAAAATCACTGCTCATTTAGATGCCATTACACAATGCGATATAAAAGCCTTATCTAATCTCTAAGTGATTACCACTCAAACATGTAGGCCATTTTACTTATTGTTTTTAGCGGCACATTATGTGAGTTTCGTTTAGCGTATAGGTGCTGCATAGCTTTGTCTTTTACTTCACCCACTATCACTTCTTTTACTTGATAACCTAAAGCAACGGCAGCTTGAGAGTAAGCTATAAATTCCCACTTTTTAATATTGGTGTTATCTACAATCACCAATGGAATGCCTTGAGCAAGTGCATTTATAAAGCGCGCCAAATTTAAATTATGAAATTGTGGTAACTTAAATTTATCGAAATGATATTCGCCCTGCTCATTATTAAAGTAATCATCAGTTGAGCAAATTAGATACTGACTTTCGTCGGCTCCACCTAATTCGTCAGCAAGGCTTTGCGCGTAGTAAGACTTACCACTTCCTGGTAGTCCTCGTAAAATAAAAACTTGTTTCATAGCATCGATTTTTTAAGGGTGAATAAATATTAATTTAGTTTGGATGTTAATAATGCCACAAAATCATTAAATTTCAGAGCAACAAATCATAATAGTGGCAATTAAACTCTAAAAACTGTTTAAAAATAAACCGCATGCATAAAAACTTTTAAAGAGTTGCCCACAATAGTTTTTTTATTTAACTTTACTAGGTAAGATACAGGGTTCAAGTGCAGCGCCGTTTATGTGCAATTTATGCCCGAGTGTTGCGCACAGTTAAAATAAAATAGTTAGGCAACTTATATCATTGGAGTGAAGATGAGCCATTTAGCGATTTCAGAGCTATTAAAAGGCAATGTTGCGGTAGACAGCCAAGTAACAATTAAAGGCTGGATCCGTACTCGCCGCGATTCAAAAGCAGGAATTTCATTTTTAGCCGTTCATGACGGTTCGTGTTTTGATCCTATTCAAGCGGTAGTTCCTAATTCACTGAATAATTATGATGAAGTTACTAGCTTAACAGCCGGTTGTTCTGTGTCGGTTACTGGTGTTTTAGTTCAATCTGCTGGCCAAGGTCAATCTTACGAAATTCAAGCTAACTCAGTGACTGTATTAGGTTGGGTAGAGAACCCAGATTCATACCCAATGTCGGCAAAACGCCACAGCATTGAGTACTTACGTGAGCACGCTCACCTTCGCCCTCGTACAAATATGATTGGCGCGGTAACTCGTGTACGTAACTGTTTAGCACAAGCTATTCACCGTTTTTACCACGAGCAAGGCTTTTACTGGATCAGCACGCCAATCATTACGGCAAGTGACTGTGAAGGTGCTGGCGAAATGTTCCGTGTATCAACGCTTGATATGCAAAACTTACCACTTACAGACAAAGGCGAAGTTGATTACAGCGAAGATTTCTTCGGTAAAGAAGCATTCCTTACTGTATCTGGTCAGTTAAATGGCGAAACTTACGCGTCTGCAATGTCAAAAATTTATACATTTGGCCCTACATTCCGCGCAGAGAATTCAAATACATCTCGCCACCTTGCAGAATTTTGGATGGTAGAACCTGAAGTAGCGTTTGCTGATTTAGAAGATATAGCAAAACTTGCTGAAAACATGCTTAAGTATGTGTTTAAAGCCGTACTTGAAGAGCGCCGTGATGACATGGAATTTTTTGCACAACGTGTAGAAAAAACCGCAATTACGCGTTTAGAAGAGTTTGTAGATAAAGACTTTGCACAAGTTGACTACACAGACGCTGTAGAAATCCTTAAAAACTGTGGCAAAAAGTTTGAGTACGCTGTTGAATGGGGTGTAGATTTACAATCTGAGCACGAGCGTTACTTAGCTGAAGAGCACTTTAAAGCACCGGTAGTTATTAAAAACTACCCTCGTGACATTAAAGCATTTTACATGCGCCAAAACGAAGACGGTAAAACCGTTGCCGCAATGGACGTTGTAGCACCTGGTATTGGTGAGATCATTGGCGGTTCACAACGTGAGGAACGCCTTGATGTACTTGATGCACGCTTAGAAGAAATGGGCTTAAACAAAGAAGATTACAGCTGGTACCGCGATTTACGTAAATACGGTAGCGTGCCGCACTCAGGCTTTGGTTTAGGCTTTGAACGCTTAGTTGCTTATGTAACAGGTATGGGCAACGTACGTGACGTTATTGCCTTCCCTCGCACTAAAGGCAGCGCAACTTACTAATTAGTAAGTAAACTGTTTTAAAATATTGAAAAACCAGCCTAGTAGCTGGTTTTTTTGTTCAATATATTTTTATTTAAGATTTTTTACAAAAAATAAGTAAAAACTTATATGTGATGTTAATAAGGTTAAAAACAGACTTCCCTTTGAAAAGCTATAAAACCAGAGTGAAAAAAGTAAAAATACATGAACTAAGAACATCCCATACCAAGAGATTTTTGCAGCCATATGGATTTTTGTACTTTGCTGTTGCTTAACTTCATGAACGCTAAAACCCCAAGCGAGAGCGGTCCAAACACATGAAAATAAAAACATAAAGGTTGAAACAATAGTTAATCCTATATCACCACTATTCATAAATATCCTTATCCAAGTAAAGCATTACCTTAAAACAACAAAAAAAGCCGTAATACCCAAAGAGTATCACAGCTTTCAACCAGAATAAGTTTGTTTATTTGAAGGCTATAAAGCACTCTCTAACTGTGGCAGTACTTCAAATAAATCTGCCACTAAACCGTAATCTGCAACTTGAAAAATAGGTGCGTCAGGGTCTTTATTAATCGCGACGATTACTTTTGAGTCTTTCATACCCGCTAAATGCTGAATAGCACCGCTAATACCTACTGCAATGTATAAATTAGGCGCTACAATTTTACCTGTTTGCCCTACTTGCATGTCGTTAGGTACAAAGCCTGCATCAACTGCTGCACGCGATGCACCAATAGCTGCACCTAGTTTATCGGCAATACCATTAAGTAATGCAAAGTTTTCGCCGTTTTGCATACCGCGACCACCCGATATGACCACACTAGCAGCTGTAAGCTCAGGGCGTTCTGATTCTGTTTGCTCAACACTTACAAAGCTGCTTAATTGCGAATCTGATACTGTATCAATGCTTGTTATAGCAACAGCTGATTGCTCACCTTGTAAATCAAAGCTACTGGCACGTACGGTAATTACTTTTTTACTGTCGAGTGATTTAACCGTGGCGATTGCATTACCTGCATAAATAGGTCGTTTAAATGTATCGGCGTCCACTACTGCGATAATTTCAGAAATTTGCGCAACATCTAATAGCGCGGCAACACGTGGCATAAAGTTTTTGCCCGTTGTAGTAGCACTTGCAACAATGTGGCTGTAGGTGTCGCTAAGTGATAAAACTAAATCGCTCATGTTCTCAGCTAACTGATGTTCATAAACGCTATTATCGGCAACTAAAACATTAGCTATGCCATCAATGCTTGCAACTTGTGAGCTCATTGCGCTTAAGTTGTTACCTGCTATTAGTACATCAATAGGAAAGCCCATTTTTACTGCAGCGTTAATAGTTTTTGAGGTTTCTGGTTTTAAGGCACCGTTGTCATGCTCTGCAATTACGAGTGTTTTCATTTTAAATCACCTTTGCCTCTGTTTTTAATTTTTCTACAAGCTGCGCTACGTCTTCTACAATAATTCCTGCGGTGCGTTTAGCTGGCTCTTCTACACTTATTAATTGCATACGCGGTGTTAAATCAACACCAAGCGAATCTGCTGCTATTACTTCAAGCGGCTTACGTTTGGCTTTCATAATATTTGGCAGTGATGCATAGCGAGGCTCATTTAAGCGTAAATCAGTTGTAACAACTGCCGGTAAATTAAGTGCTACCGTTTGCAGCCCGCCATCAACTTCGCGTGTTACGTTTACTTTGCCATTTTCAATAACTACTTTTGATGCAAATGTACCCTGCCCGCGATTAGTTAATGCAGCAAGCATTTGACCTGTTTGATTATTATCTGAGTCAATTGACTGCTTACCTAAAATGACAAGTTCAGGCGTTTCTTGCTCTACAATTTTAGCGAGTAGTTTTGCAATATGAAGTGACTCGAGCTTTTCATCGGTTTCGATGTGAATAGCTTTGTCAGCGCCCAATGCTAATGCTGTGCGTAATTGTTCTTGTGATGCTTTTGGACCAATAGTTACGGCAACCACTTCAGTGGCGGTACCGGCTTCTTTAAGGCGAATTGCTTCTTCTATAGCAATCTCACAAAACGGGTTCATTGCCATTTTAACGTTGGTTAAATCAACGTCGCTGTTATCACTTTTAACGCGTGCTTTTACGTTGTAATCAATCACTCTTTTTATTGGTACGAGAACTTTCATAGGAACTCCATAATTATTTAAACCTACAAGGTAACGTGGACGTCAACCTATTTATTTTATGGAATTAGACTACTTCCTGTTGACGTAAACGTCAACCTAAAATAACCTTTAACTATTCACAGTCTGTAACGTTTAATTTGCAAGGTTATAAATAGGCTGTACACCTTATTTAAATGCGTAGTAAACATTCAAATAAGTCCGTCATAGATAAAGAGGTTATTATGGTCGAACGTGAAACCATGGAATTTGATGTAGTAATTGTTGGTGCAGGCCCTGCTGGGCTTTCAAGTGCAATTAAACTCGCGCAATTAGCACAAGAAAAACAACAAGAGTGCATGATTTGCGTAGTCGAAAAAGGTTCTGAAGTAGGTGCACATGTACTCTCTGGTGCTGTTTTTGAAACCAGAGCTTTGGATGAACTACTACCTAATTGGCAAGAGCTTGGCGCACCGGTTACAACCAAAGTAACTAATGATGAAATTTATTGGTTTAATAACGAGCAAAAAGCGACATCAATCCCCCACTTTGCTACACCAAAAACATTTCATAATGATGGTAACTTCATTGTATCTATGGGCAATGTATGTCGATGGCTTGCAGAGCAAGCTGAAAGCTTAGGCGTAGAGATATTTCCAGGATTTAGCGCACACTCTTTAATAATTGAAGATGAAGCAGTAAAAGGCATTATTACTGGTGATATGGGTGTAGACAAAGATGGTAATGAAAAAGACGGTTACATGCCAGGCATGGAGCTTCGTGCAAAATACACTATTTTTGCTGAAGGTTGCCGTGGTCATTTAGGTAAACAACTAATCAATGAGTTTGCACTTGATGCAGATTCATCACCGCAGCATTATGGTTTAGGCTTTAAAGAAATCTGGCAAATAGATGAAAGTAAACATGAGCTTGGCAAGGTAGTTCATGGTACAGGTTGGCCACTTAGCGGCGATACTAATGGTGGTGCATTTATGTATCACAGTGAAAACAATCAAGTTGTTGTTGGTTTAATTGTTGATTTAAATTACTCAAACCCACATTTGAGCCCGTTTGATGAGTTTCAGCGAATGAAGCACCATCCAGTATTTAAAAACGTACTTGAAGGCGCTGAACGTATTGCTTACGGTGCGCGTGCTATTGCTAAAGGTGGCTTGCATTCATTACCAAAAATGCATTTTGCTGGTGGTTTACTTGTAGGGTGTGATGCAGGCACTCTTAATTTTGCAAAAATTAAAGGTAATCACACTGCAATGAAATCGGGAATGATTGCCGCTGAGGTTATTTTTGAAGCATTGCAAAATGAGTTAGCAAATACCGATTTAACTCATTATCAAACTGCGTTTGAGCAATCGTGGGCATATAAAGAGCTATATCAATCTCGTAACTTTGGCCCTGCTATGCACAAGCTCGGTAAATTTTTAGGTGGTGCGTACAATACGCTTGATCAAAACATTTTTAATGGCGGTTTACCCTTTACGTTTAAAGATAATACGCCCGATCACTCTACCCTTGTTGATGCTAACGCCGCTGACAAAATTGCATATCCAAAACCAGATGGACACCTTAGCTTTGATAAACTCTCAAGTGTGTTTTTATCAAATACTAACCACGAAGAATCACAGCCGTGTCATTTAAAGCTTAAAGATGCGTCAATTCCTATTAATGTAAATTTAGTCAAATTTGATGAACCCGCACAACGTTATTGCCCAGCAGGCGTTTACGAAGTACAAGAAATTGCAGGCAATAAAGAGTTTGTTATTAATGCCCAAAACTGTGTGCACTGTAAAACCTGCGATATTAAAGACCCAAGCCAAAACATTACATGGGTAACACCTGAAGGTGCAGGTGGGCCAAACTATCCTAATATGTAACTAAATTATGCGCTGTATAGCTATATAACTACGTTTTTTACATATAAATTATAAACATATCCTAAATTGCAGGGGCTTCGGCCCCTTTTTTACGTTATGCTAATAGTAGTTTTAATAATAAGAGTGTTATTTATGCCGTCGTCAAAAGTTATTTTTCGTTTTTTAGCAGAGCCTACTGATGTTAATTTTGGTGGTAAAGTTCATGGTGGGGCCGTCATGAAGTGGATTGACCAAGCAGGTTATGCGTGCGCTGCTGGTTGGAGTGGTCATTACTGCGTAACTGTTTCGGTTGCGGGTGTTAAATTTAGACGCCCTATTTTAGTGGGTCAAATAGTCGAAGTAGAAGCTAAAATTGCCCATACGGGTAGAAGTAGCATGCAAATATTTATTCAAGTTAGGTGTGGCGATCCAAAAACGCAAAATATGGTTGAAACAAACCATTGTGTTATCAGCTTTATTGCAATGGATGAAACGGGCTACCCAATAGAAGTGCCTTCGTTTAAAGCAGTGACCGATGAAGACATTAAATTAGAAAATTACGCTATAAAAATGAAAGAAATAGCAATTGAAACAGAAAACTTGCTTCATAAAGTCTAATTAGTAATTTGAATAAAGTAAGGCTATGTAAAAAACTCATTATACTTTGTAAAACATACAACTTATTTTAGAGTACACGATTACACAAAAGTTCACTTTGATTATAAAACACGCTAAACAATGTAAAAACCAATACAAAAGAACTAATTGTGGCGTGTTTTTAATCCATTTTAATATTGGCACGCTCGCTGCAAGTAGATAATTGAAGTTTGATTAATGAAATCAAGCATTTGATTATTTTTTGTAAAGGAGCTATTCAATGATTAAAACACTTTCTCTTTCAGCTATTGCACTAGCAACACTGGGTTTTAACTCTGCAGCACACGCTGACATTTCTGATTTCGATTCTCCACGTATTTATACTGGTATCGGTTACGGTCAATATTCTTTTGAATTTGAAGACAGTGACAACGACACTGACTTTGACGACGATGCACAAATGCTTAAAGGCTATATTGGTACTCAGTTTAACGAATACCTAAGCTTAGAACTTGCTTATCAAAACTTTGATGAAGTAAGTGATATAGACAGCAAAGCTGAAATTGATGGCGTATCGCTTGCCGCACGTTTGGGCTACCCAATAACAGAGAGCTTTTCTGTATATGCAAAAGGCGGTTGGCTTGAGTGGGATGCAGATTACACACAAGATTTACCAGTAGGCGGTGTAACAGCTTCTACAGATGGTGGTGATGCGTTTTATGGTGCGGGTATTGAATACGCACTTACAACAAATGTACAATTTCGTTTAGAGTACGAACGCTACAAACTTGATGACGATATTGATCCAGACATGGATGTAGCATCTGTATCAGTTCAATACATGTTTTAATTAATCTTTAACATGTTTGAAAAGGGTAAGCTTATTAGCTTGCCCTTTTTTGTTTTAGGTCCTTTTTAAATATATTAATACAAAATATAAACCTCTCAGTCTAATAATTGATTTTAAACTAGATGGTCTATATGAATAATTTTTAACGAAGTAAGTGCGCTATTTAATGCACTAGAATAATCATATTTTTAATAAAATTGGTATACGCAATAAACTTACTTACACTAATGCCATAAATACTAAATGCAGGTAGAATAGCGCTCTATTTTATTTGTACCCGAGTACTATGAGCGATTATACCATTTCGGCTATTGGCCACATTGAATCTCCCTATAAACAAAAGTTTGCTATACCTAGGCAGCCTCGTTTAGTGCCACAAGCCAAGGCAAAACTTATTTTTGCACCTGATTTTAATCGCGAAGAGTTTGTACGTGGTTTAGATGAATTTACTCATATTTGGTTGCTATTTCGTTTTCATGAAACGGCCGATAAAGGTTATTCTGCCATGGTGCGCCCACCTCGTTTAGGTGGGAATGAGCGAAAAGGTGTATTTGCTACCCGCGCTACATTTAGACCAAACGCGATTGGTATGAGCGCAGTAAAACTTGAAGGTATTGAATATAAAAACGGACAACTTAGTTTATTACTCGCTGGCATTGATTTACTTGATGGCACACCCATTATCGATATTAAACCGTACTTACCCTATTCAGATGCAATGCTTGACGCCAGTGCTGGCTTTGCAGATACACGCCCAGAAACACAAATGACGGTTGAATTTAGCCCTCAGGCAATTGAGTTTGTTAATGCGCAAACACAATACCCAGATTTACATGATTTTATAGCTAATGTTTTAAAACAAGATCCCCGCCCTGCCTATAAAAAACAAAAAGACGGCGAGCAAAGCTATGGTATGACTTTGTACAATTATAATATTCGCTGGCAAGTCAATGACGAGCATAACGTAGTAACAAACATAGAAAAAAACTAAATAACTCACTTAGCGCTTTAGTGTAAAAGCATCCGCTGTTAAACTTAAGCTCTATTAAAAGAACATAATTACTCTATTTCGGAAAAAACATGCGTACAAGCCAATATATACTCGCAACACTTAAAGAAACGCCATCAGATGCTGAAATCGTATCGCATCAGTTAATGCTTAGAGCCGGTATGATCCGTCGCGTCGCTTCGGGTTTATACACTTGGTTACCCTCTGGTTTACGTGTGCTACGTAAAGTAGAAAACATTGTACGTGAAGAGATGGACAAAGCAGGTGCTATTGAAATGCTAATGCCTGTAATTCAACCCGCTGATTTGTGGGAAGAGTCTGGCCGTTGGAATGAATTTGGTCCTGAGCTTATGCGCTTCACAGACCGTCATAACCGTACGTTTGCACTTGGTCCAACACACGAAGAAGTAATAACTGATTTCGTACGTAAAGAAATAAGCAGCTACAAGCAGTTACCAGTTACCTTGTATCAAGTACAAACTAAAGTACGCGACGAACGCCGCCCTCGCTTTGGTGTGATGCGTGCTCGTGAATTTACAATGAAAGATGCCTACTCTTTTCACTTAAGTGAAGAGTGTTTAGATGCGACTTATCAAGCGATGCACAAAGCATACTGTAACATTTTTGAGCGTTTAGGCCTTGATTACCGCCCTGTACTTGCTGATACTGGGTCTATTGGTGGTAGCTTATCTCACGAGTTTCATGTACTTGCTGAGTCGGGCGAAGATGCAATTGCATTTAGTGATGGCAGTGATTACGCTGCTAATATTGAAAAAGCAGAAGCACTAGCGCCAAACGATCCACGCCCAGAAGCAAGTAAAGAGTTAAAAGCATTCCCTACTCCTGACGCTAAAACAATTAATGAGCTTAAAAAGCACTACGGTGTAAAACCTCATCGCGGTGTTAAAACCTTAATTGTTTACGGTGCACCTGATGAAAACGATGTACGTGGTTTAGTGGCGCTTGTACTTCGTGGCGATCATGATTTAAATGAATTGAAGGCTGAAAAGCACCCATTAGTAGACTCCCCACTTGAAATGGCAACAGAGGCAGATATTGTTGCTGCTATTGGTGCAAAACCCGGCTCATTAGGCCCTGTGGGCTTATCTATGCCTATAATTGTTGATAGAGCCGCTAATATCCTTGCTGATTTTGTTGCCGGTGCTAATAAAGACGACGAGCATTACAGCGGTATTAACTGGGATCGTGACGTAACTGATTACGAAGTTGCTGATATTCGTAATATTGTTGAAGGCGATATGAGCCCATGTGGCCAAGGCGTTTTACAAATAAAACGCGGTATTGAAGTAGGTCATATATTCCAACTTGGCACTAAATACTCAGAAGCGATGAAAGCGGGAGTATTAAACGAAGGTGGTAAAAACCAAACCATGACCATGGGTTGTTACGGTATTGGTGTTTCACGTATTGTTGCAGCTGCTATTGAACAAAACAACGATCAATACGGGATCATTTGGCCAAAATCAATCGCGCCATTCGATTTAGCGATTGTTCCAATGAACATGCACAAATCGCATCGTATTCCTGATATTGCAAATAACCTTTACCAAGGTTTAAAAGATGCAGGTCTTGATGTGTTATTTGATGACCGTAAAGAGCGCCCTGGTGTTATGTTTAATGACATGGAGCTAATTGGTGTACCATTTACGCTGGTGATTGGTGAGCGTAACCTTGACGAGAATAAAGTTGAGCTTAAAAACCGCCGCACCGGTGAAAAGCTAATGATTGATATTGACACTGCAATTGATGCAATTAAAGCGGCTGTTAAAGGTTAATAACACCCACGCTTAGAACAGACTAAAAGGCCGCATTTAAAATGCGGCCTTTTTTATGCGTAATAATAGCTGCTCAATGACTCACCTTTCCTAGCTTTGTAGAAATCATTTAATTACGTGCCTTGGTATAAATTGTCATGGAGGCTTCGCTAAAGTGTCTCATAAGTGTCATTAGATTTATCTACAGTGTTTAATTATTACACTATGGATGACAGGCATGACAAACAATCAACTGCGTAAAAAACAACATTATCCAGCTATATGGATATCTGATGTTCATTTAGGTTACAAAGATTGTAAAGCTGATTACTTACTTGATTTTTTAAACTCGGTAGAATCCGACACACTTTATTTAGTGGGTGATATTATTGACTTATGGTCAATGAAGCGACAGTTTTATTGGCACCCTTCTCATTATGAAGTATTAAACTGCATACAAACAAAAGCAGCTAGCGGTACACGTGTCATTTATATTCCCGGTAATCATGATGAAGCGTTTAGAAACTATATAAATCAAACATTATTTGGTGTTGAAATCCACCAGCAGTTTATTCACACCACTAAAGCTAATAAACGGTTTTTACTTATACACGGCGACGACTTTGATTCAGCAACTCGTTATAACAAACTTGTTAGTATTGCGGGGGATGCAGGATACGACTTTTTATTATTTTTAAATCGATGGACTAATCGTATACGTAAAATATTTGGCGGTAACTATTACTCGCTTGCATCATGGATAAAAGCTCGGGTACACAAAGCACGAGAAGCGATTAGTGCCTTTGAAGATGCTGCAATTCATGAAGCTAAAAAACAAAACGTAGATGGTATTATTTGTGGACACATTCACCATCCCAAAATAAAAGTAGATGACGGTATTATGTACTGTAACGATGGTGACTGGATTGAGAGCTGTACTGCGCTTGTAGAGCAGCAAGATGGAAAGATAGAATTACTACATTGGTCAGATACACAGTTTATACTCGATAGCGCAGACATAGCTATTCTTAACACGCCTTTAAATACGTCAACAAGTACCAAACCAAAAAAATCAGCTGCCTAGCAGCTGATTTTAAAAACGATTAACTTAACCAAGTAATTAGCTTATCTTTTAAAGTTTCTGGTTTAATTGGTTTTGTAATGTAGTCGTTCATTCCAGCAGCTAAACATCGCTCTCTATCACCTTCCATCGCACTCGCTGTCATAGCGATAATCGGTATGTAAGTATAATCTACCCCTGCCTTACTATTTCTAATTTCACTTGTTGTATCGTAGCCATTTAAATTGGGCATTTGGCAATCCATTAATATAACATCAAAAGCTTGCTCTTCGTTTTCTCTCAATGCTTCTAAGGCTTCTATACCGTCTGACGCACAAGTGATTTTTACTTCGGTACGCTTTAATATCGCCTTTGCTACTTCAATGTTTATCATATTATCGTCTACTAATAATATATGATAAGCAGATAGGTCAGGCTCTACTTGTTCCTCTTCCAAGCCTTTAGGTGGCGCTATAATACAGTCACTACTAGCACCAAATAAGCTGGCTAATTTATAACTGAATTGATCTTGAGTGAGTGGTTTATTTAAAATATGGCTGCCTTCAGGTAATACCGTTTTGATTGGCTTATCTGTCACCATGTCTCGTAAAATTAAAACATACCTTTTATTAAACTGTTTACAGTAATCAATTAACGCATCAATTTGAGGATGCTCATCATCAATTAATAATAAATCAGCTTCAAACTCTTTGTGCTCACTAAAGTAGTCAAGTCGTACAATGTTTTCTGCTTTTACTTTGCAGGTTAATAACAATAAGTCGCATACGTTTTTATAAACGTTATCGCGCGCTATTAATGCAGCTACGTTAATACTTGTAGCAAGCTCTATACCTGTGTTTAATTTTTTCTCTTGTGCAACGTGTAGCTCAACCGTTGCGGTAAAGGTACTACCCGCGCCCTTTTCACTTATAACCGTAATATTACCACCCATTAACTGAGCAAGTTTTTTACATATAGATAAACCTAAGCCTGTACCACCAAAATGGCGGGTCGTGCTTGAATCTTCTTGTGTAAACACTTCAAATAGTTTGTCTATGTTCTCTGGCGCTATACCAATTCCGGTATCTTTTATTGTAAAGCTCATTAATAACTTTGAGTCAGTAATGTACTTAGAGCCAACAGTTAAACTTACTTCACCTCTATGAGTAAATTTAAACGCATTATTAACTAGGTTAATTAAAATTTGTTTAAGTCGATGGCTGTCGCCAATAACCATTCTGTCTACTACATCTTTAGTATCTAAAAATACTTCAAGACCTTTGCGCTGGCCCTGTAACGCTAAAGAGCTAATCATATCGCTACATACTGTCACAACATCAAATGTATGATTATCAATATCAAGCTTACCTGCTTCTATTTTAGAAAAATCAAGAATATCGTTAATCAGATTCATCAGTGAGTTAGCACTGCTATTTGCTAGTTTTAAATAATGGTATTGTTGTTCGGTTAAGCCATCTTCTTTGAGCATTTCAAGCATACCCAAAACGCCATTCATCGGTGTGCGTATTTCGTGAGAGATATTTGCTACAAAGTCACTTTTTGCATGGCTTGCTGCTAATGCTTGGTCAATTGCACGTTCTAGTTCAATGGTCCTTTGTGAAACCTTTAGCTCCAGAGTACTGTTTAACGCTTCGAGCTCTGATTGCGTATTTTTTAATGAGCTAATATTTCTTAAAATAGCCGCTACCTGATAACGGTTATTATATACGTCAAAAATACTACTAAGCGTGATAGAAAAGTATTGTTTGTTGCCATAACCATCTGTGTAGATAGCTTCAAACGGCATTTTTGAACCGTTTGTAATAGTCTCTTGAATACAATTAGTGTCTGCGTTGTTTAAATTAAACAGCGAGACAAAATCAGGATTAGTGCCTGTAATTGAACTACCAAAAACCTCTTTAGCGGTATTATTAAAGTGAACAATTTCGCCGTTTTGCTCAATTGTAAAAATAGCATCCAAAGAATTTTCTATTACTTTATTGTTTTGCTCTTTTAGAGAATTAATTAACAGCTTACGGTTTATAAAACGTTGGTATAAAAAAGCAATAACTAAAAATATGCTAAAAAACACCACTAACATTGCAATAAAGTTTTGACGCCTTTCGTTCACCTTTGCAAACAACGTTTTAGTATCAACACTTACACCAAGCTCTAAAGGTAGCATGGCTATATCACCCTCAAACGAAATTCGTTTTTTTAAAGTGTAAGCCACTGGATAATTACTTATTGGTAAAGTGCCTTGCTCTGTCATGGTGGTTGCAGTAGAGAATTCTTCAGACCATGTTTTAGTTTTATTAAATTCAAAACGGAATCGAAGTTGAGGGTTTGGATGATATAAAAATTCACCTTCATTATTCATAAGGTAAACCTGCGTCCCTTGTGGAGATTCAACTGTTAAATCTTCAAGTAATTTATCCGCAAAGTAATTAGTAACTAATATTGCAAATATTTTATTATTTTCATCAAAAACAGGCTTAGCAACACGAAAAGTGCTTATATAAGGTTCTTGTATCTGTCCATTTTCACGGTTGTAGTTAATTGGAGAAATATAGACACTTTTTTTATCAAGCATGCTTGCTTTGATTATGTAATCGCGTTGACCTTTTTTTTGTAATTGCAGACCTTGCAGTCGATTAATCTCTCCAAGTTGATTTCGGTCAACTCTAACAATCTCTTGCCCACCATCTTCGAGCATAATATAGCGAGCTTGCAAAATACTGTCATCGGTCTGCATAAAACCAGTAAAAATACTTGCTAAGCGCTCTTGCCAAACATCTATTGGCGTACCAAGAACAGGATCAATTAGTTTATTTTCTTTAGCGCGGGTAATGCCTTGTATTGGTGGTGTAGCATCTAAAAAACGAATGGCGGTAACACTGTCTTTAAGATGTTTTTTTAATGAATAGCTCTTTGTTTCAAGTTCACGCTTTAATTCTATTTGAGCTGAATTATAAACATCACTTCTTACTTTTTGATCGAACAAATACAGAGATGGTAAAGCTATAAGAACAAATATTATTGTTGCAACAAGCATTAATTTATTATTTTTTGTCACGTTCAAAAAAATATTCTTTTTTAACATTTACCTTCACCATAAGTTTTTATTGTTATTAGTATAGAGTATTAAAGAGAGAATTGGACCCTCTAACTAATCAGTTATCGTTATAATTTTTATAATAAAAAGACTAAATCATTAGTTTTATTTAGAGCACAACCCTTATGTGAATTTTAAATGAATGGGTTAAAAAATATTGGCTTACAAAATTAATAAATGAGCTATTTTAACTATTAATCGCTTCAAAGTATAAAAGGTAGCAATTGCTACCTTTTATATATTCTTAAAACCCTTTATGTACATTATCTAAATAGCACATCTTCTCTGTTAAACCACTTAACACAAAATGCCAATAGTCCAGCAGCAATGATTGCAGTGGCTAAAAATATTAAGCCTACAAATGTGTAATCAACAGTCCCTTTTACTATTTCTTTAATTGCTAATGCTACGTTTGTAACAGGAATGAATGCTGTTTTAGCAGTGAGTTCCATATTTGGCATGATTGAAATAATAATCGGGAAAAATACGCCCATACTAAGTGGTGCCATATAATTTTGCGCTTCTTTAAACGTGCGAGCATAGATAGATATAGCCAGAGCTAAGGCCGAAAATATAGCTGCAACAGGTAGTAATAGTACAAATATCATTAGTAAATCGGTAACTGCTAATGTACTAAATGCGGCTTTAATAAAATCAAGATCGGCAAATGCGAGCGCCAATGCTATCCAGCAGCCCATACTTAAGACGGTTATGGTTGTGGAGGCAATGGATGTAGTTAACAAGGTTATAAATTTACCAAGCACCAACTCTGTACGCGTAATAGGTGTAAGTAGGAGTGTTTCTAGCGTGCCGCGTTCTTTTTCGCCAGCGCCTAAATCAATAGCGGGATAAGTTGCCCCCATCAATACTAATGGAATAAGTAAATAAGGTAAAAACCCGCCAATTTTTTCGCCAAGGTTTTCACGTTTATCGGCTGTATCTACTTTTATGACTTCAATTGGATTAAGAATAGATTTTTGAACAGACTCTTCAATACCAAAACTGATTAGCTTTTGAGTTTGCAGCACGTCACTGTATTCTTTTGCGAGCTCTTTAACGCGTTCGAATAAAAAGTTGATAGATTTTGAATCGTTAAAAACAACCTGCCACTGGCTTTGTTTTCCATCGTCCAATGTTTGCACAGCATGACTTGGTAAATAAATACCCATATCAATATCGCCAGCGATTACACCTGCTTTAAGCTCATCAATATTGTTAAAGGTTTTATCCCCTTTATAAAGCTCAAAACTTTTGTGATAAAACACTTTATCTGTAAACTCTTGTGCGTATTCACCGTTGATTATCGCGTAAGTATTTACTTTTTGCTCAGCGTCCATTGCAGCTTGCGAGCTTATAAATGCCATTACGGCAAACAATAACGGAAATATAGCAACAGGAAGCGCGACAACAAATAATAGCGTTTTTTTATCGCGTAATAACTCTCTTAATTCCTTTTTAAATACCTCAAACATCATGTTTCTCCGTTAATATATTCATAAACGCTTGGTTAAGCTCATCACTATTACCTGCTTGTTTAAACTCTTCTACTGTCCCGTCAAAACAGCTAATACCTTCGTTAATTACAGCGACACGGTCACATAAAAGTGCAACTTCATCTAGATGATGGGTTGAGAAAATAACAGGCGTCCCTTGCGCTTTTAAACCTTTGATAAATTTAATAACGGTTTGTGTTGTCATTATATCAAGGCCCGTTGTTGGCTCATCAAGTACCACAACTGCTGGGCGATGAACAACTGCACGCGCTATATTTGCTTTTTGCTTCATACCTGTTGAAAGGTTTTCTGCCCGTTTATCTACAAATTTATGCATATCTAGCAATGTAAATAGCTCATCACAACGCGATGCTATATCGCTTTTGTTCATGCCATGAAGCTTTGCAAAATACTCTATGTTTTCTTTTACAGTTAAGCGGCCATACAACCCCGTAGAGCCTGATAAAAATCCAATAGACTTACGGCCCAGTAGCGGTTTTTTTACAATATCGTTTCCGGCAATCGTTATTGAGCCTTCATCGGGCTTTAACGCGGTTGAAATCATTCTCAGTGTCGTCGTTTTACCCGCACCATTTGGGCCGAGCAATCCAAGTACCTCACCTTTAGCGCAACTAAAACTAACGTCTCGTACTGAGTGAAAGTAGTCTTTATCTTCACGAGGATCGATGTCGTCTATTTTATTTTTTTTGTGATCTTTAGTTAGCTTAAATTTCTTTTTAAGCCCAGCAACTTCTATCATGTTCGCATCCTTCGTTTCGCTCTAAAATAATCTGTATTGTTGTAAAAAGAGTCATCTTTGTTTTCGTCATGCCAGCCTGGCACACCTAATAAAGGCAGTGGTGAAAGCTTTTTGTTATCGGCTAAGCAGTTATCTGTATTAATCATCTCATAAAGGGCTTGGTCAAGGTACTGGTATTGAGTTACTAAATCTTTACAAAATATTTCATTCGGTACACAAACAAATAACGCTTTACCCGTTAAACCTATATAAGGCTTTGTTAGCATTTCATAATTAGCATGACCAAACATAAAAGGTTTTATTGTTTTACCCCACTCATGTTTGTGTTCAACGAATGCAGTTTTCCATTGGTGATCGCAAAGCCACTGCTGCCATTTACTCTCACTTATAGCTAATGCAACACCACACTCATCAAAAAGCGTTAGTGCATTACGATGCTTAGTACGCTGTTGCAGTCCATGCTCAGCTATATCTTGCACATGTCTATGGTTTATTAACGCTTTGGTTTTTGGAAATAAACACCATATAAACCCACCAAATAAGTCATGCCAATTTTCACTTCGTGTAGGTACAACACCCGTTTCAAAAATTACTTGCTCGTAATACCGCTCGCCAAAGTCTACCTTTGCATCATCTTCAAAAGTAATAGGAATACTATTCTCATTAATAGCAGTTAAAAATGGTGAAAACCACTGCGGCGCCGGCCAATCTGTTAGTTCGTTAACTTTAAATAGCTCACGTAAATGCGCAAATGCACCTGTTTCTAAACTACTGATTTGCCACTGCTCGGGGGGAGTAAAACGCTTCATTTAAACCTTTAACAATTTATGCCTATAATTTACGAGAAGTTTACCGCAAAAACTGGTTCTGCTTAATAGAAGTTAATATACTAATCACAACTTAAAACAAAAAAAGAGCTGACATGAAACATTATTTCTCTCTCACACTCCTCGCTACTGCTGTTTTAGCAGGTTGCGCAACAACAAGTATTACACCTACTGATGTAACAAATGGTTATAACAGTATTCAAGCTGATGAATTGGCTAAACATGTAAAAGTACTCGCATCGGATGAGTTTGGTGGCCGTGCTCCTTCATCACCTGGCGAAAAGCTAACGCTTGATTATTTAACTGCGCAGTTTAAAGCTTTAGGTTTAAAACCAGGTAATGGCGACAGTTACTTACAAGAAGTGCCATTGGTTTCTCTAGAAGCTGATTCGAATATGGTGCTTAGTATTGGTGGTAAAGACTATCAATATAAAAAAGATATGGTTATGGGTAGCAGCCGCATTAGCGCACAAGAAGGCATAGAAAATTCTGAACTTGTTTTTGCGGGCTACGGCGTTAATGCACCTGAATACAATTGGAATGACTACGAAGGGTTAGACGTTAAGGGCAAAACGGTTGTAATGCTGGTTAACGATCCGGGCTTTGCAACAAAAGACCCTGCTTTATTTACTGGCGACGCAATGACTTATTACGGTCGTTGGACATACAAATATGAAGAAGCAAGTCGACAAGGTGCAGCTGGCGCAATTATTATTCATGAAACAGCACCTGCGTCATACCCATGGTCAGTAGTTGAAAACTCTTGGAGCGGTGAGCAGTTTGGTTTTCAAAAAGAAAACAACAATATGGATCGTGTAGCTGTTGAAGGCTGGGTTACAACTGACGTAGCAAAAGAGCTTTTCACTAAAGCAGGATTAGATTTCGATACCGTTAAAACAAATGCCGCTAAAGGTGCTTACCATGTTGATATGGGCGATTTAACTGCTTCTGTTAATGTTAAAAATACGATTAAAAAATCAGTGTCGTATAACTTTATCGCTACGTTACCAGGAAGCGAGCAACCAGATGAGCATGTTATTTACTCGGCTCATTGGGATCACTTAGGTACAGATAAAACACGTAAAGGCGATCAAATTTATAACGGTGCTCACGACAATGCAACGGGTACCGCTGGGCTAATTGAAGTAGCTGAAGCGTTTACTAAATTACCAAAGCACCCTAGCCGCTCAATGACATTTTTAGCAGTTACGGCTGAAGAGCAAGGCTTACTAGGTTCTAAATACTATGCAGCTAACCCAGTGATTGCAGCTGATAAAACAGTCGCTAACATAAATATGGATAGCTTAAATTTATTAGGCAAAGTAAAAGACATGAATGTGGTCGGTATTGGTAAGTCACAAATGGATGAGTTTTTAGCAACTGCAGCTAAAGAGCAAGGCAGAACAATATCAGGCGATCCTAAACCATCATCTGGTGGCTATTACCGCTCTGATCACTTTGCATTTGCTAATATGGGGATTCCAGCCATGTACGCAGGTGGCGGCACAGTCGCAGCTGACGAAGAGACAGCTAATTACCGTAAACGCATGAGTTTAGTACTTCGCGGTTGTTATCATCAACCGTGTGATCGTTACCGTGACGAATGGGATTTATCGGGTGCTGTTCAAGACTTACAATTGTTTTATAAAGTAGGTTTTGATATTTCGGAGCAAGAGCAATGGCCAACGTGGAATGCAAGCTCAGAATTTCAACGTAAGTAGCATTGGTTTAACATCGAAAAACTCAAAGAGAGTAATCGATTTAAATAGATGCAAATGATATTGATTATCATTTAATTAAAATATACAGTGTTACTAAGTTTATTTAATTGGTAACACTGTATGATTTTACTCTCTCAAATAGGATTTATTACGCCCGCTTCTAAACGCTTTGTTAGCCAAAATAAACGTTTATTATTACCGCTTTTTTTGCTGGTATGCTTAGCTGTGCCATCACTTCGTGAAATTACAATAACAGCACTAAGCGATGCTTTTTTTCAAGTTAGCGTATTTGTTGCTGCTACATTATTAATTTATTACTACGCCATAGAGCATTTACCTCAATTAGAACTTAGTTATTTAAGTGCTAAATCGCCGGTATTAGAAATATTTTTTGCTGCCGTTTTAGGTGCCCTTCCTGGATGTGGTGGTGCAATAATAGTGGTTACCCAGTTTACAAAAGGCCAAGCAAGTTTTGGGGCTATTGTTGCTGTTTTAACAGCTACAATGGGAGATGCCGCATTTTTACTCCTTGCCACTCGCCCTACTGAGGGTTTAACCATAATGGCCATTGGCTTAGTAGTAGGCACGCTTTGTGGTGTTATAGTAAACGCCCTTCATGCAAAAGACTTTTTACGCCCAACAAAGCAAGAACAAAAACACCAAGTTAAAGTATTGCCAACTAGTATAATTAAAATAAGCAAACCCGTTTGGATGTTTGCTATTATTCCAAGCCTCATTATTGCTTTTTTAATTGCATTTAATGTCGACTTTGATCAATTTGGAAAATACACAGGCACAAGTATTAGTATTTTTGGTGCTGCAATGGCGTTATTTACTGTAACTATATGGGCGTATTCTTCTAAAGGTGAAAGCTATAAAGAAGTAACCTCAGAAGACGATGAATGTAATCCACCTTCTAAAATTATTAAAGTACTTCAAGACACACACTTTGTGACCGCATGGGTAGTGGCATCGTTTATGTTGTTTGAGATTTTAGTAAATATTGCAGGGCTTGATTTAAAAAACTGGTTTGCACATTATGCTTATTTAGCGCCACTTATTGCTGTAGTGATTGGTTTTTTACCAGGTTGTGGTCCGCAAATAATTGTTACTACGTTATATATTCAAGGCATTGTTCCCTTTAGTGCATTAACTGCTAATGCAATATCTAATGACGGTGATGCATTATTCCCTGCAATTGCAATGGCACCTAAAGCGGCTGTAATTGCGACTGTGTATACATCTATTCCTGCTTTGGCCGTTGGCTACGGCCTTTACTTTTTAAGCTAAAATAGCCAAACACAAAAAAGCTCAGCAATTGCTGAGCTTTTAGGATGTTAACTTATTTTATTTATACGGCTGCTGGCTCTGCAGCTAGTTCTTTTGGATTTGGGCCATAATCGTTCTCGCCTTCATGTGAGTTTTGTGCAAGAAAAACAATTAAAACAATCCAACCAATTACTGGCACTAACCAAAGTAACTGCCACCAGCCTGAACGACCAGTATCATGAAGGCGACGTGCGCCAGCACTTAAGCCAGGAATTAATAGCGCTAAGCTATAAATAGAGCCAATGAACATTGTACCTAGTACACCATCAATCGCATTACAAACTACCGAAAAAATGAAGTTAAATAATACAAACATCCAATATGCTTTACGACGATTACGGCCTGAAAAATCCGCGTAGCTGCGAAGCGCGTTCATATAATGTTCCATGAAATTTCCTTAGTGTTATTTTTTATATTCCCTAACGGGGTTAACTTTATTACTTTTTAGTAACACTTGTATCTTAAATAAAAACAGACTCATTTAAAACAAAAAACCAGCAAATTGCTGGTTTTTTTATTAGGGCGTGTTGACCTTTGCGGATTGTAATTTGTTCAATCTAGGGGCGATTTAATCGCGGCGCGAGGTTTGTAACCTAGTGGGCTAAGAAAAAACCGAGCAACAAAGAGTTTATCGCCCCTAGGCAAAACCCGAAGGGCAGCGCATGTTTGGCATTTATGCTGCGTTATCGCCTACTTATGGGGAGTAACCACACTTCATAGGCTCTGCCTTGCCTAAAAACCAAACATACTGCTGCAAATTCAATCATCAAAGATCAACACGCCCTAGGTTTAAACAATTATATTATTAACTCATTGCCATCATCATTGCCGAAGGGTTTTCTAAGTACGATTTCCATAGGTTATTAAAGCGAGCAATCGTTCCGCCATCAATAACACGGTGATCGCCAGACCAACTTACTTGCATTATCGCTTTACTCACAACGTGCCTACTTTCGTCAAAACGTGGTAGATGCTGTAGTTTACCAAGCGCAACAATAGCTACTTCTGGTTTATTAATTATAGGGGTCGCAATAGTGCCGCCAATCGCACCAATGTTAGAGATACTAATTGTCCCACCTTTTAAATCATCAGGTGCAACACGCCCTTCTCGCGCTGAGTGAGTTAAGCGGGTTAAATCATTAGCCACATCAACAATACTCTTACTCTGGCATGATTTAATATTAGGCACTAACAAGCCAATTTTTGAATCAACCGCTATACCAATATTATGATCGTTATAATAGGTAAGCTCTGAGCAATCATCATTCACTTTTGAATTAAGTACAGGGTACTCTTTCATTGCTAGCGAGAGTGCTTTTACAAAAAATGGCATCATGGTGAGCTTTACACCTTGTGCTTTGTACTGCTCTTTTAAGGAGCTGCGTAAAGCTATAAGCTGGGTTAAGTCGATTTCATCGCTAAACGTAAAGTGCGGAATAGTTGAAACCGAAGCTACCATTTGCTTGGCCATGGCCGCTTTAATACCTTTAATTTGCTCTACTCGTACGCCACCGCTTTGATTCTGTGTTTGGTTTTGTACAGCACTTTGAGAAGCATCGCTATTAAGCGGTGAAGTATCAATAGTATTTGGCACTTCGCCTTTTACAAACTCTTCAATATCTTGCTTGTAAATACGTCCATTTTTTCCACTACCTGGTACGCACGTTAAATCAACATCAAGTTCACGTGCTTTACGACGAACTGCAGGCGACGCAACCGCTTTTTGATTGATAACCTTTGCAGCTTGCTGCGTTTTAACAGAGGCAACTTTTTCAGCGACGGCATTAGTTTGAGCCTTTACGACCGCTTGGTTTATATCAACATTTGGCTTTACTGCACTGCCTGCAATTGTTATTTGAAACAACGGGCTATGTACTTTTGCTATTTCACCTTTTTGGTAATATAGTTTTTTTACTGTGCCTGTATATTTTGCCGGAATTTGTACTAATGCTTTGTCGGTCATTACATCACAAACCGCTTGGTCTTCTTCTATTTCATCACCTTCTGCGACTAACCAATCAACAATCTCACATTCGACAATACCTTCACCAATATCAGGGAGTATAAAGTCCTCAACTACATCAGATGCATTGTTATTAGTTTGATTTTCAGCTTGAACTGGCTCTTCTACTACTTCATTACTCGTACTATCACCAGTTACATCCATAGCAAATAAAGGCGCATGTACTTTAGCAATTTCACCTTTTTGATAATATAGCTTTGTAATAATACCATCATGCACTGCCGGAATTTGTACTAATGCTTTGTCTGTCATCACATCACAAATTGGCTGGTCCTCAGATACGGTATCGCCTTCTTGAACTAGCCACTCAACAACTTCGCATTCAACAATGCCTTCACCAATATCGGGTAATATAAAATCTTTCGCCATGGTAACCCCTAAAAATCCATTGATTGTTTAATTGCAGCTAACACTTTTAGTGCGTCCGGTACGTATTCTTTTTCAAGTGCCAACGGGTATGGTGTATCTAGACCACATACACGTAAAATTGGCGACTCTAAATGCAAGAAACACTCTTGTTGTATTGTTGCTGCTATCTCGGCACCAAAGCCATTAGTTATAGGCGCTTCATGGCTCACGATTAAACGGCCGGTTTTAATAACCGATTTAGCAATCGTTTCAACATCCCATGGTAAAATACTACGAAGATCTATTACTTCACAGCTTATACCTTGCTCGCTTGCTTGCTTTGCTGCCTCTTCAATAATCTCCATTTGAGCACCCCACGCTAAAAGCGTAATATCGGTACCCTCTTGTACTACTTCAGCCGTGCCTAATTCAATACTATAATCTTCTTCTGGCACTTCGCCTGTTGATGCACGATATAAACGCTTAGGCTCAAAAAATATAACAGGGTTATCATCTTTAATAGAGGCACGTAATAAACCCTTAGCTTGATAAGGGTTACGCGGTACAACCACTTTTAAGCCCGGTGTATGTGCAAAATAAGCTTCGGGTGATTGCGAGTGATATAAGCCACCAGCAATACCACCGCCATAAGGCGTACGAATAGTTAAGTTACCTACATTAAATTCATTACCACTGCGATAACGAAATTTAGCGGCTTCATTTACTATTTGATCAAACGCTGGGAAAATATAATCAGCAAATTGAATTTCTGCTAATGCAGGCGCACCAAATGCCGCTAAACCATTAGCAAAGCCTAAAATACCTTGTTCGGTTAAAGGCGTATTAAAAACGCGATGCTTACCGTACTTTTCTTGCAAGCCTGATGTTGCTCTAAATACACCACCGAAGTAACCAACATCTTCGCCAAAAATACAGGCTTGAGGGTGTTCGTTCATCGTAATATCGAGGGCAGAGTTAATTGCGTGGAGCATGTTCATTTTAGCCATTACTTAATTCTCCCTGCAGTTACTGGGTAAGCATCTGGATGCTGTTTTATATGTTCTTTTAATTGCTCGTACTGACGTTGCAATAATGGAATTGGTGTATCGTAAACGTCAGATACCAATTCTTCTAAAGCCGGCTTGGCAACAACTTCAGCACGCTTAAGCGCTGCTAAAATTTCTTCACGAATCGACTCTTTTGCTTTTATGTCGTCCTCTTCGTTTAACCAATCTTGCTTGACCAACCATTTTCTAAATTTATCAATAGGACAGATTTGATTATTTGCTTCTTCATCTTTAGAGCGATAACCACTGGGATCGTCTGATGTAGAATGCGCGCCTAATCTATAAGCAATCGATTCAATAAGTACAGGCTCACCTTGTGTTGAGGCTATTTCGCGTGCTTTTTTGGTCGCTGCATACACAGCAAGTGCATCTGTGCCATCAACACGAATTGTTTTAATACCATAACCTACACCACGCGACGCAATACCATCGCCTTTAAACTGTTCATCAGCAGGGGTAGATATGGCATAGCCGTTATTACGTGCAAAAAATATAACCGGCGCTTTGTGAACAGCCGCCATATTTAAGCCCGCATGAAAGTCACCTTCTGATGCAGCACCTTCACCAAAGTAACAAATAGTCACGTTATCAATTGTGCTTGCAAGCTCACCTGTTTTAGCGTCGATATGCTTTATTTTTTGACCATATGCATAACCTGTGGCCTGTGGTATTTGCGTACCCAGTGGCGATGAAATCGTCATGTAGTTTAGCGCTTTAGAGCCATAATGGATTGGCATTTGGCGACCTTTACCTAAATCCAATTCATTTGAGAACATTTGGTTCATAAATTGATCAAGCGTAAAACCACGATAATGTAGTGCAGCTTGTTCACGATATTGAGCCATGATCATATCGTCTTGATCAAGTGCAGCAGCAGAGGCTGTAACTGCGGCTTCTTCGCCTAGGCATTGCATATAAAAACTAACACGACCTTGGCGCTGCGCGCCTTGCATACGTTCATCTAACAAACGTATAAAACGCATTGTTTCATATAACTTAATAGCGGTATGTTTTGAAATATCAGGTGCGGTTGCACTAGGATGAATGTCGCCGTCCTCAGTTAAAATACTAAGGGTTGGAATATTAAGTGCTTGGCCATCAATAAATTCAAGCTCGTGGTTAATATTCAGCGATACGTTATTTGGATTACTCATAACCTACCTTCTTTTGTTGTCGGTAAAACAGTGCCCCTTTAAATTATTATTGTGGGTGATTGTTGTTGGTTAAACTTTGCAACATCTGCACTATCTTTAATTAAAGCTGCCAACACTTTACGTTAACGTAAAGTGTTATTCAATACATCTGGGACGAAACAAAAGCAAATACAGGTTAAATAAGTGGCAAGTTAACGATACGGTTACTTTAATTAATAGTAATCAAATAGTTAACTTGAAGCCAGTAGTGGTCTGATGAGTTTAATTAAACGAAATTGCTATCAATATCCATTGGAATAACAGTAAGCAGTGCTCTTTGCCCTAATGCTACGCTCGCATTTGGAAATATAATAGCCTCACCTTCAACGTCAGCGTAAATCGCTGTATCACCGTCGGTTGCAAGTAGTTCACCTTTCGCAAAGCCACTAAAGTTCTCAGCATCATCAGAAAAAGGGAAACTAAAATCATCCTGCGTTCTATTAATTGTGCGGTGCACTGCAAATAACTCAAACTCACTTGCATTAAAATCAGGGTATTTAACTTCATTTTGGCTAATTAATGCAGTTAAGGTTTGCTTTGTTTTTTCAAAGCGGGCCATATCATTTTGGCCAAATGGCTTAACCTGACCCAGCTCTACCGTAAACGAGTCTGCACCATGAACAAACGACGAATAATAGCTAAACGTTGTTGCGGGTGATTTCATCATAAGTACGGTATTTACACCACAGCTCAATAAAAATTGCAACTGTGACTTTTTCCATGGCTTACCATGTAAAAATGGATACACAGCAAATTTTTCGTTTTTAGAGCCTCTAATTGCAGTGTGTAAGTCGTAATGACATCGGCTACTGCCTTGCTGGCCACGGGCATAAAAGTCACTTACGTATTGCTCAAGCTTTGCAGCGCGGTTTCGTTCATTATTCATTGGTACACCTTCAACTGTATGGTGACCATTAAATAATCTATTTAAGTTTTCTTCTACAAAACGCAGGCCAATATTAATTGATTGTGGATTACCATAAATAAATAAAACACGCTGCTTAAGGACTAGCTCACCTTTTATAATTTGTTTAATGAGCGTATCACAAATTTCAATTGGCGCAGTTTCGTTACCGTGTACAGCGCTTGAATAAATTACATCTTTGCTTGTTTTAACAGCAGGTTGAAACTCAATTACACCGGTATCGTGTATATTTACACGAGTCCCATTATCTAAAACAAATTCACCTGCATCTAAATGCCATTCGTTGTCACGACTAAGCGTTAAAAAATCGCCCGTTTGTTTTAATTCATTTAAGTAAGATGGATTGGCTGACATGTAATAAGCCCTTTAAAAATAATGTGAGAGTAAACTCTTATGCATATATATGCACAAGGTAGAGGTATAGAAACAAAAACGGCTGAATAAATCAGCCGTTTTAAAATTATTAGATTAAGTTAGCTTATAACTGAATCTACAAGCTTTTTAGCTTCTTTTTCAAGTAACGCTAAATGCTCTTCACCTTTAAATGATTCAAGGTATATTTTATAAATATCTTCAGTACCTGATGGACGCGCTGCAAACCAGCCATTTTCAGTGACCACTTTTAAACCACCAATTGCCGCATCGTTACCTGGTGCATGAGTCAGTTTTTGCAAAATAGGTTCGCCAGCAAGTGTATCTGCTTTAACATCAGAAGCACTTAATGCTTTTAAACGTGACTTTTGGCCGCTTGAGGCCGGTGCATCAAGGCGTTTATAAATTGGAGAACCAAACTCTTGTTCTAGTTCTTTATAAAGCGCTGATGGAGTTTTACCTGTTACTGCAAGTATTTCTGCAGCAAGTAGTCCCATAATAAAGCCGTCTTTATCTGTACACCATACAGAGCCATCAAAACGTAAGAATGCAGCACCTGCGCTTTCTTCGCCACCAAATGCAAGCTTGCCTTTGCTTAAGCCTTCAACAAACCATTTAAAGCCTACGGGTACTTCTTTTACTTTACGATTATTGCGCGCTGCTACTTTATCGATCATAGAGCTAGAAACCAGTGTTTTACCAATCTCTACTGTTTCATTCCAATCACGGTGTTTAAGTAAGTAATCAATTGCCACTGCTAAAAAGTGGTTTGGATTCATTAAACCACCTGGCGTTACAATACCGTGGCGATCGTAGTCAGGGTCGTTACCAATAGACACATCAAAATCATCTTTTAATGCAATAAGGTTCGCCATTGAATAAGGTGATGAACAATCCATACGAATTTTGCCGTCTTTATCAAGTGGCATAAAAGCAAAACGTGGATCAACAACATCATTAACGACGGTTAAATCTAAATTATATTTTTTAGCAATAACAGGCCAAAAATTAATACCTGAACCACCTAGCGGATCAATACCAATTTTGATACCTGCATCGCTAATGGCTTTTAAATTAACGATATTTGCTAAATCATCAATATAAGGAGTCATTAAATCTTCGTAGCGAATAAAGCCTGAACGTGAAGCTTTAGCGAATGGGAATAACTCAACTTCAACTAAATCTTCTAATAAAAGTTGATTTGCTCTGTCTTCAATCCATTTAGTAACGTCGGTATCAGCAGGCCCGCCATTAGGTGGGTTGTATTTAAAGCCACCATCTTCAGGAGGGTTATGCGAAGGCGTAACAACAATCCCGTCTGCAAGCTCATTTGGGTGTAGCTTGTTATGGCTAACTATGGCGTGGCTGATAACTGGCGTTGGTGTAAAGTCACCGTTTTCTTGCGTAATCACTTGCACTTCGTTAGCAACTAAGACTTCAATAGCTGAATTAAATGCAGCCTCACTCAGTGCGTGTGTGTCTTTACCTAAAAATAACGGACCAAAAATATCATTTTGTTTTCTATAATCACAAATAGCCTGAGTAATCGCTAAAATGTGTGACTCGTTAAATTTAACATCATAAGAACAACCACGGTGGCCTGATGTACCAAAAGCAACACAATGCTCTGGATTTTGTTCAAGATCAGGTTCGTTTAAGTAATACGCAGATACTAATTTAGGTACGTTAACCAGTGCTGATTGTGGAGCAGTTTTGCCTGCGCCTGAGTGAATAGCCATTATATTTCCTTACAGGTAATCGCGAATTTTTTCAGCTTGCTCTGCACTATATCCAAGGCAAAGAGCAACTTCATGAAGCATCATTTTTTTACGCGTTGTATTAGAATTTGTCATAACCCAATATTCACTATCAGTTATGTTTTTAGGGTTCATACTACTACCGCTATTTACTAAGGCTTCTTTACTAGTAGCAAAGTAAACACGGTCACGCCCTTTTATATCTAGTACAGCCGAAAAATCAGTTTTATGTGTGCGGTAAAATGCACTTAAAATAAACAAAAAGCGCCCAACAACACCCTTTTGCATTGCCAGCTCTTCTTTATTTAATACATTAAAAACATTATCGCTTTTTTGCTTCACGGGTGCGTGAGCTACAGGCGTTTGTTTTTTTGAAGTCTCAGCAGCAGGTAGCTCTGAGCTTTTTAATGTGGCGGTAGACGTAGTCGCAGTTTGATTATTTTGAGTTAGTTCTACGTTTGCGGTTTGAATTTTTTCGCCGCTCAGATTTAATAAACGACGTAAAATAGTGGATGCACTTTCACCAATACTTTGCGTATTGCTTGCAATATACTGATATAACTCGTCGTCTATGTCGATTTGTTTCATGTTCTTCCTGTCATTACGGGTCACATTTTTTTCTCCCGTGTGATTATACCCAAACCAATCAGAAATGCGAGTTACAACAAGCACTCCCGTAAACATATTAATATTTACTTGATTGTTGTTGATTTAACAAACAAAAGCCCAATTTAATAAATAGTCGCTGTATTTTTTGCTTTTTAGAGCAATGCTCGGCAAACTATGGCGAAATTTTCAGGAGGCGTGTATGCAGTTAAATTACAAGCAACAAGGGCAAGGCCCTAATGTTATTTTGATCCACGGACTTTTTGGATCATTAGAAAACCTAAATGTAATCGCAAAACCATTAAGTGAACACTTTAATGTTATTAACGTTGATATACGCAACCACGGGCTTTCTCCTCATAGTGATGAAATGAACTACCCTGCAATGGCTCAAGATATTGTCGAGTTATTAGCACATTTAAACATAGATAAAGCTCATTTAGTTGGACATTCTATGGGTGGGAAAGTCGCAATGGAATTAGCACTAACACACCCTGAACTGGTAAATAAATTGGTTGTACTTGATATTGCACCTGTTAGTTACCCTGCTCGCCACACAAAAATATTACAAGCATTAAAAGCAGTTTCAACGCAGTCAATAGATGATAGAAAGCAAGCTGATGCAATTATGCAGCCTTATATTGAAGAGCTGGAGGTTCGACAGTTTTTACTTAAAAGCCTCGCAAAAAATGAAGAAGGTCATTTTGCATGGCGATTTAACCTAAATGTGCTTGATGAAAAATATTCGACAATCACGTCCAATGTTAATGAAAACAATTCTTGTTTATGCGATACTCTTTTCATTAAAGGTAATGATTCTGACTATATATTGCCCGAGCATCGTACTGCAATTACAGCACGCTTTAAAAACACCAAGGCTAAAATTATTCATGGCGCAGGTCATTGGCTTCATGCTCAAAAGCCTCTTGCTGTTAATAAAGCGATAAATGACTTTTTAACTGCGGTTTAAAGCAATTTTAATCGCGTGTTTTTGATTCAGCGCACTAAATATATGAATATTTATATGCTATAGTACGCGCCGTTTAATTTAAAGGTTATACGTTGATGGTCAGTCAGTTAATTAACGAATTTGATACCCTAGGGTTGTATTTTGGCTTAGCCGGTATTTTCATATTCATCGGCATGGCAATTAAAGACGTACTAAAAAGTGGCAATGTACCAAAGTTCGGACAATACATTGTTTGGGGCGTGCTCTTTTTAGGTTGTTCAGGCTTTATTGCTAAAGGGCTTATTCAAGTATTTTGGCAAGGCGCAGGTGTAGGTTAAGCATGGCGAAGTCAGAAACAGATAGAACTACACTCGATTTATTTGAATACGAAAAACGCCCAGGCAGACCTAAGACCAATCCCCTTTCTCGGGATATGCAGTTAAAGGTAAATAAACGTAATCAAATAAAAAGAGATAAAGCACGTGGTTTAAAGCGTGTTGAATTTAAAGTTTCATCGCAGTTATATCAAGCATTGAGTGATATGGCAGATGCACAAAATATTAGCCGCAGTGCGCTGATTGAAACGATTTTACAAGAAAGATTGGCTATTGATACATAAAAGGTTTTAAATCCATGGCAAGTGTAGGCATTTTTTTCGGAAGTGACACAGGTAACACAGAACACGTAGCAAAAATGATCCAAAAAGAATTGGGTAAAAAGCTAGTGGCTGTTCATGATATTGCAAAAAGCTCTAAAGAAGAGATTGCTGAATTTGATTTAATCTTATTCGGTATCCCTACTTGGTACTACGGTGAAGCTCAATGTGACTGGGATGACTTTTTTCCAGAACTTGAGGAAGTAGACTTTGAAGGAAAACTTGTTGCTATTTTTGGTTGTGGTGACCAAGAAGATTACGCTGAGTACTTTTTAGATGCAATGGGCATGATCAACGATATTGTTACTGAACGTGGCGCTATTGTTGTGGGCCATTGGCCAAGTGAAAGCTATGACTTTGAAGCCTCTAAAGGAATGGCTGATGATAAGCACTTTGTAGGTTTGGGTATCGACGAAGACCGTCAACCAGAGCTTACAGAACAACGTGTTAAAGCATGGTCTGCTCAAGTATATGAAGAAATGTGTTTAAGTGAATTAGCAGACTAATTTACTGCATATATCGCTAGCTGTTTAAATAATTATCAAACAGTTAGCGTTTTAAGCTTTAGTGGCAATATATATCAATTGTTCTTTGCACTTAACGCTTAGGCACGTTATCCTGTTTGTTGCTAATGTGTCGTGTACATCTTTGCAAGATGTCTAGTATAACCAAATAAAATTGAGACAGATTTAATGACTGATCATAACTTGGAACTTAAAAAAGCCGGTTTAAAAGTAACTTTACCGCGTATTAAAATATTAGAGATTTTACAATCTCCAGATAACCAACACATCAGTGCTGAAGATGTTTACAAAATTCTTTTGGATCTAGGTGAAGAAATTGGTCTTGCAACTGTATACCGCGTACTTAACCAATTTGATGATGCGGGTATTGTAAGCCGTCATCACTTTGAAGGCGGAAAATCAGTATTTGAACTTTCTGGAAGCACTCACCACGATCATTTAGTATGTTTGAAATGTGGCAAAGTGGTAGAGTTTGAAGATGACATGATTGAGCGTCGTCAACTAGAAATTGCTGAAGAAAATGGTATTACTCTTACAAACCATTCTTTGTATTTATACGGTGAGTGTAATGATAAAGCAGCGTGTAAAGAATTTAGCGACGCTAACAGCTAATATCGCTTTTAAAAGCAATAAAAAAACCTGCTAAGTGCAGGTTTTTTTTGTGCCTAAAAGACAATAGTAATAAATATACCCAGTAAATCCTGGGTATATTTTAAGTATTATACCAATCCGCAATAATACTTGATCATTTCGCGGGGCTAAACGTGTCGCTACCTGCGTTAAAAAATGCTCATTTAGAACAACTAAATAGCGAATTTTTTGCCTAGCTATCAACACGTTTTTCCAGCCTCAAAATAGATCACTTAATTAAGCGAATTGGTATTACTTATTGAGTTTTAGACCATGAATCGCGAAGACCCACTGTTTGATTAAATACAACGTTCTCTGATTTAGAATCACGAGAGAAATAACCTGTACGCTCAAACTGAAAGCCCTGCTCTGCTTGTGAATTAGCAAGCGATGGTTCTAATTTAGCATTAGGTAAAACAACCAGTGACTCCGGGTTTAGCGTAGTTTCAAATTCCTCTGCAGCTGCTGGATTTGGTACGCTAAACAAGCGGTCGTATAAACGAACTTCTGCACTAATAGACTCTGGTGCTGAAACCCAATGAATAACACCTTTTACTTTACGACCATCACTTGGGTTTTTACCAAGTGTTTCGCTGTCGTAAGTACAGAAGATAGTTGTGATTTCGCCATTTTCGTCTTTTTCAACACGCTGCGCTTTAATAACATAAGCACCACGTAAGCGTACTTCTTTATCAAGTACTAAACGTTTGAATTTGTTATTCGCTTCTTCTTTAAAGTCTTCTCGTTCAATATAGATTTCACGAGTAAATGGAACATCACGACGCCCCATTTCTTCTTTATTTGGGTGATTAGCCACTGATAAAGTTTCAACTTTATCTGCATCGTAGTTTTCAATAACGATTTTAACAGGATCGAGTACAGCCATTGCACGTGGTGCATTTTCGTTTAAGTCTTCACGGATACAGGCTTCAAGCATGCCCATTTCAACCATATTCTCTTGTTTTGTTACACCAATACGCAAACAAAATTCACGGATTGAACCTGGTGTATAACCACGACGACGTAAACCTGCAATAGTAGGCATACGAGGGTCATCCCACCCTTCTACATAGTTATTTACTACTAAATCATTTAGCTTACGCTTTGACATAATAGTGTATTCAAGATTTAAGCGCGAAAACTCAATTTGCTGTGGGTGACACTCTAAACTAATGTTATCAAGTACCCAGTCGTATAAACGACGGTTATCTTGAAACTCTAATGTACATAATGAATGTGTAATACCTTCAAGCGCATCAGAAATACAGTGAGTGAAGTCATACATTGGGTAAATGCACCACTTGTCAGCTGTTTGATGATGATGAGCAAAACGTACACGGTAAATAATTGGATCGCGAAGCACCATAAATGAGCTTGCCATATCAATTTTAGCACGCAGTACACATTCACCTTCTTTGAATTCGCCAGCGCGCATTTTTTCAAATAACGCTAGGTTTTCTTCAACTGAAGTATCTCTATAAGGACTGTTTTTACCTGGCTCTTTTAATGTACCGCGGTACTGTCGTGCTTCGTCTGCAGTTAAAAAACAAACGTACGCTAAGCCTTTTTCAATAAGCTCTACTGCGTAACCATATAAAGTATCAAAATAGTTAGAAGAATACTTTATGTCGCCATCCCAATTAAAGCCTAACCACTGTACATCCTCTTTAATAGAGTTAACGTAGTTAATGTCTTCTTTTTCAGGGTTTGTATCGTCAAAACGTAGGTTACATAAACCGTTGTAGTCTTTTGCGATACCAAAATTCAAACAAATTGATTTGGCATGGCCAATATGTAAAAAACCATTTGGTTCAGGTGGAAAACGTGTATGCGTTGTCGCATGTTTGCCACTTGCTAAGTCTTCATCAATTCGGGTTCTAATAAAGTTACTTGGGCGATTCTCAATTTCCGCCATAGGAGTGTGATCCTCTAAATATTACGTAATAACAAAACTAATGCATTATTACAAAAACATACACTAACATACAGCAATAGATTAAGGTTTATTTTAGATATTGATTAACTTTAATCCACTTGTTCAATTGTTTATGAATAAAATTTGTTTTAACGCAACATTTAGGTCATCAAAGCCAATTATAGTAGCTAAATAACCTACTTTATAAGGATTCTAAGATGGCGACACTTAATCAACACCGTGTATATATTCCAACTAATGCACGCGCTAACCATTATTTATTGGCTGAAATAATACCTAATGAAGCATTTTATAATAGCTTTAGCACTATAAACTGTTGCTACGAGCGTATTGCGCGTCAATTATTTGCATGTTGTGATGAGTATGAACTACATAATGTACATTTATTAGCAAACGATAAACTACCGGTTGTACGCTTTCATGATGAGTCATATCAACTAGAAACCGACAAGCAGATGTTGTTTTTTTATAATCCTCGTTATCACGAAGCACATAAAATTTATTACTCACCAGATATAAAAAGTAAGAAAATACGTTTATTGTTTTTAGCCACGGGTGAAGACTTACGTGCAAACTCAGCTTTGTTTCACAATAGAGTACAAAAAGTATTGACCCTTTTACAAGAACAGTTATTTATAAATCAGCCCCAATTTAAACTTCGCGATCACCAACATCTAACTTACGATTTATTTGCTAAAGATAAGGGAAATAAAGAGAGTTATGGATATAAACTCAGAAGCCTCTACCCTCGTTATCAATCAAGGCAATGTAATATTTCTAGTGACTATACTGAAATGACTTACGCAACATTTACCATTGCGGTTTCTCGGGCCATCAAAACGCAGTTTCAAACAATGGTGAACAATAACGATGTAGAAAAGTTTTATGATTACTTTGCAGATAGTTTTAAACGCGCATGTGAACAAAACAAACTAACACACGGTGCAATGGTAGCTAATGGCGCAATACCCATTGTCCGAAACTGTAAAATAGATAAAAATGAAGGTAATGCAGAGTTACAAAAGTTGAGCTTTGATGTTGAATCAAATGAAAATCAAATTAAGTATTTTTATGAAGCAACAAAATTAGTAGAAACAATACATTTTGTTATTGTCGCAACGCAGCAGGATAAACATGAAATTGGTTATGGCCGCTTTATGAACCAAGTAGAGAAAACAATTCATGCATTATGTAACGAGCTGGCTATAAATAAACAACGACAGGATTTGTCTGTACGCTTTTTTCAGCATATTAGTTATCCGTTCTAAATTTACCTCAATAACAAAAAGGCCCGCATAAGCGGGCCTTTTCAGAGGAAACAAGCAATTACCAGCCTGTTTTCTCTTTAAGTGCTTTACCGATTTCAGCAAGTGAACGTACAGTTTTTACGCCCGCAGCTTCTAATGCAGCAAATTTCTCATCAGCAGTACCTTTACCGCCTGCGATGATTGCGCCAGCGTGACCCATACGCTTACCTTCAGGTGCAGTAACACCAGCAATGTAAGATACTACAGGTTTAGTTACGTTAGCTTTGATGTACTCTGCAGCTTCTTCTTCTGCAGTACCACCAATTTCACCAATCATTACGATTGCTTCAGTTTGTGGATCTTTTTCGAACATTTCTAGAACGTCGATAAAGTTAGTACCTGGGATTGGATCACCACCAATACCAACACACGTAGACTGACCAAAACCAGCATCAGTAGTTTGCTTAACCGCTTCGTACGTTAAAGTACCAGAGCGAGAAACAATACCTACTTTACCAGGTTTGTGGATGTGACCAGGCATGATACCAATCTTAGTCTCACCAGGAGTAATAACACCTGGACAGTTAGGACCGATCATACGAGTACCTGTTTGATCTAGTTTAACTTTAACGTCAACCATATCAAGCGTAGGGATACCTTCAGTGATACAAACAATCAGCTCGATGCCTGCATCGATAGCTTCTAAGATTGCATCTTTACAGAAAGGAGCTGGTACGTAGATAACTGAAGCAGTTGCGCCAGTTTCTTGAACAGCATCACGAACTGTGTTGAATACAGGAAGACCAAGGTGCGTTTGACCGCCTTTACCTGGGCTTACACCACCAACCATTTGTGTACCGTACTCAAGCGCTTGCTCTGAGTGGAAAGTACCTTGGCCACCAGTGAAACCTTGACAGATAACTTTTGTATCTTTATTGATTAATACAGACATTATTTGCCCTCCGCAGCAGCAACAACTTTCTCAGCAGCGTCTGTTAGTGATTCAGCAGCAATGATATCTAGACCTGAGTTCTTAAGAACTTCACGACCTAATTCAGCATTAGTACCTTCTAAACGTACAACTACAGGTACATTTACGCCAACTTCTTTAACTGCGCCAATGATACCTTCAGCAATCATGTCACAACGTACGATACCGCCAAAGATGTTTACTAAAACAGCTTTAACATTGTCGTCAGAAAGGATGATTTTGAATGCTTCAGAAACACGTTCTTTAGTCGCGCCGCCGCCAACATCTAGGAAGTTAGCCGGTTTGCCGCCGTGTAGGTTTACGATGTCCATAGTACCCATTGCTAGGCCTGCACCGTTAACCATACAACCAACATTGCCATCTAGAGCAACGTAGTTAAGCTCGAAGCTTGCTGCGTGTGCTTCACGTGCATCTTCTTGAGATGGATCGTGGAACTCACGGATTTTAGGCTGACGGTAAAGTGCATTACCATCAATACCGATTTTTCCGTCAAGACAGTGAAGGTTACCTTCGTCTGTAATTACTAACGGGTTGATTTCAAGTAGTGCGAAATCAAAATCAGTAAACATGTTACCAAGACCCATAAAGATCTTAACAAACTGCTTCATTTGTACTGGGTTAAGACCCAATTTGAAGCCTAGTTCACGTGCTTGGTAAGCTTGAGGACCCACTAATGGATCAATTTCAGCTTTGTGGATAAGCTCTGGTGTTTCTTCTGCAACAGTTTCAATTTCAACGCCGCCTTCAGTAGACGCCATGAAAACTACTTTGCGAGATGCACGGTCAACTACTGCACCTAGGTACAATTCGTTAGCAATGTCAGTACAGCTTTCAACTAAAATTTTAGCTACTGGCTGACCTTTCTCGTCTGTTTGGTAAGTAACTAGGTTTTTACCCAACCAGTTAGCTGCAAACGCTTTTACTTCGTCGATAGTTTTTACTAGCTTTACACCGCCAGCTTTACCACGTCCACCTGCGTGAACCTGAGTTTTAACAACCCACATATCACCGCCGATTTTTTCAGCAGCTGCTGCAGCTTCTTCAGGTGTATCGCAAGCGAAACCCTGAGAAACTGGTAAACCATATTCGGCAAAAAGTTGTTTTGCCTGATACTCATGCAAATTCATGATGCTTTATCCAATTTTTTATACTAAAAGAGCTGAATATTTTTTCAAATAAACAACTATCCCAAATTGCGCACCTAGTATAGATCCCAAGGCTTAACATGAAAACCCCAGTAAGACCAAAGGCGCAAAAAAAAAGCTGTGAATGTTCATTCACAGCTTACATTTCATACAACTAGATTAAACATCTAGCAATAAGCGAGTTGGATCTTCAAGTAACTCTTTAATAGTCACTAAGAAACCAACTGATTCTTTACCATCAATGATACGGTGGTCATAAGAAAGAGCTAAATACATCATAGGAAGTATTTCTACTTTACCATTTACAGCCATCGGACGGTCTTGGATTTTATGCATACCCAAAATTGAAGACTGTGGCAAGTTAATGATAGGTGTAGATAGTAATGAACCAAATACGCCGCCATTAGTAATAGTGAAATTACCACCGGTCATATCTGCAAGCGTTAGCTTACCATCACGACCTTTAAGTGCTAATTCGCGAATACCCTTTTCGATTTCAGCAACAGATAGTTTGTCACAATCTTTAAGTACTGGAGTAACTAAACCACGTGGAGTAGATACTGCAATGCTGATATCAAAATAGTTATGGTAAACAATATCGTCACCATCAATTGATGCATTAACATCTGGGAAGCGTTTAAGTGCTTCAGTTACCGCTTTCACGTAGAAAGACATGAAACCTAAACGAATGCCATGACGCTTTTCAAATACTTCTTGGTACTGCTTACGAAGGCTCATGATTGGTTCCATGTTCACTTCGTTGAATGTTGTTAACATTGCAGTTGAATTTTTAGCTTCAAGAAGACGTGTAGCAATCGTTTTACGCAGGCGAGTCATAGGAACACGTTTTTGAGTACGATCGCCCATCGGTGCTGCAGGAGCAGAAGCTTCTGCTTTTTTAGCCGCTGGCGCTGGTGCTTTTAAGAACGTATCAACGTCTTCTTTAGTTACGCGGCCATTTTTACCCGTGCCGTTAATTTTAGAAGCGTCTAAGCCTTTCTCAGCAATTAAACGACGAACTGATGGTGTTAACACATCTGAACTTTCGCTAGAATCTGCTGCTGGCGTTTCGTCTGCTTTTGCAGCTGGAGCCGCTGGTGCACCGCCTGCTTTAACCGAACCAATTACTTGCTCGCCTAGTACAGTATCGCCTTCGCTGTGAATGATATCACCCATGATGCCATCTTCTTGAGCTACTACTTCAAGAACAACTTTATCTGTTTCAATATCTACCAAGTTTTGGTCGCGTGTTACTGCGTCACCTGGTTGTACATGCCATGTAGCAATTGTTGCGTCTGCAACTGATTCTGGAAGTACAGGTACTTTAATGTCCACTTCTTTACCTTCTGATGCTGGTGCTGATTGCGCCGCTGGCGCGTCTTCTGATTTAGCTGGTGCTGATTCTTCTTTAGATGAACCTTCACTTGCTGGCGCTGCATCAGCATCACCAAGTAAACCCATAACTTGATCGCCAAGTACGGTTGCACCTTCTTCTTGTGATATTTCTGTAATTACACCGTCATGCTGTGCAACAACTTCTAAAACCACTTTATCTGTTTCAATGTCTACTAAGTTTTGATCGCGAGTTACTTTGTCGCCAACACTTACATGCCATGTAGCAACGGTAGCATCTGCAACCGACTCAGGAAGAACAGGAACTTTAATTTCTGTGCTCATTGCTTATCCTTTATTTTCTATAGTAAGCGCGTCGGCAACGAGCGCTTGTTGTTCTTTAGTATGTACTGACATGTAACCACACGCTGGTGATGCAGACGCTTTACGTCCTGCATATTTTAATTTAGCACCTTGTGGGATTGCATCAATAAAGTGATGTTGTGAACAATACCATGCACCTTGGTTTTGTGGCTCTTCTTGACACCATACAAAATCAGTTACGTGTTGGTAACGCTCCATAATTGTTTGCATTTCGTCATGTGGGAACGGATATAACTGCTCAACACGAACAATAGCAATATTATCTTGCTCTAGCTTACGACGCTCTTGTAATAGTTCGTAATAAACTTTACCACTACAAAATACAACGCGTTCAACTTTCTCAGGGTTAATATCATCAACTTCGTCGATCATATTATGGAAAACACCATGCGATAGCTCTTCAAGCGATGAAGTTGCAAGAGGATGACGAAGCAACGACTTAGGCGTCATAACAATCAACGGACGACGTAGTGGTCGAACTGATTGACGACGAAGCATAGCGTAAACTTGTGCAGGAGTAGATGGAACACAGACTTGCATGTTGTGATCAGCACATAGTTGTAGGAAACGCTCTAAACGAGCTGAACTATGTTCTGGACCTTGTCCTTCGTAGCCATGTGGTAACAAAATTGTAAGACCACATAAACGGCCCCATTTTTGCTCACCAGAACTTAGGAATTGGTCAAATACAACTTGTGCACCGTTGGCGAAATCACCAAACTGTGCTTCCCAAAGTACTAATGAAGTAGGCTCTGCAGTTGCATAACCGTATTCAAAAGCAACAACAGCTTCTTCAGATAAAACAGAGTCAAATACTTCAAAAGTACCTTGATCTTCGCTTAAGTGCTGTAGAGGTGTATAAGTAGCGCCGTCTGATTGACTGTGAACAACAGCATGACGATGGAAGAATGTACCACGCCCTGAATCCTGACCAGTTAAACGAATGTCAGTGCCTTCAGTTGCAATTGTTGCATAAGCAAGTGTTTCTGCCATACCCCAATCTAGAGGTTTCTCACCAGAAGCCATTAATTTACGATCATCGTAAATCTTTTTAACGCGTGACTGTGCTTTATATTGCTCTGGGTAAGAAGCGATTTTCTCACCGAGTGCTTTGAGCTCTTCAACAGGTACGCTGGCATCGTAATCAACATCCCATTCATGGCCAACATACTTTGCCCAATCTGAAGAATGTGATGTCTCTGGTTGTATTTCTGAAACAACACAGTTGCCTTCGTCTAATGCATTACGGTACTCATCAGCAAGTGCTTTTATTTCTTGTTCAGAAAAAGAGCCTTCAGCTATAAGTTGATCTGCGTATATTAAACGTGGAACTGGGTGCTTTTTAATTTTTTGGTACATAACAGGCTGAGTTGCATTAGGCTCATCAGCTTCATTGTGACCATGGCGACGGTAACATACTAAATCGATTACTACGTCACGTTTAAACTGGTTTCTGAAATCAAGTGCAATTTGAGTAACAAATGCAACTGCTTCAGGGTCATCAGAGTTAACATGGAAGATAGGTGACTGAACCATTTTAGCAATGTCAGTACAGTAATCTGTAGAGCGTACATCGTCTTGTTTTGATGTAGTAAAACCAACTTGGTTATTTACAACAATACGAATACTACCACCACAACTAAACGCGTTAGTTTGTGATAAGTTAAACGTTTCTTGTACAACACCTTGGCCTGTAACCGCAGAATCACCATGAATTGTAATTGGTAAAGCTTTAATACCAGAACTGTCACCTAAGCGATCAAGACGAGCACGTACTGAGCCCATAACAACTGGGTTTACAATTTCAAGATGAGACGGGTTAAACGCAAGCGCCATATGAACATTGCCACCTTTAGTAGCAAAGTCAGATGAATAACCCATGTGGTATTTAACATCGCCAGAACTTAATGTTTCTTTATGTTTACCAGCAAACTCATCAAATAACTCTGATGGATTTTTACCAAGTACATTTACAAGAACATTTAAACGACCACGGTGAGCCATACCAATAACAGCTTCTTGTTGGCCGCTTTCACCAGCGCGGTGAATAAGCTCTTTTAACATTGGAACTAACGCATCGCCACCTTCAAGTGAGAAACGCTTAGCACCTGGGAACTTAGCCCCTAAATATTTTTCAAGTCCGTCAGCAGCAGTTAATCCTTTTAGGATACGCAGCTTTTCGTCTTTTTCGAATTTTGGCCTAGACTGGACAGATTCTAAACGCTGTTGTAACCAACGCTTTTCCTCTGTTGATGTGATGTGCATATACTCAGCGCCAATTGAACCACAATATGTAGTTTTTAGTGCTTGGTATAGTTCACCTAAAGGCATAGTATCGCGGCCTACGGCAAACGATCCTACGTTAAACTCGCGGTCAAAATCACTTGAAGATAAGTCGTGGTACTCTAGCTCTAAATCTCGTACACGCTCTCGTTGCCAAATACCTAATGGATCTAGGTTTGCATTTTGGTGTCCACGAAAACGGAAAGCATTAATAAGTTGTAGAACTTTAACCTGTTTAAGGTCTCCGCCACTACCCTCTGCTACCACTACTTCTCTATGCTTGTTTTTTGCAAGCTGTGCAAACTGCGTTCGAACTTCTGAATGTTTTACTTCAACATCCACACCATCAACTTTAGGTAATTGTTCGAACACTTCTCGCCATTCATCTGGCACAGAAGTCGCATCGTCTAAATACGCTTCATAAAGCTCTTCTACATAAGCAACGTTGCCGCCGTTTAAATGTGAAGATTCTAGCCATGCCTTCATCACACCTTCGTGCATTTATAAGCCCTTTTCTTTAGCGCAGAAATTAATAGTTATCATAACAAGATGGCTAATAATCTGTATTAGCCATCTTACGTTTACTAAGTAATCAAACCGCTCGGTTTAATAACATAGATTTGATTTGCCCAATTGCTTTAGTCGGGTTAAGACCCTTAGGACAAACGCTAACACAGTTCATGATACTGTGGCAACGGAACACACTGAAAGCATCGTCTAAATCCGCTAAACGTTCTTCAGTTGCTGTATCTCGGCTATCAGCTAAGAAACGGTAAGCATGAAGAAGGCCTGCTGGACCAATGAACTTGTCTGGATTCCACCAGAACGAAGGACACGATGTCGAACAACATGCACACAAAATACACTCATATAGCCCATCTAATTTATCACGTTCTTCAATAGATTGAAGACGCTCGCCTGCTGCAGGCTGATCATTAATTAAATAAGGTTTAACTTTTTCGTACTGAGTGTAGAACTGACTCATGTCAATAACAAGGTCACGAACCACAGGTAAGCCTGGTAATGGACGTACTACAATTTTACCTTTGCCATTTTTTTGTAGCGTAGATAAAGGAGTAATACATGCTAAACCATTTTTACCATTCATGTTAACACCATCAGATCCACACACACCTTCACGGCATGAACGACGAAAAGATAGTGTAGGATCTTGTTCTTTTAAAAGAATAAGTGCATCTAACACCATCATGTCGTGACCTTCCTCTGTTTGCAAGGTGTATTCTTGCATACGAGGAGCGTTGTCAACATCTGGATTATAACGATAAACTGAAAATTGTACTTGTGCCATCGTCTATCTCCTAGTAAACACGTGCTTTAGGTGGGAAAGCTTCACGCGTTTTAGGCGCATAGTTTACATCACGCTTACTCATTTCATCCGTTACAGGATTGAATACTGAGTGACATAACCAGTTTTCGTCATCACGATCTGGGTAGTCAAAGCGAGAATGTGCACCACGGCTTTCTGTACGGAAGTTTGCAGCTACTGCAGTTGAGTAAGCTGTTTCCATTAAGTTATCTAGTTCAAGACATTCGATACGCTGCGTATTGAAGTCTGACGATTTATCATCAAGACGAGCATGTTGCAGACGTTCACGAATTTCTTTAAGTTCTTGAAGACCTGAAGCCATTGAATCGCCTTCACGGAATACCGAGAAGTTAAGCTGCATACATTGTTGTAGGTCTTTTTTGATTTGAACTGGATCTTCACCTTGGCCAGCCGTTGAATTTTCCCAACGGTTGTAACGTGCAAGAGAAGCTTCTAAATCTGATTCTGAAGCTGCTTTTGATACTTCAACATCTTTAAGGTATTTACCTAAGAAGTTACCAGCAGCACGGCCAAATACAACTAAATCTAGTAATGAGTTACCACCTAGGCGGTTTGCACCGTGTACAGATACACATGCAATCTCACCAACAGCAAATAAACCTTCAACTACTTTTTCGTTGCCTTGAGCATCGATTTGTAGTGCTTGTCCATTTACGTTAGTAGGAACACCACCCATCATATAATGACAAGTAGGAATTACTGGAATTGGCTCTTTAGCTGGATCAACGTGAGCGAAAGTTTTAGCTAGGTCACATACGCCAGGAAGACGTAGGTTAAGCGTTTCTTCACCTAAATGGTCAAGTTTCAGCTTGATATGAGGACCCCAAGGACCATCACAACCACGACCTTCACGGATTTCAGTCATCATTGAACGCGCAACAACATCGCGAGACGCTAAGTCTTTTGCATTTGGTGCGTAACGTTCCATGAAGCGCTCGCCATCTTTATTTAAAAGATAACCGCCTTCACCACGACAACCTTCAGTTACTAGCGTACCAGCACCTGCAATACCCGTTGGGTGGAACTGCCACATTTCCATGTCTTGCATAGAAATACCAGCGCGTGTTGCCATACCAACACCGTCACCGGTGTTAATGTGAGCATTTGTTGTTGATGCGAATATACGACCAGCACCACCAGTGGCTAATACAACTGCTTTAGATTTGAAGAAAGTGATTTCACCTGTTTCAATCTCAATTGCTGTACACCCTACTACATCGCCATTGTCGTTTTTAACTAAGTCAAGTGCATACCACTCAGAGAATACATTTGTTTTGTTTTTAACGTTTTGTTGATATAGAAGATGAAGTAAAGCATGACCAGTACGGTCAGCAGCAGCGGCAGTACGTGCGGCTTGTTCACCACCAAAGTTTTTCGATTGACCACCGAAAGGACGTTGGTAAACACGGCCATTTTCAAAACGAGAAAATGGTAGTCCCATGTTTTCTAATTCAGTAATAGCTTCTGGGCCAGTTTGACACATGTATTCAATAGCGTCTTGGTCGCCGATAAAATCGGAACCCTTAACGGTATCGTACATATGCCATTCCCAGTTGTCTTCGTGTGAATTACCAAGCGCTACTGTAATACCACCTTGAGCAGATACAGTGTGTGAGCGCGTTGGAAATACTTTAGATATTAATGCACACGTTTTGCCAGATTCTGTAATTGCTAAAGCGGCGCGCATACCAGCACCACCTGCACCAATTACTACGGCGTCAAATTCACGAACAGAATATTTCACTTAAACACCCCATAATACGATTAGACCAATAGCTACGTAAGCAACGGCCATTAGGTTTAAAACAAAACCTAAAACAGCACGCAACTTCGAACACTTAACATAGTCTGTAAGAACTTGCCAAAGGCCAATGCGGGTATGAACCATAATGCAAATAAGGGTAATTAAAGTAAACCCTTTCATTGCTAGGTTAGAGAAGAGGCCTGTCCAGGCTTCGAAAGTGACTTCTGGCGTCGCTAAAAAATAGCCGATAATAAAAATCGCGTACGCGCTGATTATTAATGCCGTGGTACGTAAAGATACGAAATCTTGTACACCATCACGTTTTAGAGTTGCTTGATTTAAAACCATATCCACACCCCTGCCAATACGGCAAACACAACACCAAGAGCCATTGATACTTTAGCGCTGAGGTTACCTGATTCAAGTTCTTCCCAATGTCCCATATCCATAATCATATGACGGATGCCACCAATAAGGTGATAACCTAATACAGAAACAGTGCCCCAAGCTATAAATTTGGCAATGAATCCGTTAAACAGACCCTTGACGAATTCAAAACCTTCAGCTGAAGAGAGAGACTCAGACCAAGCCCAAATGACAAACGTTAAAGCAAAAAACAATGCAACACCGGTGACGCGGTGAAAAATTGAAGCTTTAGCCGTTGCCGGCATAGATATAGTTGTTAGATCTAGATTTACAGGTCTTTGCTTTTTCACAGTTACTTGCCCATCTTTGCTCACAGTGGAGCTCATCTACTTGTTTTTCTAAAAACCCACCAAATATTACTGATGGAACTATCAGAATAAACGTATCAAAATAGTTAAAGTTCACAAAACAGTAAATTTTAAGCTGTTAAGAATATGTTTACCCAAATACAATACGGTTTAAAACCACCGTTAGTATATATACCCATAGGACTTTTTACAATTCTTGTTTATTTAGAGATGTTTGCGAATTAGCCAATAGTATTATATTTAATTAATACCGAATATTTATTATACATATATGCATAATGTTTATAAAAATTGACTTTAACCCCCTCTTTCACGTTAAAATGCGAAGATGTGCTTAAAACAGATTTCAGAACTTTAAAATCTAAAAATCAGAATAGATATCTTAATAGGAGATACATAGCGATGGCAGATAAAAAAGCCACAGTCCATATTGATGGACTAGATCCAATCGAACTTCCAATTTATCAAGGCACTGCTGGCCAAGATGTAATCGACGTACGTACGTTAGGTTCACATGGTCACTTTACTTATGACCCAGGTTTCATGTCGACTGGTTCTTGTGAATCTGCAATCACCTATATTGATGGTGGTAAAGGTGTACTACTTCACCGTGGTTACCCAATTGAGCAATTAGCTGAAGATTCTAACTATATTGAGCTTTGCTACTTACTTTTAAATGGTGAGTTACCTTCTAAAGAACAATACGAAGTTTTTAAGAATGAAATCACTACAAGCACTATGCTTGACGAGAAAATTGCTAACTTTTTCCAAGGTTTCCGCTTTGACGCTCACCCAATGGCAATGCTTTGTGGCGTAGTGGGTGCATTATCATCTTTTTATCATGAAGACCTTGATATTACTGATGCAGAACAACGTAAAACAAGTGCAGTTAAGCTAGTTGCTAAGTTACCAACTATTGCTGCAATGGCTTATAAAACAAACATCGGCCAACCGTTTGTATACCCACGTAACGATTTAAGCTACGCAGAAAACTTCTTACACATGATGTTCTCTGTGCCTGCTGAAGAATATAAAGTTAACCCTGTAACTGCTAAAGCTATGGATAAAATCTTTATGCTTCATGCAGATCATGAGCAAAATGCATCGACTTCAACAGTTCGTCTTGCTGGTTCATCAGGTGCTAACCCGTATGCATGTATTGCAGCTGGTATTGCTTCTTTATGGGGACCTGCTCACGGCGGCGCTAACGAAGCATGTTTAAACATGTTAGAAGAGATTGGCTCTGTGGATCGTATTGATGAATACGTTGCTAAAGCTAAAGACAAAGCTGACCCATTCCGCCTTATGGGCTTTGGTCACCGCGTTTACAAAAACTTCGACCCACGTGCTACAGTAATGCGTCAAACGTGTCATGAAGTTTTAGCTGAGCTTAATATCCAAGATCCACTTCTTGATATTGCTATGAAGCTTGAGCAAATTGCCCTTGAAGACCCGTACTTTGTAGAGAAGAAACTATACCCTAACGTAGATTTCTACTCTGGTATTATCTTAAAAGCGATTGGTATTCCAACAAGCATGTTCACTGTAATTTTTGCAATGGCACGTACTGTTGGTTGGATCACTCACTGGGATGAGATGCTATCTCAACCTGGTCATAAGATCAGCCGTCCTCGCCAAATGTATACTGGTTACACTCAACGTGATTACGTATCAACTGACAAGCGTTAATTGACGCTGGTTAGTTTAAAAGGCCGCATTTTGCGGCCTTTTTTATTAACAGCACTTGAGAATTATCATAAACCGATTACAATCCCTGCCTTAAAAACACTATGTAGATGAGCTATGCCTACTTTAAAGTTTGATATAAATAAAATTAGAAAAAACTTCCCGACATTAAATCAAACAATAAACGGCTGCCCGCTTGTTTATTTAGACTCAGCAGCAACCTCACAAAAGCCTCAATCAGTTATAGATACAATTACTGAGTTTTATACGTCTCAAAATGCAAATGTACACCGTGGACGCCATACACTTAGCGAACAGGCCACTTATTCTTATGAACAAGTCCGGGATAAAACTGCAAGGTTTTTTAATGTCTTAAGTAAAGAGATTGTATGGACTAAAGGTGCTACAGAAGCCATAAATTTGGTCGCTAACGGCTTAAAAAAGCGTTTAGATGAAAGTCATACCATAATAATATCTCCGCTTGAGCATCACGCAAACATAGTGCCTTGGCAACTAGTAAGCCAACAGACGGGAGCTAAATTAGTCTCTCTGCCGCTTAATAGTAACGGCACGCTAAACACACAACAATGCTGTGAATTTATAAAAGAAACAAAACCTGCCTTAATAGCTATTACACAAGCATCGAACACACTGGGTAATATCACTGATTTAAAGCCACTAATTGTAGCTGCAAAAGAGGTAAATTCGCTTGTTTTAGTGGACGGAGCCCAAGGTGCACTGCATTTAAAACCCAATTTACGTGAATTAAACTGTGACTTTTATGTCTGCTCAAGCCATAAAATGCTCGGTCCAACAGGCTTAGGTGTACTTTATGGCCAATATGAAGAGCTAAATACGCTAGATATTTACCAATCCGGCGGAGAAATGATTGATAAAGTTTACTTAACTCATAGCACTTATCGCCCTGCGCCTGCAAAATTTGAAACTGGCACACCAAATATCTCTGGAGTTTTAGGCTTTGGTGCCGCATTAGACTATTTAAATGAATTGGATCACGTGCAAATACAGCAATATGAACAAGAATTGTTTAGTTACGCGGCACAAAAATTGGTAAAGGTGGATGGCATTACCATATTCAGCAACCTATCTGACAATATTGGTACACTCTGTTTTAATTTTAAAGATGAACATCCTTATGATTTGGCAACTTTACTTGACGGATATGGGGTTGCAGTCAGAAGCGGACACCATTGTACACAACCGTTAATGACACATTTAGGGCTTAATGGAACGTTAAGAGCGAGTTTTTCTTTTTATAATACCTACAAAGATGTAGATATATTCATTGATTCACTTAAAAAATGTATCGCTTTATTAGATTGAACGCCAGTTTAATAGAATTAATTAGGATAACTCATGACAAATACGTTTAACAAAGTCACAGAATCTATAAAAAATGCGCCTGCTTGGCAGCAAAAATATCGTGAAATAATGCTTTTAGGAAAAACATTACCGGCTTTAGCTGATGTTTTGAAAACTGATGATGCACTTGTACCAGGCTGTGAAAGCAAAGTATGGATGTTCGTTGAATTTGACTTAACCGAAAATACACTTGTTGTAATAGGTGACTCTGATACTCGTATAGTAAAAGGATTATTAGCCATTATTTTAGCGCTTTACAACGGGCTTACACCAGAACAGGTAGTGAATAAAAATGCGTATGAAGAATTTGAAAAGCTCGGCCTTATAAGCCACTTAAGCGCATCACGTGGTAATGGTATTAAAGCCATGGTTGATAAGATACAAACCATGGCACAACACAAGCTTAGTTAACGAAAACTAAGCTTGTGAGCGTTGTTTTTTATCTAGATATTTACGCACCGCTTTTGCAGCAACAAAAAAACCAAAGCTTCCTGTGATCATAGTCACAGAGCCAAAACCATTATTACAGTCCATATTCATTGTGCCATCAGCACTTTGCTTAGCATGACATACGCTGCCATCGCTTCCTGGGTAAACCAATTGCTCTGTTGAGTAAACACAATCAATATTAAACTTACGTTTAGGATTATTACTAAAATTATATTGCTTACGCAAAATATAGCGCACCTTTGCAAGTAATGGGTCTTGCGTAGTTTTAGCTACATCACCAAAAGTTATTTGGCTAGGATCTGTTTGCCCGCCAGCACCACCAGTTGTAATTATAGGTAGTTTATTACGTTTACAGTGAGCAATTAATGCTGCTTTTTCTTTAACTGCATCAATACAATCAATTACATAATCAAAACCTTGAATATGCTCTTGAATATTATCAAGCGTAATAAAGTCATCTATTACACTAATTTGGCATTCTGGGTTAATAAGCTCGCAGCGCGCTTTCATTGCATCGACTTTAGCTTGACCAATAGTGCCCGTTAACGCATGAATTTGCCTATTTACGTTAGTGGCGCAAATATCATCCAAATCTATAAGTGTTATTTTACCAACACCAGTACGCGCAAGTGCTTCTGCTGTCCAGCTTCCTACACCACCAATACCTACTACACAAAAATGTGCTTCTTGAAGCCAATCAAACTGTTGATGACCATATAAACGTTTAATACCACCAAAACGTATATCTGTAACTTTTTCGCTCATTTACCAATCCAGTTGCCATGGCGATTGCCATGCTTGAAAATCTTGATGTTTAATTAACGCCAAATACTCATCACCACTATCGGGTAATAAAGTTAGCTGTATTTGTTCACCTTGCCATAAAAAGCTTAACGCATATGCATGTAAATAGGTACGATTAGAAGGCGCGCCTGAATACATTGCATCGCCTAAAATAGCTGCGCCCACACTTTTTAGTGCCACTCTTAGTTGATGTGTTTTGCCAGAGTAAGGTTTTAAAATATACCCTCTAAATCCTGGCTTATAACTCAGAGAATAGAATCGGGTGATTGCAGGGTTAAGTGTACTCGTTAGTAACTTAAACGAGCCACGGCGAGACTTAGCCATATCGCCTTTTATCCACCCCTGCTTCTTTTTTGGTTTAGTATCACTAATCGCTAAATAAAATTTAGCAATCGCATGCTCAGTAAACATAACAGTAAAGGCGGCTGCAGCGGCTTTGTTTCTTGCTAAAATAATAAGCCCTGATGTCACTTTATCTAAACGATGAACGGCATAAAGCTTTTGCGATAATTTTTGTTCGGCTAAAACAACAAAGCCGGGTCCCTCTTCAGAATGAAAATTAAGACCCGCTGGCTTTTCTAAAATATAAAAGTCGTTATGTGTATAAACAACTTTTATTATCTTACTTAATTGCTCACTCACACGTTTTTACTTTTAATATGCGCTATCACTTTAGCTAAGTCATCAGGCGTATCTACACCTGCATGAGGGGCTATTTGAGCTTGTTCTATTTTAATTTTATAACCGTGATACAAAACACGTAACTGCTCAAGTGATTCAAGTAATTCTAGTGGTGATACACTCAGCTCTATGTATTGTTTAATAAAACCCGCTCTGTACGCATAAATACCTACATGGCGTTGAAACGGGGCTAAATTAAGGGCAGTGCTATCACCCATCATCGTATTTCTATCAAACGGTATACTTGCACGAGAGAAATACAGGGCATTTTTATTTATATCGCTAACCACTTTAACGGCATTAGGATTAAATACTTCATCACGTTCTTCAATAGCAACACTTAACGTTGCCATTGGTGCTGTTGAATCACTTAATAGTGCAGCAACTTGAGATACGTTTTCTGGTGCAAGTAATGGCTCATCGCCTTGTACATTAACCACAATTGTATTGCTATCAAGTTTAAGCAAATCAACCACTTCAGCTAATCGTTCAGTACCCGACTGGTGTTCTTCACGCGTCATTACTACATCATTAGTAAACATACTTACTGCATCAAATACTTTTTGATGATCGGTTGCTATAACTACTTTACTAGCACCTGATAAACATGCTTTTTCGTAAACGTGTTGAACCATTGGCTTGCCACAAATATCAGCAAGCGGTTTACCTGGTAGTCGGGTCGATGCAAAACGAGCAGGAATTACAACTACGAATTCCACTTTTCAACCTCTTCTAAAGATAACTCACGTGCTTCATTTTCAAGTAATACTGGAATATCGTCTTGAACAGGATAAGCAAGCTTAGCTGCTGTGCTAATTAGTTCGTTGTTTTCTCTATCAAAGCGTAATTTTCCCTTACAAACAGGGCACGCAATTATCTCGAGTAATTTTGTATCAAAGGCCATTGAGTATTCCTTTTTCTTTTAATATTGAATTTAATGTGTTTATTACGCTATCGGTAGGTTGTGCATCTACTGGTAAATAATACCAATTAGGCTTTGCAAAGGACTTACATTTAACGGCATCTTTTTCGGTCATTATAATGCAATCATCACCAAATTGGGCAAAATCATCTACTGTATAAGCATAATGATCTCTAAAATGATGAGTCGATAATAACGTAATATCTTGTGCTTCTAATGAGTTTTCAAACCGTTTAGGGTTCCCAATTGCACTTATTGCATGTGCTTCACTTACGTTACTTTTTGCATAATCGCTTGAATTAACCAAGCGAAGATTACTTACTTGTAATGTGTAGCTATTATTAGCCTCACCACCATTTTCAATTACTATATCGACACTTTGCAAACGTTTAGTTGTTTCACGAAGTGGCCCTGCTGGCATAACAAAGCCATTACCAAAACGACGCTCACTATCAACAATACAACACTCAATGCTACGAGGCATTTTATAATGCTGCATTCCATCATCAGAAATAATAACGTCGAGTGTATAATTATTTTCTAATAAATCGATATTGTGTTGTCTATTAGGCCCAACCGCTATTGGGCACTTTAAACGATGGTATAAAAGTAATGGCTCATCTCCAGCCTGCTGAGCATCTACAAGCTCAGTAACTAAAAGCGGGTAATTTTTTGATTGCCCACCATATCCTCTACTAATAATTCCCACTGATAAACCTTGCTGTGTTAAATGACCATACAGCCACAAAACAAAAGGCGTTTTACCATTACCGCCAACACTTATATTGCCAACTACAATTACAGGCGTTTTGCACTCAAAGGGTTTAAGTATTTTAGCGCTGTATAAGTATTTTCGAAATGACGATACAACCCAAAACAAAGCACTTAATGGTAATAACAGTAAAGTAATTAGACCAAATGGTTTATACCAGCTTTGTTCTATTTTACTCACGCCTGATCACCAAACTGCATTTTGCAAAGGGCTGAATAAGTACCGTCATTTGCTAATAAACTATTGTGATCGCCACTTTCTATTACACGACCATTATCAATAACATAGATTCGGTCACTGTTTTCGATAGTAGATAAGCGATGCGCAATAACAATTGAGGTTTTATCTTTCATTAGCGTTTCTAATGCTTGCTGAATAAGCTTTTCAGATTCGGTATCAAGTGCTGATGTAGCCTCGTCTAAAATCAAAATAGGTGCGTCTTTTAATATTGCACGTGCTATCGCTATACGCTGGCGTTGACCGCCGGAGAGCATTACACCATTTTCACCTACCATGGTGTTTAATTGCTCTGGCAGGTCTTTAACAAACTCCCAAACATGCGCTTGTTTAGCAACTTGCTCTAATTCTTCCTCAGACACATCATGCTTTATGCCATAACAAATATTGTTAGCAATCGTATCGTTAAATAACACGACCTGCTGAGACACTAAAGCAAATTGGCGACGCAAATCTGTTAATTTATAATCCTGCAGGGCTATACCATCAAGTAATATTTCACTCGGTAACTCTAAGTCATAGTAGCGTGGTAATAAATTAGAAATTGTTGATTTACCCGAGCCTGAGCGCCCAACTAAGGCAATACTTTCACCCGCTTTAATCGTTAGCGACAAATCGTTTAATACGGCTTCATCTTTTGTTGGGTACTTAAAGGTTACATTTTTAACTTCAATTACCCCTTTAACTTTATCGACTGAAACGGTGCCAGTATCTTTTTCCATTTCTTCATCTAACACTAAAAATATACTTTGAGCTGCAGAGATACCACGCTGCATATCGCTATTAACATTGGCGAGTTGTTTTAGCGGTCGCAATAGCATCATCATTGAGGCAATCAATGCCATGAAGTCACCTGAGGTAATCGTATCAATCATTGATGGAAGAGATACAGCCCATAAAATAACAGCCATGGCACTGGCAGCTAATATTTGAATAATTGATACACTTAAAGCTTTTGTCGCATCCATTTTAATGCGCTGCTGGCGATTATGATTATTAATCTTTGAGAAATGGTTTATTTCTTGGTCTTGTCCGCCAAATCCATGAATAACTTTATGTCCGCTAAGCATTTGTTCAGAGCTACGTGTAACCTGCCCCATAGCTGATTGAATACTTTTAGAAATATGGCGAAAACGTTTCGATACAACCGCTACAATAATGGCAACGAGAGGGATGATGACTAAAAATATAAGTGAGAGCTTCCAACTGGTATAAAACATTACACCAAGTAAAAAGACAACAAAGGCCCCTTCACGTACAACAATAAGTAACGCTTTAGTAATTGCTTGTTGAACTTGCTCTGTATCAAAAGTGATTTTTGAAATTAAATCGCCTGTAGAGTTTTTGTCATGAAAAGAAACGGGTAAATGCAATATGTGCTCAAATAACTCTTGGCGTAAAGAGCGTACAACTTGAGAGCCCACATAACTTAAACAGTACGAAGACATAAAGTTAAAAACACCACGCCCCAGTACTAACGCGATAACAACAAAAGGAGCGTACTTTAAAACTTCTGTATTTCGCTGGTTTAAACCTTGATCAATAAACGGCTTCATTAATTGAATGAATAAAGCATCCATTGCTGAATAGCCTATCATCCCAACAATTGCGATAAAAGCGACGCTTTTGTATGCGCCAACATACGAGACAAGACGTTTATAAATTTGTGCAGTACTTTGATCCATAACACTCTCTAAATACAGTAACTCCCTGTATTGTATCCTTCGATGAGATAAAACTAAACGTCAATCTTTGATAAACCAATAACTTTCCTGCCCTCTTGCTGTTTCTATGACCAAATTGTTTGAGTAGAATTTAATACTAATTTGTCCTTCAACGCCTGTTGTAAATTGCTCGGCGCTTATTGCTTTGTAACGCTCGACAACAACGGGCTTGGGAAATTCCCACTGTCCTTTATAAGCACTTGAATGAATCACAACTTTAGGGCCAACATAACTAATAAAATTAACACTTGAGGATGTATCACTGCCATGATGCGGGCTTAACATGACTGTACTTTTCAACGATGTATTATTAGCTAATAATGAGGCTTCACGGGATTTTGATATATCACCTGTAAATAACACACTATAAGTATTACTCGATACTCTAACAACGCATGAATCGTCGTTTTCATTTCCATACCCTATAGTGCTAAAGCTTTCTACTCTTAAACCGACAAAATCAACACTTTGGACTTCACACACATTAAGTGTATTTTCAGGATGAAATTGCTTTAATGTTTCCCCAAATCCAGCTTCAATAAAATGCTGTATTCCTCCAGCGTGATCGCTGTCTTCATGACTTAGAATCGCTGTTTTTACTGTGAAATTATTTGCTTTTATATAAGGCAATAAAATACTTCGCGTACGGCTAAAACGATTAAAATAACTTGGACCAAAATCATAGATAAGCACTTGGTTATCTTTTTCAATTAATGCCATGAGACCATGCCCAACATCAAACACATGAAGTTGCCAGTTAGGCTTTTCTTTTAGAAGATTATTCAATAAAAGTACTGTTAAAGGAATGAAAGAGAACAATTTATAGGGGAGGAAGTAAATCATCAACATAGTAATATAGGTAAAAATGACGAATATTAACTCGATTCTTCCTGTTGTCAGCCATCTTAACGACTCGGGTATTTCATAAAGTAATTTAAATAACGCATATAACCCTGTATCAAACAAATGTATTAAATTACCTATATCTAAAAAAGTACTCAGTAATGTAAAAACAATCAAAAATGGCAAAATAATGATGGAAAGAAACGGTATCGCAATTAAGTTAATGACTAGGCCCGCAATACTTACGCCATTAAAAAAATAAAGTGAAAGTGGTAATAAACCGATAAACAATGCTACTTGAATAACAAATAACGCAATAATTTTGTTTTTGATTCGTGTATTTAATATTGGTAATTTATTAATAACAGTAAAAATTATAGCGACCGCTAAAAATGAAAAATACAGACCTGGATTAAGTAAATTAAATGGGTTAACAGCAAGCACTATTACCAAGGCAAATAAAATACTCCGCCATCGCAGCGGCTGCTTAGCAAGAAAATAAAGTAACAAATAACAACCCAGCATAATTAGTGCTCGCGTTGCTGATACTAAAAAGTCACTAAAATATACGTAAACTAATGCAGCTATAAAACCGAACGAACTGTAGTAAAGTGTAAGGTTAAATGATTGACCAATTGAAAAGTTTATTTTCGTACAGATAAATCGAATGAATAAATAACCAAAGCTAAAAATCAAACCAATATGTAAACCCGATATAGCCAGTAAATGACTTAACCCAAGTGATTGCATTAATTGTTTATCTGTATAGCTCATTAACGATTTATCACCACTGAGTAATGCATAATAGAGCCACTGCAATCTTGTATTTGTATAGGTATTTTTAATGAAGTTTTGATAATCTAGTACGATGCTTTGTTTATCGCTGTGTATTATATTAAGCTCTTTATTGAGAACTTTGCCTTTAAATAATATTCTATTTATAAATGCATAACGTTCAGTATCAAACACATTAAAATTTTTATTACTGCGAAAATATTTTAAATGGATTAATGCAGAGAATTCATCCCCGACTGTAAAAGGCTGTGCAGAATTAACACTGAGCATTGCTTTGGGTGCTCTAAAATTCGAAAAGCTACTCCCATCTAATGCCACTATTTTGGCTTTGATATACTGAGGTTTTTTATCAGAAATAATCTCTTCAACAACTAATGTAGAATCAAGTGCATACTTTTCGTTCGGTTTTGGTATTTCAAAACTATAAAAAAGGTAAAAATGCATACCAACAAAGCAAATTGCACAAATAAAGCCTAACAATACGTTTAAAAACGGCTTAAAATAAGCGCTCACTATTACAATGAAAATTGTGAAGACTGTAAATTCGAGAGTTTGATAATAAAACACGGTTGCTACACAGCCAATTACAAACCCAAGACTTATCCACACTGATGTAAATGGTTGCTTTAAATGGCTAAAAAAACGATCCAAAGATTTTTACCTGATCCAAATAAAATTAGACATCATAAATCACTAAAAATATTTGGACGACTTTTGCAAGACGCAAATCTTTGGCATTTAAATAGACGTTCAGCTCGAGGGGCCTTCGCGGTCGGGTTATTTTTTGCTTTCATCCCTGTTCCTTTTCAAATGGTTTTAGCCGCAGCAGGTGCTATATTATTTAGGGTTAATTTACCCATATCAGTTGCTTTAGTATGGCTTACGAATCCATTAACCATGCCACCTATCTTTTATGGCTCATACTTAGTGGGTACGTTAATACTTAATCAGCCAGAACAACACTTTGTATTTGAAGCAAGTTGGTCTTGGTTTTTAGAAAGTATAGAAACAATTGGTCCTGCATTTTTATTAGGTTCATTAGTATGTGCTTCTATTGCATCAATTATAGGATATTTTGGTATTGATATAATTTGGCGCCGCTCTGTGAAAAAAGCATGGTTATCACGAAATAATTAGTGGCGTTAAATCTAAATAATCGCTGCAATTCTAATCTAATAAAATATTATAGACGAAAAAAAACCAACTTTATCAAGTTGGTTTTTTTATAATCAATAAACTTTAAAAGCGAAATACACGCCTTAAGCCAACCAGTGGTAATAACAATAATGTATACCAAGGGAAGCTAGCAGAGTTACGCTCATAAACTTCAGCTTCTACTGGAGCACAGCTTTCTACTTCACCATTTGCAATTGGCGTTAGTTTAACTGCTATTGCAATACTCTCATATTCAATTTCACCATTAATATCAGTTACTACACCGCCTAATGAATCTAGCTTTTTAACTGTTTTAGTCGCAGTACCAAATATTTCATTATTTTCGTTGATAGCAGTCGCTTCAACCATAGTATAAGCGTAATCAGTTTCACCGTCGGTGTCATAGCAAGGCAGTAAATCGTTTAGATTAGTGATTTTGTCTTCACCAATTTTGTAAATAAAGGCCTCTTTGAGTCGCGAGCTATCAGAAACACCCACTTCCCCTTCACCTACAATATAACCTTGGTTGTTTATATCGTTACCGTAAGAACTTGAGCTTGAAAAGTAATCAGTAGGGAAAACCGTACTACCCGTTGCTATATCATGGTAAAAGAATTTATTACGAAGAGTACCTTCAATACGTTTAGTTGCATAACCTGTAATTACATCGTTATCATTAATAGCAATTGATTTACCAGACTGCCAGTCATCTTCTTGATTAATAAAATCAACAACCGCACCGTCTTTAAAATAAACTGGCATTGTAAGAATTGTATCGTCATTTTTGTAATAACGTGTATTCGATGAACCTACAATTGTCCCGTTGCTGTTCACTGCTAAAGCAGTACTTGTAAATGCATCATCTTCCGCTTCACCTTCATCAGGTGTCAGTGCCATACCAAGCTCTTCAACAGACGTGATATTAAGTGATTCATCAAGTTCCCATTTAACAGCGCGCTTATTAAATAAGCCTCGTGTAATATTTGAATTTAACAAGTTGATACATACTGACGTAGGTTCGTCTTCATTATCACAGTTATCATCAATATTATCTTGTCTGTCATCTGGAATGCTTGTAGACATATTACCTACAACGGTATAACCACTGTTAGTTTTAACAATATCGTTAGCGCGGCTTGTGCCACCGTATTCATTAAACTCAGGCTCTAACTCAACACTTACACTGCCATCAGCGCTTATTACAATCCCACGTTCTATAAATTCATGAGTAAACCACGTTTCTGCATCATCTTCGCCATCAGGTGTAAAAGATACTTTATCGTATGGGGCGCTACCCCAACCGACTGTAACGCCATCTTCACTTACTGCATTTAAAAGATTGACAGTAGAACGAGTTAATCCATCATAATCAACAGAAGCTATATCAAAAATCGGTTGTTCAGTAATCTCTGATTCGTTAAATTTAATCCCAACTAAAGAACTCATTTTTTGATATTCAAAGTTAGACGGAATTCCTAAATTCGAATTTGCCAAAAAACTAACCATAAAAGCATGAGCATCAGGATTAGTGCTTACGGCATCATTATTTTCAATGTCATCAAGTGTGAAAGTAATTTCTTTATCACTTAATTCATATGCTGCTTCTGTGCTGTCGTAAGCACTTTCAATAACATTTTCAGTAAAATCTATATAGCTTGTATCAATAGGTAAATTGTATAAACCATTTGCGAAACCAATAATATGCCCGCTTTCGCTTACATCTGTTACATAAGAATATTTAGCGTCTTCAAGAGTCCCTAATTCACTTAACTGGTACGTCGCACTTGTTGCTGAAGTGCTTAATGTCGCTAAAATACTGGCAGCGAGTAATTTATATTTCATTTTAGTCCTTACTACTGATTCTGTAATTCTTCAAGTTCTTCCCAGCGCTCAAGGGCAGCTTCAAGGTCAGACTCAAGTTGTGCTAAATGGTTCAATGCTTTAGTTGTTACATCACTCTCTTGTTTAAAAAAGTTTGCGTCACTCACTACAGCTTGTTGAGCTTCAATTTCAGCTTCTAGTTTTTCCATTTTATTCGGTAGTTGCTCTAATTCAAGTTTTAATTTGTAAGAGAGTTTATTTGTCTTAGCTGCTGGTTTTGCAGCTGGAGCGGCTACTTTTTCAACTTTTTTTACTGGTTGTTGCTGAATTTTTTTTTCTTGTTCAGCTAAGTAACCTACATAAGCTTCATAGTCGCTATAACCACCGACGATATCTGTTACTTTACCATTGCCTTCAAATGCCCATACACTAGAACATGTATTATCAATAAATTCTCGGTCATGGCTTACAATCAGCACTGTACCTTGATATTGATTAATAATGTCCTCTAGTAACTCTAACGTTTCAATGTCCAAGTCATTCGTTGGCTCATCGAGAACAAGTATATTAGATGGTTTTAAAAACAGTTTAGCTAATAGCAGTCTATTTTTTTCACCACCAGAGAGTGCTTTAACCGGGGTTCGAGCGCGTGCTGGAGGGAATAAAAAGTCTTGCAGGTAACCTAAAACATGGCGTGAACGACCGCCCATCATCACTTCTTGTTTACCTTCGGCAACGTTATCTTGAACAGTTGCTTCTTCGTCAAGTTTTTCACGGTATTGGTCAAAGTAAGCAAACTCTAAATTAACACCTTGCTTAGTAATACCACTATCAGGTTTTAAATCACCAAACATTAGTTTTAATAGTGTTGTTTTACCAATACCATTTGGGCCTACTAGGCCAATTCTGTCGCCACGCATTACAAGTGTCGAAAAATCATCAGCAATAACTTTGTCTTTAAATGCATGGCAAAGGTTCTTAGCTTCAAATACCAACTTACCTGAGCGATCAGCTGTTTCAATATTAAAGTCAGTTTTTCCAACTTGATCAACACGTTGCTTGCGCTCATTACGTAGCTGTTTTAGCTCTCGAACGCGCCCTTCGTTACGCGTTCTTCGCGCTTTAACACCTTGGCGAATCCACGTTTCTTCTTCAGCTAAACGCTTATCAAACAATGCATTTTGCGCTTCTTCTACTTTTAAATCATGCGCTTTTTGCTCTAGATAAGTCGCGTAATCACCTGGGTACGAAATAAGTTTACCGCGATCTAAATCTAAAATACGCGTAGCAACAGCGCGAATAAACGCACGGTCATGCGATATAAATACAATGCCGCCTTTAAATTCTTTTAAAAACTGCTCAAGCCACATTACACTAGCCATATCTAAATGGTTTGTTGGCTCATCTAGTAATAATAAGTCAGGCTCACTTACAAGTGCACGCGCAAGTGCTACTTTACGTAACCAGCCACCAGAAAGGGACTCAAGTTTAGCCTCTGGTGTTAATTCTAATTGTGTCAAAACTAATTGAATTCGGCTATCAAAACGCCAACCATCAGCGGCTTCAAGTTGGTTTGATAAACGTTCAAGCTTGTTTAATAACTTATCAGTACATTGTGTTTGCAGTTCGTTGCTAACATGATGAAAATCAATGAGTAGGTTAGCAATTTCCGGCATACCCTGCGCAACGTAATCAAATACAGTTCCGCTTGCACCTTTTGGTGGATCTTGCTCTAAACGAGAAATTCGAATGCCACCAAGCTGATTTATTTCACCATCATCTAAAACAACTTGTCCATCGAGCACTTTTAATAACGTTGACTTACCCGCTCCATTTCGACCAACTACACACACCCTTTCGCCACTTTCTATAACGGCGTCTGCTTTGTTAAGCAAAGCATGTGTACCAAAAGCAAGTTGTGCTTTTAAAATTCTTATTAAATCCATAGTTCTTATTTGCTCTTATTCTGCTTGTGCTGAAAATTCGCGCACAGAGTGTAAAGTAAAAGGCCAATATAATTTCTCGCCTTTTTCACTTTTTAATACAGGAATAGTAATTTGATACTCAGCAATAAGCTGCTCATCAGTCATAATATCGATTAGTAATAACTCACTGTTGTCATTTAGTACATCAGTGATAAGTTGCTCAGCTTGTTCGCACAAGTGGCAACCATCAGTATGATATAAAATCCATTTAGCCATGCGTGATTAGCCAGCTATTATGGATTTTTTTATTACGTTTGAAGTCTGGTGATAGCGTTTTATCTGAGATATTAACGGCTTTTAAACCTAAACCAATCAGGCCAACTTCATCCATTACAAAACCACGTTTGTTATTAGAGAAAATCAAAGTACCTGATGGACTTAAGATCTTTTTAACCCACGTTAATAATTTAATGTGATCGCTTTGCACATCAAACGCGTCTTTCATACGTTTTGAGTTTGAGAACGTTGGAGGGTCTAAAAATATCAAATCATATTGTGCTGTCGCATGCTCTAACCACTTTAAACAATCTGCTTGTTCAAAACGGTAGCGTGTATTACTGATATTGTTTAAATCGAAGTTATCTTGGCCCCATTTTAAATAGGTTTTAGATAGATCAACTGTTGTAATTGCTTTAGCGCCACCAAGTGCAGCATGCACAGAGGCAGTACCTGTGTATGCAAACAAGTTTAAAAAGCGCTTATCTTTCGCATTTTCTTGAATATAACGACGCATTAAACGGTGATCTAAAAACAAACCTGTGTCTAAGTAGTCAAATAAATTAACTTTAAACTTAGCACCAAACTCTTCAACTACCATAGTTCGGTTTTGTTTAGACATGGCCGTATACTGGTCTTCGCCCTTTTGCTTTTTACGCACTTTTACAGCAATATTTTCAGGTGAGATATCAAGTTGTTGCGAAGTCAATGTTATTACGTCTTGCAGGCGTTTTTCTGATGTTTTTTCATCAATTTCTTTAGGCGCTGCATATTCAAAAATAACCGCAGAATCACCGTAAATATCTACAGCAACATTGTACTCAGGGATATCCGCTTCATAAACACGATAAGCGTCTACTTTATTTTGTTTAAGCCAGTTTTTTAAGCCTTGCTTATTCTTTTTCAATCTATTTGCGAATGACGTAGAGCCCTCAAAATTAAGCGCTTTTTTATCATCGGTAGTCAAACTTACTTGCTTATCATCTAATTGATATAAGTTAAGTTCAACATCAAGTGGGCCATTTTTAAACTTATAACGCTTAAGGCGCACAAGTTTTAAAAGTTTAAATAAGCTCTCGTCCATACCTAGTAAGGCAAGTTTCCAATGATTAAAGTGCTTTTTAAAGCCAACACCTAAATTACGGTGTAAATCAACAAGCTCAGCCATAGAACCAATACGTTCACCATAAGGTAAGTTTGAAATTACAACACCCGGTAATTTTGCAACAGCAGTAAGTTTAGTTGCATCGCTTTGCTTAAACTTAATAACATCATCAAGCTCAGCACGTTTGGCATTATCAATCGCTTTATTTAAAACTTGTTCATCGTAATCGTGGCCAATTAACCACAATTTAGGATCGGTAATGTTAGCAAGTAACTCTTCTTTAAGTTCTTTAAACTTAGCGGCTCTAAAACTGGGTAAACGCTCAAAAGCAAAGCCTTCACGAAATAATCCCGGTGCTTCGTTTCGTGCCATCCCAGCCGCTTCGATTAAAATAGTACCCGCACCACAACATGGATCGAATAAAGGTTGTTTTACATTATCAAGCCAACCACTTCGTTTAATTAATGCAGCAGCTAAATGTTCTTTAATTGGTGCTTTACCTTGACCTTGACGGTAACCACGTTCAGACAAACGAGGGCCCGAATAATCAATATACATAGAAACGCCGTAACGATTTAATCGTGCAACAACACGCACATTTGCATCTTGCTTATCAACGTTAGGACGCTGCTCGTATAAATCATTAAAGTAGTCAACAATCGCATCTTTTATTACAAGACCCGAAAATTGTGTGTTTTTTAATGAGTCATTGGTACCGTTGAAGTCGACAGCGAATGTTTGAGTTGGTCCAAACCACTCTTGCCAAGGTTGCGAGCGAGCAAAATTATACAGGCTATTCTTGTCATCTACGCCTTCTTTTTCTTCAATAAGCATAAGCACACGCGTTGCAAAACGACTTGATAAACAAACCTTTTGCGCCAGTAATGAGTCAGCCTCAAAACGAACAGAACCAACAGTTTGCTTAGACACAGTTGCGCCAAGTTCTGTTAGTTCATCAACCAATAAATTTTCGATTCCGATAGAAGTAAGTGCGATAAATTGCAAAGTAATAACCCTTAATAGCTAATTGCGCAGGATTATAACATAGGTTGGGCGACAAACACGCCATAAAGACACGCTTAAGACTTAAATTTGGTTAGGCGGTTTGACTTTGATATTGCTGATTTAAGATGGGGTGGACTCGATTATTCAAAATACGGATTACTTCAAATTGTGCTAAAGATAAATTTTCGTCTAATTTAAAGGTTTCGCTTAAATTTAAGCAAATAGATGCATCAGGGCAATGCTCTACAATTAAAAAATCGCCAGTCTGCGATTTAGATATTAATTTTACTATTGCTTCTACACTTGGCTCTGTTCCAGTGTACTCTTCAAAAAACCAGCTTTTTGATAAAACGGGTTTTAAGTGATACTTAACGGCGGTTGCATTTAGCGATATTTGACAAATTTGAGCAGCAGACCACAATTCAAACCCATCTAAATAGTTATAAACTTGTTCATAAAATGCAGCATCTTCTAAACTAAAACGTGGATTTTTAAAAACAGAATCGGTGAGTTGTCTTAACTTATAGGGCGTACATAATTGCATGTCGTCATTTAAATCAAGTAACAAACGATTTTTATTAGGACAAGTAATCCACTGCCATTGCTTTGATGCTTGTAACATTTACTCCTCCTTGGGTATGTTGAATAATTATTGCTCACAGTATAACCGCTTTTGACCACTTTTAAAATGCTTGCTTAGAACATTTATCGAACGATCAAAAGCTTAGATAACTGATCCTTATAAGCCGTTAACGATCGACTTTACCAATTGTGGACCTTTGTAGATGAACCCAGTATAAACCTGGACTAAATTTGCGCCTGCATCGAACTTTTCTTTTGCAGATTGCGCATCATCTATTCCGCCAACTCCGATGATTGGTAATTTACCTTGTGTTAAGCGTTTCAATTCACTCACTATCTCTGTAGAGCGCATTCTAACAGGGTGACCTGATAAACCGCCGGCTTCTTCTGCATATTGCTGGCCCATAACTGCAGCTCGCTCAAGCGTGGTGTTGGTGGCAATTACACCATCGATTTTATTATTTAAAAGTGATTCACTTACTTGTTGAATTTGAATTTGATCTAGATCCGGTGCAATTTTTACAAGCATAGGCACTTGTTTATTGTGCTTTGCAACTAAATCTAACTGTTCGTTTTTAAGACTCTGCAGTAAATCATCAAGTGCAGCGCCATATTGCAAATCACGCAAGCCAGGTGTATTTGGTGATGAAATATTTACCGTAATGTATGAGGCATGCTCAAACACTTTACGCATACAATGAATATAGTCATCTTTACCTTGTTCATTTGGCGTATCTTTATTTTTACCAATATTAATACCGAGTATGCCGCTGTATTTTGCTGCTTTTACATTTGCAACTAAGTTATCAACGCCTTTATTATTAAAACCCATACGGTTAATAATAGCGTTTGATTCTGGCAACCTAAAAATACGAGGTTTATCATTACCCGCTTGAGCACGCGGCGTAATAGTGCCAACTTCAATAAAACCAAAGCCCATTTGGCTGAATGCATCAATACATTCCGCATTTTTATCAAGGCCAGCTGCTAGCCCTACAGGGTTTTTAAATTTCAGACCCAAAAAGTCGACTGGCTTATCAGAAATATTTTGCGACCAAGCTAAATTTAAAGGTGTATTGGTAAAACGACGAAGATTATTAAGTGCAAACTCATGCGCCCACTCCGCATCACGGGTAAACATAAAACGGCGAGCTAAATCATAAAACATCAATATAATCCTCTTTTTAAATTTTAGACAAAAAAATACCTCAGACAAGGCTGAGGTATTGTATAACAATTTTAACAATCAGTTATTTATTTACTAAACAATTAACTGATTAAAGCTAAATTATTTTCCTGACGTATCACAATTGTGGCTTAACAACATAAGTTCACGAAGTGCAACCGAGAACTTAGCAAAGTCGTGGCTTTGTGATGTTTTAAACTCAGCCAGCATTTGTTTCCAGCGTTGAAGTAATAAATCTTGGCTATCCATCCACTCGTCTATTTGACTATCAACATCGCTCTCATCACCTTCAAAGCTATTTAATACAACTTCAGATAACGTACGTTGCTGCCAATCAAGCTCTTCTCGATAAGACGAGCGAGCAAGTGCTTGCCAATGATTTGCTACTGGTTGCTTAGTTATTTGCTCTAAGAACCAATGCAGACCCATTCTTGCACCTAGTTTAAAGTAAGTATTGGACACCATCGAAATACTCTTACCTGAACTATTCGCAACTTCTGCTAAATCCATCACAGAGAATAAGCTTGATAAAGAAACAATACGATTAGCTATATCTGTTGGAACGCCCGCGTCAATTAACTTATTGGCCTCAATTACAATACGATCATTTTCTTTTTCAATCATATACGTATTTAAGTTATCGCTTAAATCTTTAAAGGTTGGCGCAAAGAATTCAATTCCTTGTTCAATCGTTTGTGACTTATTACGATGACGTAAGAACCAACGCGTTGCTCGGCGCACAGTACGACGAAGTTGGTAAAGCATTTCAGTTTGAACTGCTGCTGGTATTTTATTATCAAGTGCACTAATAGAAGACCATGTTTCACGCATTTCAAATATTTCGCTAGCAATTGAGTAACACATTGCTATCTCAGCTTCATTAGCACCAGTTTCTTCATGCATACGTACCATGAAGTTTAAACCCATATCGTTAACGATACTGTTAGCAAGTTTAGTTGCAATAATTTCTTTGCGAAGGGGGTGGTTGTTCATCGCATCGTTAAACTTCTCACGCAATGGACGTGGGAATGACTTAACAAGCAATTGGCGATAATAAGGGTTTTCAGTAATTTCATCACTTACTAAAGACTCTTTTAATACCATTTTTGCGTAAGACACTAGCACTGAAAGCTCAGGACGAGTTAAGTCTTTACCTGCAGCGGCGCGTTCTGCCAATTCTTCATCACTTGGAATAAATTCGATAGCACGGTTTAACTTGCCTTCTTTTTCAAGCGCATGAATAAAGCGAATCTTTTCTTTGAGCGTTGAAGTTCCTTTAGACTGCGTAATTGAAATAGTATGTGTTTGACGGTAACAGTCTTTTAGTACTAATTCAGAAACTTCATCTGTCATTGAGTAAAGTAGCTCATCACGTTGTTTACGTGTTAGGTCACCTTCAGCGACTAAGCCATTAAGTAAAATCTTAATGTTAACTTCGTTATCTGAACAGGCAACACCCCCTACGTTATCAATGAAGTCAGTATTAACACGACCACCTTTAGCTGCAAATTCAACACGACCTAATTGCGTTGCACCTAAGTTGCCGCCCTCACCTATTATTTTAGCGCCTAAATCTCTACCATTGATACGTAGTGCATCGTTTGCACGATCCCCTACATCTGCATCAGTTTCTTTAGAGTGTTTAATGTATGTACCAATACCGCCATTCCACAGTAAATCAAACTCCATCATTAATGAGGCTTTCATTAACTCATTTGGTGTCATACTAGCTTTTTTAGTGCCCAACATTTTTTTCATTTCTGGGCTAAGCGTAATTGATTTAGCTGCACGAGAGAACACACCGCCACCGGCAGAAATTAGCTCTTTATTGTAATCTTCCCAAGAAGAACGCGGCATATTAAATAAACGTTCGCGCTCAGGGTAAGATGTAGCAGCATCTGGATTAGGGTCAACAAAAATGTGCATATGGTTAAAGGCAACTTGTAGACGAATATGCTTAGATAACAGCATACCATTACCAAATACATCACCTGCCATATCGCCAATTGCTACTACTGTAAAGTCGGTAGTTTGACAATCAATATCCATTTCACGGAAATGTCGTTTAACTGACTCCCATGCGCCTTTTGCTGTGATACCCATTTTCTTATGGTCATAACCAACCGAGCCACCAGATGCAAATGCATCACCTAGCCAGAAATTGTATTCGTTAGCAATGCCATTTGCGATATCAGAGAAAGTAGCAGTTCCTTTATCCGCTGCAACTACTAGGTAAGCATCATCTTCATCATGACGAACAACATCGCGCGCTGGTACTATTTCACCACGCTCAATATTATCAGTAATATCTAAAAGACCACGGATAAAGATTTTATAACACTCTTGGCCTTCTTTGATAAACGCTTCACGCTCAGTCGGTAGTTGTTTACATACAAAGCCACCTTTAGAACCAACAGGTACGATTACCGTATTTTTAACTTGTTGTGCTTTAACTAAGCCAAGTACTTCAGTACGGAAGTCTTCACGACGATCTGACCAACGCAGACCACCACGTGCTACTTTGCCGTAACGTAAATGCACACCTTCTACGCGCGGAGAATAAACAAAAATTTCAAACGCAGGTAAAGGAAGTGGTACATCAGGAATTAAGCTAGGTTGTATTTTAAACGACACATAAGACTTAAACTGTCCGGCATCGTCTTTTTGGAAATAGTTAGTACGCAGCGTCGCAACAATCATATCAACGTATAAACGTATAATACGGTCATCATCAAGGTTTGCTACATTTTCAAGCTCTAAATAAATTTGCGTGCTTAGCTTTTCAAGTGTTTTAGCACTTGCAGGGCTTTTAACTGAGAACTTTTTAGCAAACAAGTTAACAATTTGCGCTGCGATATTTGGATAATTTGCAAATGTACTTTCTATGTAACTTTGTGAGAACGTTACACCAATTTGACGCATGTATTTAGCGTACGCACGTAAAATAGAGGCTTCGCGGCCTGTTAGACCACCCATTAACACTAAACGGTTAAAACCATCGTTTTCAAGGCGGTTGCCCCAAACATTTGTTAATGCAGCACGAAAACGTGCTGAAATTTTATCAAAATCCGCCATCCCTTTGCTGTCAATAAGCATCGAGAAGTCCATGATCCAGTTGATACGACCATCGCTAGTTTTAACTGAATATGGTGTTTCACCAACAACACGAAGGCCAAAGTTTTCAAGCATTGGCATGACATCAGATAAGTGAATCGGCTCATCTTTATGGAATAAGCTTAATCGTACAATATTGCTGTTTGCTTCTTCTTGAGGACGATAAAACAGCATTTCTAGTTTGTTTTCATCGCTAAGTAGTTCTAACTTTTCAATATCAACAACCGCAGCACTTGGAAGCACTTCATCTTTGTATGAGCGTGCAAACGCGTTACAGTATTTACGATTTAAATCGTTACCACGAGCTTCACCCGCAGACTCTAAAAGAGCAGATTGAAGTTTATCTTCCCACGTACGTGCAGCTTCTACTAAATTGTTTTCGATGTCTTTCACATTATATTCGATCTTGTTGTCGGTCACACGAACGGTGTAATGAGTACGCGCCAGTGTTGACTCAGAGAAATAAGTAGTAAATTCGACTTTATCGTCAGAATTAAATGCATTAGCTAATATATCTTGCGTTTCACGACGAAGAGCCGTGTTATAACGCTCGCGAGGTACATAAACCATACAAGATAAAAAACGACCATACGCATCTTTACGTACAAACAAGCGACACATATCGCGCTCTTGTACTTGTAACACACCCATAGCAACTTCAAGTAGCTCACCTTCGCGCGCTTGAACTAGCTCATCACGTGGGTAGGTTTCTAAAATATTTAAAACAGCTTTGTAAGCGTGAGTACCTTTAGCAAAATCACACATTTCCATAATGCGATTAATTTTACTTTTTAACACAGGTACATCAGTAGCACTGTTATTGTAAAAGCTTGATGAAAATAAACCGATAAAGCGGTCTTCACCAATTACATTGCCTTCATCGTCAAAACGCTTAATGCCTACATAATCGATGTAAGCTGGACGATGAACACGAGAAACAGAGTTAGTTTTTGTTAAAATCAGTAGGTTGCTGCTACGAGCTTCTTGACGTGCAACTTCAGGTAATTCTGATAATAAGCGAGTGTGTTCTTCAGTCGAGTTTTTCATCAAGCCTAGGCTTGTATCCATTTTACCTTTTAGTTGGTAATCACCTTGAACTGGGCTTAACTCATATTCACGGTAACCCATTAGGGTAAAATTATCTTTAGCTAACCAATCTAAAAACTCAGTTGTTTCTGAAACTTCATCTTTACTTTTATTATGATGACGTTTAGGTAACTCTTTAGTCACTGCAATCAATTTTTTACGGATTGGTTGCCAATCATCAACAGCAACTGATACATCAACAAGCACAGACTCTAATTCTTTTTTGAAAGACTCAATCACAGAAGAATCTGTTTGACGGTCAATTTCAATAAAAAATACTGTTTTAGTAGATGAAGATTCTTGCTCTGCTTTTAAATTTGATAATCCAGAAATTTTAGCGTTTTCATCACGCTTAATTTTTAATGGGCAGTGAAGTAATAAGTGAGAGGCGATATTTTCACGAGTCATGGCCATACGAACAGAATCAACTAAGAACGGCATATCTTTAGTGATAATTTCAACGATTGTATGTGATGACTGCCAGCCATCTTTTGCCACTTCTGGATTGAAAACGCGGATAACAGCGTCGTCAGTAGTATTTTTTTCTAGCGAGTTCCAAAGGCTTAATGCTGCGCCATATAGGTCACTATCGTTGCGGTTTGCCAAATCCTCTTTAGACATATTGCTGTACAAGGCTTTGGCGAATTTCTCAACGAGTAACACATTATCAGCGCGAACTTTTTTCTGGATTAGCTTACAGACATTATCTAGGATAACCGAGGCTTGGCCTTCATTTCGTGTCATTGTATGTTCCTTAATCTATTACTGCTAAAAGCAGAATATTTGTACAGCGTATTATTAGCGTGGAGTCAGTTAAATTCTAACCCTTTTACAGCTAATAAACAGCCTTTTCGATGAAAACATTTTAAGCATTTCAGCTATTTGGTCATCTATTCACAAAATATAGATATAAATGGCCATTACTGGCCATTTAGGAGCAAAAGTATTCACATTATTTTTTCTGGTCAGTCCAGAGAAGGCTACCAATTGCGGGTAATAACAACACTGCACCTAACATATTCACTAAAAACATGAAGGTTAATAGTATACCCATATCAACTTGGAATTTAAGATCTGAGAATATCCAAGTGCTCACACCAATAGCTAATGTAATACCAGTAAATAGAACCGCGCTGCCACGCTCAACAAGCGCATTTCGATAAGCAACACTAAGCGGTACGTTTTGCTTAAGCTGCCCCATCATCGACGACAGTATATAAATACCGTAATCAACACCAATACCTACACCTAATGCAATTACAGGTAAAGTAGAAACTGTTAAGCCTATTTCCAGCTGTACCATAAGTGCTTGGGCAAGGGTTGATACAATATAAAGCGGTAATACCACGGCTACTGTTGCTTTTACGCTTCTAAAGCTCATTAAACATAAAATAATAACGGCACCATAAACGTAAAGCATCATGGGTATTTGTGCTTCTGATACAGACTCATTAGTAGCTGCCATTACGCCCACAGGTCCTGACGCTAATTTAAATGCTAGTTTTTCAGTGCCCTCTTCTTGGGCAAATTGCTTAACACTCTTAATTACGGTATCGATAGTTTGTGCTTTATGATCATCTAAGAATATAATCACTGGCATAACTGAACAATCACCGTTAAGTAAGCCTGTACTAGTTTCAACTCGAGACGTTGACTGTACTAAGCTTGCTGAATTTCGTGGCAAACTCTGCCATTTTAAATTGCCTTCGTTGTAGCCCGCGTTAACCGATTGAGCTACAGAGCTCAAACTTACAGCAGACTGCACACCGGCCACATTCTCAACTTTGTATTGAAAACGGCTTATACGCTCCATCACATCATGCTCAGTACATGCTGCAGGATACGCCTCTACAATTACTTTTAAAATATCAGACGAGATAGTGTACTTATCCGAAATTAAAAACGTGTCTTGGTTATAACGGGCATCTTGATGCAGAGATGGCGCGCCTGCGTGTAAGTCACCTATACGCATTTTATCTGCTTGCCAGTAGCCTAGAGCAAATAAAACAAGGGTAAAACCGATAATCATTTTAGCGATTTTAGGATCGGTTGCTTTTACTAAAATGTCTCTGATCTTATCAAGTATATTAGGCTTCTCAGCATCACCAGATTGAATATGTACACTGTTTTCAAAGTTCATGTACGACGCCCAAACTGGCAGCAAAATTAAATTTGTAAATATAATTACTGCCACACCTAAACTCGCTGTAATAGCAAGTTCGCGAATAATACCAATATCAATAGTAAGTAATGTTAAAAAGCCTACGGTGTCTGAAAGCAGTGCAATACCGCCTGGCACTAATAAAGCCCTAAAACTTGACTGACAACAAATACGTGTTGTTTTACCTTCACCTACTTTTTTACCAATCGCATTTATCATCTGCACACCATGGCTTACACCAATAGCAAAGACTAAAAACGGCACCAAAATAGACATAGGGTCTAGTCCAAACCCTAAACTTGAAAGCAGGCCTAATTGCCAAATAACGGCAATAATAGAACACGCGATAGGCAAAATAGTTAGCTTTAAACTGCCACAAAATAGCCAAACCATAATAAAGGTAAAGGCGATAGCAATGGCAAAAAATACGACTACCCCTTTTGCGCCTTCAGCTATATCACCTGCCATTTTTGCAAAGCCAATAATATGAATACTTACTTTGTCTGTACTTAAAGGCTCTCTTAAATCACTTTCTAGCTTTTGTGCAAATGCTAATGTGTCTAATTTTTGTTGTGTTTGAGGATCTATTTCTAAAAGTTGAGCCGTTACCATTGCACACGAGTAATCGCTGGCAATCATACGCCCTACAACTTTTGCTTTTTCAATGTTTTCCTTTACTACACCTAATCCACGCGTATCTGCTTTAAAGTTTGCAGGAATAATTGGACCACCGGCAAAGCCATCCTCTACTACTTCTACAAAGCGAGCACTAGGTGAAAATATAGAATTCACTAAAGGACGATTTACACCAGGAATAAAATAAAGCTGATCGTGAACCGCTTTTAATTGAGTAAAAAATTCTGGATTAAATATATCTCCGCTGTCGTCACATACCGAAATTAAAATGCTGTTTGCACCACCAAACTGTTTTTCATGTTTAGTGTATACCTTCATGTAATCGTGATTTAACGGAATATTTTTATTAAACGATGCATCAAGTTGAATTTGAGTCGCTTTAAATACAAGTAAACAGGTTATAAGTGCAAAACTTATAAGCATAATTAAGCGATGTCTAAAAATCGCCTTTTCAATAAAATCGAGTAACTTATGCATTAAGGGGTTAACTCCTTCACTTTAATGCCATCTTCTGTAGCCATGATCAATCTGTTATCTAAAATTACACCATCAAGAATCGCTTTACCGTCAGCAAGCTGCTCATGGGTGAGTAACCCATCTTGAAGATGAAAAATAACGCCACTATTAGCGAGCATGAGCCATTGTTTGTTATTATAATTAATGATGTTGTTAATCGTCGCTGTTTTAACATTTTCAAAATGCTGCCACTGCTTTTCGCCACTTTGCTTTGCAAAAACATTACCTCGAAGCCCTGCCACAATTTCTTGTGTGCTATCAGAGGCAACTGCAAAGAATGAACCGGGATAAACTTCTTCTATTCTTTGCCAAGTTTGACCATCGTCAACGCTTCTGGCCATTAAACCCATTTCACCAACGAGCATTAATCCATTGTCTGTTTTTTCTATGCGATTAAAGTGCGGTAAAATAGAAGCAGTTTCCGCTTCGTATCCTTGTGGGTCATTTTCTTTTAAATCGTTTAAGTAATCACGATCATCACTAAAAAGTAGCGAATCTAAAAAGCGTTTTTGCCAATGTTGACCACCGTCTGTAGTTTGATAAAACATGCCATATGCGCCAACTGCAAAACCTTTTAAGTCATCTTCAAATAAAATATCTAAACATGGTTTGTCTAATTCAGGTAATGCTTGTTGTAGCTGCCAATTAACGCCACCGTCAGTAGTATTTATGATTGTTGCATCGTGGCCACACGCCCATCCATTATTTTCGTTACTAAAATCAACGGCAGTTAAGAGCACTTGAGTTGGAACTAGCTCAGCTTGTTGCCATGAAACACCCGATGTACTTTTAATAACAGTACCGTGTTTACCAACAGCAATTAAGCCATTACCCGTGTTAGTTATATCAGTGAGTAAGGTTTTAGCTGCATTTGTTGCACTGATTGCATAGTTAGGGGCTTCTTGTGCAACACTCGCACCGCTTATTATCAGGCTGGCATATACCAAATACTTCATAAATTTTAATCGCCTTGTACGAGAGAGTTGTTTGTCTTTTTACTAGGGAGTGCGTTGCGCGCTGTAAGACAAACGCGATGAGAAAGGAAAAGGCACTTAACATATTGTTAAGTGCCTAGTTTAATACTATCTACCTGCGCGACGTAAAGCGCTTGAAGTAAATTCGTTATCGTTAAACGACTTTGAAAAATCGTACATTTTTTCTTGGTTATCTAAACCAATTGCTAAATAACGACGAGAATTCAAATCATGATAAACCTCAAGAGTACTCCACTGTGTAGGAACTTCGTAATAGTTAAGGCCATAAGCCATGGCTACACGGTAAAGTTGGTCGCGGTTATCATAAATATCAGTTACCTGTACTTGCCAGCTATCTTCATCAATGTAAAACACACGCTTTTTATATATATGGCGTGTATCATCTTTTAAGTTAGCTTCAACAACCCAAACACGATGTTTTTCGTAACGTGTATGTTCTGGGTTAATATGGCCAGGCATTAAAATATCATCGTACTCTAGCTTGTCGCTATGAAGTTTATAGCTGTTGTAAGGTATGTATAACTCTTGCTTACCTTTTAGCGTCCAGTTGTAACGATTTGGTGAGCCATTAAACATATCAAAATCATCGGTAGTGCGCAGGCTATCTGCAGCTGTGCCTGGTGCATCATATGCAACATTAGGTGCACGACGAACACGACGTTGCCCCGAGTTATAAGTCCATGCTTGGCGCGGCGTTAATATTTGGTCCATTGTTTCATGAACTAATAATGCAGTACCAGCTAAACGTGCAGGCTCTGTAACGCTTTGTTTAAACTTAAACAAAATGTTTGAGTCTTGTAGCTCTGCTGGTGTAGCGCTTGGGTCTGAGTATTTAACTAATAGCTGCTCATCAAAACCAACATAGTTGTAAGAGCCAGATGCAGTCGGTGCAGCTTGACCACCAAAGCGCTCAATAGACTGGCCACGGTAACGTAATAAGTGATTCCAAATTGCCTCTAAACCTGTTTTAGGAATAGGGAAAGGAATACCTATCGCGGTATTTTTAATACCGTTACCGCCTTCGATTAATTCAGCAGTCGGTGCAAACTTTTTAGTCGCGTCATAAACAAACTGAGGGTACGAAGCTGAGCGGCGTGTTTCATACACTGGCATTTTAAATGTGTCTGGGTATGCTTCAAATAAAGCAATTTGACCCGGACTTAAATTGGCTTTGTACTTTTCAATATTACTTTTATCGATAGTGAAAAGCACTTTATCAGCTGTAAATGGGTCAAGATGATGCATACCAGCTTCATAACCTGCAGGCGCTGTTGTAATTCCGTTATTCCACGCTGGAATAGAACCATCAGCATTCGCAGCTTTTTCTGCACCCATTGGCGTTAAGTTTTGACCTAATTGAGCAACTTCATCAGCGCTTAATTTAGCCAAAGCTGCGCTGCTTGCAAACAAACTACAAAATGCTGTAGCGATGAGGGTAGGTTTTTTAATCATAGTAATGTTACCCCTAAATAGAATATTTTAAGTTAAAAGAAACGTAATCGCGGTCTGAGAATGTATTAACACCGCCACCGCCCCAAAACGAGTTATAGCTCACATCAAGTGACCACGCATTTTGGTAGTTAAAGTTCATCGTAGCACCTAAAGATTTACGATCTTCAATAAATAAGAACATAGGATCTGGTGTATTACCGTTTACGTCATGAGAAAATACAAAACGTGGTGAAAAGTTAATACCTTTGTAAAAGTTGAAGTAATCGCCTTTCGCAATTAGGCGGTAACCCCAAGAAGATGCTGTAGCGAATGATTTTTCTTCAGCGCCATTTGAAAGACCAAGTTGCAATGTTGAATAATCAGTAGTACCTGGGCCTGTTATTGTGCCACTACGGCCAGTACCTGATACATTTAAACGCATTTCGTCATAGTCAGGCATATCGTGAATTTTAACTACACCCACTTCACCAACTACAGCCCAACTATCAGCACCTAATGAAGGGCCAAATAAATGTGTTGCTGTAAATTGAATTTGTGATGTGTCGCGTTCAATGTAGCCTTTGGCAACTTCACCTGCACCAACTGAGCTTACCGCATCGCCTATACTCATTTGCGAAATACCCGCAAAATCAGGACGAATACCAGCGACCGCCAATTGCTCAGGCATAGCTGTGTAAAGTAACTCTACGTCATCAATTTGTAGCGGTTCATCTTGGCGAAAAGCAAATTCACCCGCGAAGGCTGTTTCGCCGATAGTCGTATTAAAACTTAAACCATATAACTTAATATCTTCAGGGTACTCGTTTTCAGCTTTAGAAAAAGCAGTTAAATCAGCAACATTATCTGACGTGATTTCTGTTGTCATGATCATCGCTAAATCTTGGGCAATTGCAGCTTGTGAAAAGTTTGATACGCGACCAGATATAAGCGGTCGACGGCTATGATAATTCACGTGATAGAGTGCAATTTCAGTATCATTAAATTCAGGTAAAAATACACCTAAACGTAAACCATACTGACCGCCATCTTCAGGCTCTGTTTTACCATTATCCCCTTTACCTTTTAAAGCAACTTTAGTTGGGTATGCAAGATACATTTGAGCTAATAAAGCACTTCCTTCTGCACTTGAAGGATCAATACCTTGTGCTGCTGCGGCTAATGCAAAATCAGATGTTAAGTTATTCAAGCTATCTGTTAAAAAAGCAACATCAATATCAGGATTAGACGTAAAACCTAATTGAACATTCTGCTGATAACCATTTTCTGCTGCAAAGTCATTAGTCGAAAAATACGTACCAGCTGCGGGTAAACGCGTTTCTTGCCATTGGTATTGGTAGAAACCTTCAAGGGTAATGTTGTCAGTAATGCCAAGCGATGCCCAAAGCATGCCTACAGGTATGAATGCTTCTTTAAGCTCAGCACCTGGCGCTTTCAAACGGTCAATATCAACTGGGTTTACGTTAATACCATGAGATATAAGTGTACTCTCACCCCAGTTAACTACTTGTTGACCTAAACGGACAGATAAAGGGTTATTACCATCATTTAAATCAAAATCAGCCCACACAAACGCATCTAATAAACGAATATCTGCACAGCTTTGCGCTTTAGTGTCTTTATCATCACACGGATCAACCCCCTGCCCTGATGTAGGATTTGAATATGCATGATAGCCATCCATCAACGCAAAGTCATAAAAATACATGAAGCGAGTGAACAAACCGTAGTTATCTTTATTTATTGAAAGGTCGTGTGTTCCCTTCAAAAGTTTTGAAAATGAGTCACCACTGTCAAAATTTAAATTACCAGCATCACCATTATTTGAATAAGAGCCAGGTTGAGCCCATACATCTTGAGATGAGTAAATCGTGTTGTTTAGCGCAGGGTTGTAACCTGTCCAATCAAATGCCGGATTGTTACTTTTACCAATTAGGCTAAAGTCTCTGTCTTCTACGCGAACACTTTGCCCATATGAAAAGGTTGAATCGAAGGTAATGTCAAAACCTCCAGCTTCAAATGTTACAGCTTGTGTACTTGCTGCAGATAAACCTAAGCTAGCGGCTGCTATACCTATAGCGATTCTATTTTTAACAAAAAGCGATCTTCTTATCATTTTGGTTCCCCCCTGTCGCGGGTCATTTTGTGTGATCAAGTTATTGTTTTTAGTGTAATCATAACGATAGAAGCGAATCAGTGAAATTACAAATACTCGCTCTAATCTTCCGTATACTTTATATTTTGGTTGACGCTTACGTATTGGTAAGACGTCGTACCAGATAATTTATACACGTAATTTAACAATAGGACAAATTGAAATTAACAAAAATACAATATTTTTATGTATATATAACATAAAAACCGAGTGTCAGGCCACTCGCTCTAGGCGGATAAACTTGTTTTCGGGGGTTAATAAGAGTCTAAAACGGCCACGTACACCTAAACTTGAAATGAAGGGCCTCAAATGTGTAGCAGCAAAACGAATCGTTTTACCGCCATCTTCTACAACTTGTAAAGAGCTAAAACGGCCATGGTAGTAATCCATGCACTCGTTATAGCTCAATCTTAAGGTAAAATAATACTCAATCATTTATGCGAGCGCTTTTTCAACCTTTTCATACAAATCAGCACTTAACCCATCTAGATTAGCTAAGCGTTGTAATTGCAGTTTCATTGCTTGAGAGCGAACATCATCGTAACGCTTCCATGACATGAACGGTGTTAGCATACGAGACGCATTTTGTGGATTAATTGCATTAAGTTTTATTAACAAGTCACCTAATAACGTATAGCCTTGGGCATCTGAGCGATGAAATTGTGCTGTATTAAAGTGACTAAAGCTTCCTACAAGTGCACGTACACGGTTCGGGTTTGAAAAATCAAAACACGGATGTTCGTAAAGTGCCTTAATATTATCTATAGCTTTATTGCCTGACTGCATAGCTTGCAGTGCAAACCACTTATCCATCACTAAAACATCATGGCGCCATTGACTATCAAAATGATTCAAAAGCTCTTCTTGTATAGGGTGGGATGCTTTTACCACTGCGCTTAGTGCACCAAGTACATTGGTCATATTAGTCGAACTTGCGGCTTCTTTAATAAAGCTTACAGCCTCTGGCTTTTGAGTTTTAGCCAAATAATGCAAGCATATTTGTTTTAAAGCGCGTTTAGCAACGGAGCTTGCACTTATACTGCCATCATCTTCAAGAGATTCGTAACAAGCAAGCAGTTCATCAGCAAGTTCGTCAGCAATTTGTTGCTCAAACTTTTCTGTTATTTCAATAATCTCATCAACAGGTATTACTTCAAATTCAGCGGCTAATGTATCAAAACTTGGCAGTTTAAACAGCTCTGCAATTAAGGCTAAATCACCCTCTTTGGTGTTTATAAGTACACGTAGCGCATTTATAGTTTCGCTGCTTAACATGCTATTAGTCGTGTCGGTAATCTGAGACTTAATCGCTTTAATAAATAGCTGCTGTTGTGCATCCCAACGTGAAAAATCACTGCGTGCAAAACGCATAATATGCAATAGTTCGGGCTCTGTTGTTTGCTGATTTAAAATACAAGGTGCAGAAAAATCTTCGAGTAAAACCGCAACAGGCTTTTCTAAGATATTATCAAAGCTAAATGTTTGAGTCGTACTTGTTACATCAAGCACATGATCTAGTTTTTTACCTTTACATTGCAGAGCAATACTTTCCCCATTCGCATCAAGTAGTTCAATAGCAAAAGGTATATGAAGTGGTTTATTGTCTGGCTGATTGTCCGGTGCTGCTTGTTCTATTGTCAATGTATACGTATTTGAACTGCTATCAAAATGTTGTATTGCATTTAAGCGCGGTGTACCCGATTGGCTATACCACAGCTTAAATTGCTCTAAATTAACACCTGATGCATCGCTCATTGCACTGACAAAGTCATCACATGTTACTGCTTGTCCATCGTGGCGCTCAAAGTAAAGTGTCATCCCTTTTTGAAAATTAGTTTCACCTAGTAACGTGTGCATCATACGGATAACTTCAGCACCTTTATCGTATACTGTTACAGTATAAAAGTTATTCATTTCAATAACTTTTTCAGGACGAATTGGATGCGCCATAGGGCCTGCATCTTCGCTAAACTGATGCGTACGCATTACTTTAACTGCATCAATTCGGTTAAGTGCACGAGAGCCTAAATCACTACTAAACTCTTGGTCTCTAAATACGGTTAACCCTTCTTTTAGCGATAACTGAAACCAATCTCTACAAGTAACTCGGTTACCTGTCCAGTTATGAAAGTACTCATGCCCTACAATGGATTCAATCGTATGGTAGTCTTTGTCTGTCGCTGTTTCTTGATTAGCTAATACACATTTACTATTAAAAACGTTTAGCCCTTTATTTTCCATCGCGCCCATGTTGAAAAAATCGACGGCTACAATCATATAAATATCAAGGTCATACTCTAAATTAAAGCGTTCTTCATCCCATTGCATTGCTTTTTTAAGTGAAGCAATAGCATGAGGTGTTTTAGATAAATTACCCTTATCAACAAATAATGCTAACTCTACGTCTTTGCCGCTTTTAGTCGTGTAGGTATCTTTCAAAACATCAAAATCGCCCGCTACAAGTGCAAATAAATAGCTCGGCTTTTTAAATGGGTCTTGCCATTTCACAAAATGACGACCATCTGATGTTTCACCGCTATCTACTTGATTACCATTAGAAAGAAGTTGTAGATACTTTTTATCCGCAATAATAGTTACATCAAACGTGGCAAGTACGTCAGGGCGATCCATGTAATAGGTGATTTTTCTAAACCCCTGCGCTTCGCACTGTGTGCAATACGCACCGCCCGATAAATATAAACCTTCTAAAGAAGTATTCGTCTCAGGTGATATCTCGGTCACAATACTTAATTGGCAACTATCCGATAGGTTATTAATTATTAGCTGCTCACCAACAATTTCATAATCCGTTATATCAACTGTATCAACAGATAAAGACAGTAAACGCAAATCAATACCATCAAGCACTAAAGGTGCTTTTTTATCACCAACTCGGGTAAGTGTTAGTAAAGAGCTTACTTTGGTTGATAAAGGCTGTAAGTCAAATGTTAGCTCTGTGTGGTCAATTAGAAAGTCAGGAGCTTTATAGTCTTTAAGATATTGTGCTTGGGGTTTACTTGATTCAGTCATAGATACTCCAAAGCAGCTCCTTTTAAGTTAAAAGGAGCTGCTTAAAATTAGGCAGATTGTTTTGGCTTAATACGTAAAATTTTAATGCCTAAGTAGGCATAAACAACCGCTAAAACAGGGTTAATTAAGTTAAAGAAAGCGTAGAGTGCATAATCAAAAGGGTTTATAAGTAAAACGCTTTGCATGTATGCGCCACACGTATTCCATGGAATTAGTGGGCTAGTAATTGTACCGCCATCTTCCAATGTACGAGATAAGTTAACAGGCTTCAAACCACGTTTTTCGTATTCATCTTTAAACATACGTCCCGGTACAACAATCGCTATATATTGATCGGCCGCTATTACGTTAGTTCCTATACACGTAGCTATTGTCGCCGCAATTAACGACCCCGTGCTTTTAGCTATTTTAAGTATGCTTTTTACAAAAATATCCAAAAGACCTGTTTTTTCCATAATGGCACCAAACATCAGTGCAGTCATAATCAGCCATGTAGTTGTAAGCATACCAGCCATACCGCCACCGCTGAGTAAGGAATCCATCTTATCATCGCCGGTACTTATGCTAAAACCATCAAAGAAAGTAGTCCAAACAAGTTTGAAGTAGCCAACTAGCTGTCCTTGAGAAACATCAATTTGGCTAGCAATTAGATCAGACTGAAACAACATAGCCCAAACCGCGCCCACAACAGCACCAATTGAGATAGCAGGAAATGCTGGCATTTTTTTAATAGCTAAAACTAAAAGTACGATTAACGGGATCAGCATTTCAAAACCAATATTAAAGTTTTGCTGTAAAATAGCCGTTATTTCATCAATGCGCCCTGCTTCGCTTGAAGCTGTTGCATTAAAGCCCATGAATATAAATATAATTAGTGCAATTACAAAACTCGGTACTGTCGTCCACAGCATATGTTGAATATGCTCAAACAAATCAGCGCCAACAACTGCTGGTGCTAGATTGGTTGTTTCTGACAGCGGGCTTAGCTTATCACCAAAGTACGCGCCAGATATAACTGCACCTGCGGTTACTGTTTGCTCAAGTCCAAGACCCGTAGCAACACCCAATAAAGCAACACCTATCGTAGCAGCCGTGGTCCAAGAACTACCAATACTCATTGCTACAATGCCACAAATTAAACAACTCGCTGCATAAAACCAACTTGGATTTATAACTTGTAAGCCATAATAAATTAGAGTTGGTACAGTCCCAGAAAGTAGCCAAGTACCAATTAATGCACCTACCATAAGTAAAATTAAAATAGCACCAAGTGAAAGCGTTATGCCTTCTATCATAGCTTGTTCTAATTTTTTCCATGTGTAACCGTTTTTAAGACCAATTAAAGCCGCTGCAAAAGTGGCAAATAAAAGTGCTATTTGGTTAGGACCGGATGAAGAGTTGTCACCGAACAAGTATACAGCCGCGCCAAGTAAACAGATTAATACAGAGATAGGAATTAATGCATCAAAAAACGAGGCAGGTTTGATTGGTTTATCTTCCAATGGCTTCAAAATAGAGACTCCTACACACACTTGCTGTGTGTTTAATTATTATTTTTAGCACGTAAAGCGCATTAATTGAGCGTCATTAATCCAGCTCAACTTTATGTAATCGAAGATTATAACAATTTAGTAAATTTTAGGTAGTAAAAAAGGCGCCAATGCGCCTTTTTTACAGAGGTAAAACCAGTTATTACTTTTTAGCTATACGACCATAATTAATATAATCTTGAGTAATTAATGCAGCCTCTTCCAAAAATGGGTCAAGCTCTTCGATTACTTCTGGTATATCGTCTAAGTTTTCTACCGGATCTTTACCTAAACGCTTAAGACGTTCGTTAGTACGTACAAGTGCACGTGCTTCACCTTCATCTTTTTCTTTAATACGGTCTGCTTCAACTAAAGAGATAGTTTTACGGTCTTTCTCTTCGTTGTATAAGGTAATGTCATTAAATACATAACCAAATTCTGGCTCTGATTTAATTCGTACTTCGTGTTGTTTTTCAAGGTACGTAATAATAGGTGTTAAATTACCTAGTTTTTTATATTTCGCTTTAACAATGCTGTCCCAAGGAAGTGCATTATCTTGCTTACTTTCGCCCCACTGTGCAGGATCAATTGCTGATGGAAACGAAATATCAGGGATAACACCTTTATGTTGCGTGCTACCACCGTTAATACGATAAAACTTAGCAATAGTATACTGTACACTGCCTAGCGCATTATCGTATAGGTCATAAGCACGGCCTAAGCCTTTGTGCTGCTGTACAGTACCCTTACCAAATGTTTGCTCACCAATAATTACAGCGCGACCGTAATCTTGCATTGCTGCTGCGAATATTTCAGAAGCAGATGCACTGTAACGATCAACTAACACAGTTAAAGGGCCGTCATAGTAAGTTATACCATCACGATCTTTTTGCTCTTCTATACGGTTATTTAAGGTATGAATTTGAACAACTGGGCCCTGGTCAAAAAATAAACCTGACAATTGTGTTGCTTCATATAATGAACCACCACCATTTTGGCGCAAGTCGATAATAATACCATCAACCTTTTCTTCTTTAAGCTTAGCAAGTTCTACTTTTACATCTTTCGAAAGATTATTGTAAAAGCCAGGAATTTCAATCACCCCAATTTTACTTGTTAAATCAGAATATTTTGCTTCAAATACTTCTGATTTAGCCGCTCTATCTTCAAGTCTGATTTTATCGCGAGTGATTTCTACAACTTTCGGAGCGCCGTGAGCATCAACACCTTTTAAATACTGTAGACGTACTTTAGTCCCTTTAGGGCCTTTAATTAAATCAACTACATCATCTAAACGCCAGCCAATTACATCTACAAACTCTTCGCCATCTTGAGCAACACCAATAATGCGATCATCAGCTTTAATTTGATCTGTTTTATCTGCAGGGCCTCCCGGCACTAAGCTGCGAATAACGGTGTAATCTTCATCAGGGCTTAATACGGCACCAATGCCCTCAAGCTCTAAGTCCATATCCATTTTGAATTGCTCTGCACGACGTGGCGATAAATAAGACGTATGCGCCTCAATACTGCGTGCTAGCGAATTCATAACAATTTGAAAAGCATCTTCTGAATTTGATTGTACTAAACGTTTTTCTGCATTTTTGTAGCGTTTGGTCAGCACCTCTTTAATGCCTTCCCAATCTTTACCCGTCATTTTTAAACGCAGTGCGTCGTACTTTACACGCTCACGCCAAATTTCATCAAGCTCAGCTTGTGACGCAGGCCATGCTGAATCTTCACGGTCAAAAAAGTATTCATCTTCTTTATCAAACGTCATCTCTTTTTCAAGCAGAGTAAGTGAATACTCGTAACGTTCAAAACGGCGTTTAAGACTTAAGTTAAAAATATCAAACGTAAAGTCTAATTTACCGGTAGTAATAGCGTTATCAAAGTCATCACGATATTGCTCAAATGAGGCTATATCGCTGGCTAAGAAAACGCTTTTATTAAAATCAAGGGATTCGATATAACGATCGTACACTTTACTAGAAAGCTCATCGTTAAATTGAACCGGTGTATAGTGTGAACGAGCAAATAAGCTAGCCACTCGTTTGCTAGCAGTACCATGTTGACTCTCTTGCTTGAGCTGGGGTAAATCGTCAATAGTGACGGCTTCTACAGCAGCAAATAATGAACCTGAAAACAGGGCAGCAACTAACGGAATGAGCGTAAACTTTTTACTCATACACAACTCCTTAATTTATTTACAACTTAAACAATGTATAAGCTGTCAGCTTTGGTTTTAACTTGCATACCTGTTACTAACTCAACATGAACATCATCTTTGTTCACTTCAGTTATTACTGCATTTACAAGTGCTTGGCCAAGTTTAACCTTAACCTTATTATTAACCTTGACCTCAGTTGCTGGCAAAGGTTCAATTTTTCCTGAACGCTTAGCCGGCGCTGCTTTAGCAGGTTTGTTAGCTGCAGGAGCGTTTTTATCGCCTGGTTTGCTAGCATGAGCTGGTTTTTTCTTGAAAGATTTAGAATCAGAATCTTGGCGAGGACGCTGTTGTTTTTTGCGTTTAGCCATTTTAGCGCGGCTTTCTTCCAATGCTTTTTGTGCATGGTCGATATGCTCTTGCTCAACTTTTTCACCTTGATTACCATCAAGATCAATACGAAACTCTGACTTGGTCACAGCTTCTAAATAACGCCAGTTAGACGTGTATTTTCTAAGCGCTTGACGAACTTGAGTCTTACTTACTTTTTCAGACCCTTCAATACGCTCAGCAATATCTTTAAAAATACCTACTTTAAGCGGCTTGATGCCATCTTTTTGTTTAAAACATTGTGGGAATTCTTGATATAAAAATTCCAACACTTCATTAATATCTTTTAGCTTGTTTGTGGTTTCCATTTTAGAACCTATTTTTCACATCTTTTCATCAAGGGACGAATCGACGTAGTGTGTTACCCAGTCGACCAACTCTTCGAAATCGGCTTCTATAACAGCCATATCACCTCGAAGGTGTTCCCAAATACCATTAATTGTTTCATCAATAAATTCACATTCTGAATCATCTGGAAGACGATCCCATGCAATATGAATCAAATCATTGAGCGTTTCCGCTACATGTTCTTCTTCGCCTTCCCAATCGCCGACATCTTGTACAGCAAATAAGTAGTCTTGAACATTTAGCAAATCTTTCATTACAAGCTCGCCTCTAAGCATTTTACTAATGCTTCTAGACCGGCTTTATCGTCAGCATCAAATCGACCAATACTCGGACTATCAATGTCTAGTACAGCAAATACTTTACCATGTTTCATGATAGGTACAACTACTTCAGAATTAGACGCTGCATCACAGGCTATGTGGCCGTCAAAAGCGTGAACATCTTCAATTAATTGTGTTTCTACGGTTGCCGCAGCAGTTCCGCATACACCCTTTCCTACTGGAATACGAATGCATGCAGGGTTACCTTGAAACGGACCAAGTACTAATTCAGTAGGAGAATCCATAAAGTAAAAGCCCGCCCAATTTACATCCTCTAAAGAGGTAAATAACAGCGCGCTTATGTTTGCCATATTGGCAATTACATTGGATTCACCAGCTATCAGCGATTCAGTTTGCTTAACTAATGACTGGTAAAAATCGTGCTTTTGCATACCAAACTACTTCTTATTAAACATACAGTAGCTAAAGGTACTCTTTGTCGTGAAAAATTGGAACCTTTTGGAGGTAAAAAAAAGGAAATCACACCGTTTATCAGTGCGCTTGGTTAATAATGCTGCGATTATTTTTTTGCCGTTTTACGAAGACCAAACAAAAACAGCCCTGCAGCGAATGCTGACATTACACTATTGATCAAAAATATCTCGCCAGTTGTGGCACTTAATAAGTAACTAAATATCGCTCCGCCTAGTAATCCAAGAGTTAATACCCCTGAATAATTAACTTTAGAATACTTAAACATGAGTAAATACCCAGGCACAACAAAAGCAGCCATTGTTAAGCCTACTATGTGTGCATTTGATATAGCAGTCATTAATAAGGTGAGAAATATTGATACAAACTCGCCTTCAAGCGTAAGTGAGTAATAAACACCAAGTAAACTGCCTACAATAACAGGCGATAATAACGAAAGCCCTACGCTTTTTGCTAGCTGATGTTTCATTTAAAATCCTTAATACACAAATCTAAATTCTATGTATAAAGCATGCACCAAGATCTAAAGGTTAGAAACAGAGACTATGGTCGTAATTTATGATTAAAAATAAACCTTATTGCAGTTTGAGCCTATTACTTTATTAATAGGCTCATAAGTTTGGGTTACACTTATCAAAATGCTTATAACTTAGCTATTTTATTTGATAACTCAAAGTGGCGAGATGTTACTATTTCCTCAAGCACTGCTACCCTTTTGCTCAACATCGCTGTTTGTTCCTCTAATTTTGTTATCTTGTTATTATTTAGTCCTTTAAATTTTGCGTGCGCTGCCATTATTGTAGTTTTATTGGAGAAATAACGTTTAGTAATAATAAGAATCAAAAAGGGTGAGCTAAATATAATTATTACAATAAATAATTCTAGCATGGTCGTTTCCCACTCAGTTTAAGTTAGCTTGTTGCGTGTAAAGGCCATTTATAGTGCATTGAAATAATTTTGATAATGTAACTTCGCGCTGCTTTCCTCGTCGAATTAGCATCTCAACATACACAATACTTAACACAATGGCTGTTGCTTTAAATAAGTTACCTTGTAGATCACCTACTGCGCCACCCGACATACCAAATATTCCGTAAGCTGCATTCATAAAAATATGCATCCACATAGGAAACCAAATACGATAACCACATTCACAATATAGCCACGCAAACCATGTACCTGCTACAGTAGTGATTGCAACCGCCATCAAAGCAGAAATCGCATCATTGCCTTGATAAATATGGCCCAGACCAAATATTACTGAACTAATTAATGCCGCAGGCACAAAGCCCCATCTACAATATTTAAATAAAACACCAAACAATGCAGCCCTAAAAATTAGCTCTTCAAAAAAACCCGCATAAACTGAGCCGGTTATTATTGCTGGTATTGATAGGTTAAGTTCATCACTCAAAAATCCATAACCTATTGCCATAGGAGTACAACAAATAATTGCTGCAAGTGCATAGTTAATAAAACCAGAGGAATTGAGCCCTATAGTTTCAAAAGGCTCACTTTGTTTAAACAAAATAATAGCCGCAATAACTAACGGTCCATATAAAAAAGTATATTTAGCGGGGGTAAATAAAATGCCAGTTAGATTATCAAGTTCAGACAACCAGCTAGACCAACCTTCTCCCCAAAACTGCCTCATTACATAGTGGCAAAATACAAATATAGAAATTATTACAAATGCCTTGATAGCGTATTTCATATCTACTTTTCTCGTTAAGTTGTAAATTTCAACTTAATCTTGGCAATAGTAAAAATACAAAGCGACCTATTAGGTCTCAATTACAAGACGAGGTATAAAGCCCATGTTTTAGGGGGGGATTAACATGTTTTTGGGATTAATGACAAAGCATCTTTTATTACTTTTACATAAGAACGAGACACAGGAATTTTAATATCAATTGTATGTAGCGATAATTGCAACCCTCCAGCATTACCACTGTAGTGTTGAATGTTTTGCAGGTTGACCGCATAAGAACGGTGGCATCGTAATATAATTGTTTTTTCTGGAAGCTGCTTTAATAAACCGCTAAGAGATACACGTAATAGTTTACGTGAAGTTGAAGCTCCTTCTTGTATTGTTATTTCACAATAGTTGTCTGAAGATTTAATAAATAAAATATGGTGAGGAGCCGTATTAATTTCGTCGTTTTTGTTATCGCCTTTGAAAGTAATTGTCTTTAACTCAACTTCTCTCAACTGCTCTTGAGCAACGCTAACTGTACTAGGCTTAGTTAAATCTATTACATGCCTATTTACCACAAGTAAAAAAATAAGAGGAAATACACCAATACAAAAAATATACCCTACAAAAAGTAATTGATTCTGCCAATGCCAAGATCCAAGTACAGCAACCACAAAATACCCATGATTGAATATCGCAGTAATTAAAATATATGTGATAGGAATAATAATTAAACGGTTTAATTTACTTAGCTTAAACTTAAGTAACACTATTTCTATGAAACCTGACAATAGCAAAGCACAAAAGGTTACTAACCCATAGCCAAAAAGCCGCAGAAACTTGTAAGACTCGGTATCGCTTGAAGTGCCAAAAGGTTGAAACACAAAAAGTACAAAAAGCGTTATAAACGAAAACATGACGGCACGATATACAACTAACTTTCTCGAATCTAGATCATCTTTGAGCCACAACATCCTATTTTGCATACCTTTAATCCACCAATATTTAAAAATAACACACATTAATATGTGCATTCCAACTCATTTAAAGTTTTGTGTGATGGTCGTTTTATTAAAAACAAAAATAGGAAGAGAACATCAACGTTTTTTAACATCAGAAGATGATGTGTGAGCAATTCTATCTGCTTTTAAGGTTTTACTAATAAGAGATAAGAGATGTAATACCAATTCGCTTAATTAAGTGATCTATTTAGAGGGCGGATAAACGTGTTTACAGCTAGCCAATAAATTCGCTATTTAGTTGTTCAAAATGAGAATTTTTTAACGCAGGGAGCGACACGTTTAGCCACGCAAAATGATTAAGTATTATTGCGGGTTGGTATAAGTGTACTGATATTGTTCCAAACACAAAAAAACCCGCTAAGTTAGCGGGCTATTCTGTTATATGGTGGAGAGATAGGGATTTGAACCCTAGATGGGCTATAAACCCATGCCGGTTTTCAAGACCGGTGCATTCGACCACTCTGCCATCTCTCCGATACTGCTAAGTTAAAAGTAAGAGTGTACTAATAACTATTTAAATGAATGATATTTTAATTACCACACACTTATTAAATAAGTGGTGGAGAGATAGGGATTTGAACCCTAGATGGGCTATAAACCCATGCCGGTTTTCAAGACCGGTGCATTCGACCACTCTGCCATCTCTCCGCACGGCCTGCATAATAGGGAAACCCATCCCTTTTGTGAAGCTTTTTTTTAAATTAATTGTTTAAGTGCCTAAAAAACAATTGATTTGTTTAAAGTTAAAACAAAATGTTTTTAATTTAGCCATCAATATACTTTTATTTAAATATTTAACTCTATTGATCTACAAAGGTTTGCCCAAACATATAAGAGTTGGTAATCTAATTTTAGTTAAATTATCGAAACACACACGTTTCACTTAAAGGAGCTCTACAATGGCGTTTAATCAATCGTACAATACCGCGAAACCGGTAATGTCTACCATTGAAACAAACAAGGTACTTAAAAACACCTACTTTTTACTAGCTATGACACTTGCATTTAGTGCAGTTACAGCCGGTATTTCAATGGCACTACAATTACCTTACTTTATGGGAATTGTGTTTACACTCGTTTCGTTCGGTTTATTATTTGTTGTAAATAAAAAAGCAGATACAGCATCTGGTGTATTTTGGGTGTTTGCTTTCACAGGTTTAATGGGTGCAGGCTTAGGTCCATTGCTTAACCATTATGCCGCATTACCTAATGGCCCAATGCTTATTATGCAAGCCTTAGGTTCTACAGCGCTTATCTTTTTTGGTTTATCTGCTTATGCACTAAATACTAAAAAAGACTTCTCATTCATGGGTGGCTTTTTAACTGTTGGCTTAATCGTTGTGATTGTAGCAAGCATCGTTAATATTTTTATTGGCAGTTCATTGATGTTTATGGTGCTTAATGCAGCAGTTGTACTGATTATGTCTGGTTTGATTTTATTTGATACAAGCCGAATCATAAACGGTGGTGAAACTAACTACATTCGCGCAACAGTGTCTTTATACCTAAGCGTATATAACTTATTTACTTCTTTGCTTGCTCTACTTGGCGCAAGTGATGACTAATTAAATAGTTCTGTTAAAATAGCCCCTTTATTGGGGCTTTTTTATTGGAATTGTTTTGGCACGCTTTGTTCTTTCATTACATACACCACCATCCGATCACGATACCACGCAACGCATAGTTAAATTTGCGAATGCATGTTTAGCCCAAGGGCACACCATTGATGCTATTTTTTTATACCAGCAAGGTATTTATCATGCATCTACCCACTTTGATTTATCCTCAGACGAACTTCAAATTTCAGCACTTTGGCAGCAACTCGCTGATCAAAAACTAAATTTAATGCTGTGTGTTACCGCCGCGCAAAAGCGCGGGTTAGATATTAAAAACACAGGTGTATTTAAAGTCGCAGGGTTAGCTGAATTTGCAATGCTTGCAAGCGACGCAGATAAATGGGTGCAATTTAAATGATAAACGTATTAGTAATGAGTCAGTGCAGCCCATTTGACGATTTAAATATTCGTGATGCACTAGATATGACATTGATTTTTGCTGCTGTTGACCAAAATGTAAGTTGGTTGTTTAGCGGCCCCGCCGTTTTAGCTTTAAAAAAGCATCAGCAACCAAACAATATTGGCTTAAAAGACCTTTTTAAAAATATTAAAACACTCGAAATTTATGATGTTGAAAACATTTTCGTGTGTGAAAAATCATTGCTTGATTATGGTTTAAATAAACATGATTTACTCATAGAGGCAAAAGCTCTTAACTTTAGTCAACAACAAACACTAATTAAAGCGCAGCAACATGTGGTGAACCTATGAGTACGTTACATATTTTTTCAAAGCCGCTTAACTATTACTCGGCAAATCAGCTAGAGAACTTAATTTTATCAGGCGATAAGGTACTACTTGTTGGTGATGCCTGCTTTGCAAAAAAACAATTTAGGCAATTTGCAGATACACTGCTAATACTTGAACAAGACGCGCAAGTACGTGCAATAAAATTAGCAGATAACGATAAAGCAATTAGCTATGAAGACTTTGTGGCACTCACTTTATCAACTAACCAATCCATTACGTGGTAACTCATGCTTGAATTTAACAACCAACAGATTGAAACCGACAAACAAGGCTACTTGCTCGACCATACTTTATGGTCAAAGGAGCTGGCGCCTGTAATTGCTACTCAAGAAAACATCACACTTAGTGAGCAACACTGGGAAGTCATTAATTTTGTTCGTGATTTTTACATTGAATATAACACCAGCCCAGCAATTAGAATGCTTGTAAAAGCAATGGCTAAAGCACTCGGTGAAGATAAAGGAAATAGCCTTTATTTATATAAATTATTTCCTAAAGGCCCAGCCAAGCAAGCAACAAAAATTGCCGGATTACCAAAACCAGCTAGGTGCATATAATGAGAGCTAAATCAGGCAATAATCAAGCAACACAAGCCAAGCCAAAAAGAAGTACTGGGCGTACTTATTCACGCAGTGCACTTAACAAAACGCCATCTGGTAAAAGAGAAGTAAAGCCGCAAATAGCATCTAAAGACAGAAAAATTGTGTTATTCAACAAGCCGTTTGATGTGCTATGCCAATTTACAGATGACGCAGACAGAAAAACGCTTGCTGAATTTATTCCTATTAAAGAAGTTTACGCAGCAGGAAGGTTAGACAGAGACAGTGAAGGTTTATTGCTTTTAACAAACTGTGGGAGACTACAAAACTCCTTAACTGCTCCTGATAAAAAAACGAATAAAACCTACTGGGCACAAGTTGAGGGTGAACCAACGAATGAATCAATTAATGATTTATGTAATGGCGTAGAACTTAAAGACGGGCTTACACTTCCCGCTAACGTTAAAATAATTGATGAGCCAACAATTTGGGCGCGTAATCCCCCTGTACGCGAGCGAAAAGCAATCCCTACCACTTGGCTAAGTATTACCATTAATGAAGGTAGAAACAGACAAGTTCGCCGAATGACCGCGCATATTGGACACCCTACACTTCGCCTCATCCGCTATAGCATTGGCAACTATACGTTGGATGATATTAATTGTGGTGAATACAAAGTAATTAAGGGCGTAGTTGATGCATAAACCGCATGTCACGGTTGCAGCAATAGTAAAAAAGCAAAATGAGTTTTTACTTGTAAAAGAGCGCGATAAATTTACAAAGCAAATTTGTTACAATCAACCTGCGGGTCATTTAGAGCAAAATGAGACACTTGCACAAGCTGCAAGCAGAGAGCTACTAGAAGAAACAGGCTTAGCGCTTGCGCCTATTGGTTTTTTAGGTGTTTATAATTTGCATGCCGATAACGCAGTGCACTATTTGCGATTCTGCTTTTTATTTGAAGCACCTAATAATATAAAAGCACCAACACCAATAGATTCTGACATTATCAGCGCTAACTGGCATACATTAGAGCAAATAAAATCATTACCGCTTAGGAGCCCTTTAGTGCTCAAGTGTATTAACGACAGCCTGAATCGACCAGCGTTAAGCTTAGAAACTATTTATAATTGATTTACTCAGAGCTTAGCGCTATACAATTACGCCCTTGTTTTTTAGCATAATACAGGGCGTTATCAGCGGCTCTAACAAAGCTGACTTCATTGCTATTTGTATAGTTGCTGATGGTATTAATACCCATACTTATAGATAAAAATCCGGTAAAGCTATCCTGGTGAGCAATAGCTAAGCTTTCTACAGCTTTTTGTATTTGCTCAGCTATAAACAACGCTCCTTGCCTATCCGTTTGTGGAAGTAAAACAACAAATTCTTCTCCACCATAGCGAGCCACAAAATCTTCTGGGCGACTAACCGTTGAAGCAATTTTTTGAGCCACGTCATATAAGCACGTATCGCCCGCTACATGCCCATACCGGTCATTAAATTGCTTAAAATGGTCAATATCAATAATAATCATCGATAGCATGCCTTCGCATTCTTTTGCTCGTTCAAACTCATGCGTTAGCTTTTCATCAAACCGACGCCTATTCGCAATTTTGGTTAATGCATCCAAAAAGGCCATATCCCTGAGTATATCTTCTGCTTCTAAGCGCTCTGTTGCATCATTAAAAACAGCTAAAAACTCTTCACCTATATCAATCCCTGAAATTTCCATCATCACTTGTGAGCCATCACGACAAGAAACTCGATAGTTATTTGCGGGTATGTCGTTATTGTTACTTAGTGCCTTTTCAAGTGAGTCTTGCCACAGCTCTTTTGCAAATGCTCTGTATTGGGGATCTGGATACGCTTTTTCCCACCATGATTTAAGATTTGGCACATCTTCTACTGTATAACCAAAAACATCTACAAAACGTTGATTAACTTTCAAAATATCACCCGTCTTGGCACATACATTACATACTGGCATTGGCAAAACGGTAAATAACCTAGCGTAGTGACTTATCTCATGTTTGCGCATAGGGTTGAGTGTACTTTGAGGTAAGTAACTCATTGGCATATCATTTTTTTCTATACTAAGCTTTTCGTCCATTTCTAAAGCGAAATACCATTCAAGCCACCAGTGCTCTACATGATCAAGCACCTTTAATTCAACGTTTTTTTAACTGTTGAACCTTTTATTAAGCTAAATAACTCATGTACATGGTTTGGCTCTTGGTAAATATGAGGGTTTTTGAGTTTTATTAACTCATAAAAAAGATGATAGGCTGATTTTTTAAACTCTGTCGTTTTGCTAGAAAGTAATTCGCTATCCACAAAATCAGGTTTTCGTGTGTAATGCTCAACTAAAGAATTTATCTTGTTTATTTGATAGGCATAATTCATATATTCATTCCATTGACTATATTTTAAGCGGCTTTAAAGTGGTTTACATTCATATACTCACCACTATTTTATTTTTATTAAGTGTATATTTACTCTAGTAGTTTTAAAAGAAAATACTATTAATAAAACTCAATAACTACATGAATTATTCTATAGTCTTAATTTATTAGTAAAGATCACTTTAATATTACTAAAGTTACAGCCTGATAATGCGTTTAAGTCTAGTTTGCTATTTGTTATACAAATAAAATAGTGACAAATTATGTCCTTTGCCGCCCTACGCTCTTTAAGCACAAACAAAATACATGCTATAATCGCGGCCTTTCCAAGTTAACAGCAATCTGTATAAGCGAAATTATTCATGAGCGAAAATAGTCACATTAAAGTCATTGTTGGCATGTCCGGCGGTGTTGATTCTTCTGTATCTGCATATTTATTACAACAACAGGGCTACCAAGTAGAAGGCCTGTTTATGAAGAACTGGGAAGAAGACGACAATGATGAATACTGTGCCGCCGCTGATGACTTAAAAGATGCACAAGCCGTGTGCGACAAATTAGGCATTGAGCTTCACACAGTAAACTTTGCTGCTGAATACTGGGATAATGTATTTGAGTACTTTTTAGCAGAGTACAAAGCGGGTCGTACGCCAAACCCAGATATAATGTGTAATAAAGAAATTAAATTTAAAGCCTTTTTAGAATTTGCGGCTCAAGCACTCGGTGCTGACTTTATTGCAACCGGACACTACGTTCGCCGTGAACTTCGCGATGACAAATACGTAATGTGTCGCGGACTTGATAACAATAAAGATCAAAGCTACTTCTTATATACCCTAAGCCATGAACATATTGGCCAAACGTTATTCCCTGTAGGCGATATCGAAAAACCAGAAGTGCGCCGCATAGCAGAAGAACAAGACCTAATCACTCACGATAAAAAAGACAGCACCGGAATTTGCTTTATCGGTGAGCGTAAATTTAAAGACTTTTTACAAAAGTTCTTACCAGCGCAACCTGGCGTTATCGAAGACACTGACGGTAATAACGTAGGCGAGCACGAAGGCTTAATGTACCACACACTTGGACAACGCAAAGGCTTGTTAATTGGTGGTATGAAGGAAGGTTCTGGCGAACCATGGTACGTAGTTGATAAAGATTTAGAACGTAACGTACTTGTTGTTGGCCAAGGCAAAGATCACCCTCGCCTATACAGTAATGGTCTTAATGCAAACCAATTACATTGGGTAGACCGCGTTGGCCCTAAAGGTACCACTCGCTGCACAGTTAAAACACGTTACCGCCAAGAAGACTTAAGCTGTACCCTACTTGTAGGTGAAGACGGCATGGCTCGTGTATTATTTGATGAACCACAAAAAGCAGTTACGCCAGGTCAATCTGCTGTATTTTATGCAGAAGATGTGTGTTTAGGTGGTGGTATTATTGACTCGGTGATTAAGTAATGAATGAACACCAAGTCATGGCGCTTGCCGCCATGTGCCAGGTTGCTAAGCAAGTTCAAAAAATTGCCCAGTACGGCAGTAATAATGAGCACGACTTAGAAGTATTACTTTCAAGCATTATTCAAACATCACCGGCATCGCCAGAAGATGTTTACCAAGGTACTGACAACTTACGTGATGGCTATAAAACATTAATGGCGCAGCTAACTGCTGGCGCTCAAAAAGATGTTGAAATAGTAAAATACGTAGGTGGTTTGATGCAGCTTGAGCGAGCACTAAGTGCAAACGACAAAAGCTTAAACGAATTAGGCAAACGAATTGATGATATTCATCGTCGTTTAGATCATTTTGCTATTACCGACGAGAGCGTTGTTGCCGGTTTAGCAGATATATACTCGTCGGTGCTGAGCCCCCTTGGGCACCGAATACAGGTTTATGGTAAACCCGAGTTATTAAAACAGCAGCTCACTCAAAATAAAATCCGTGCGTTATTATTAGCCGGCATTAGAAGTGCAGTATTATGGCGACAAATGGGCGGTAAACGCCGTCACTTTTTCTTTGCAAAAAGAAAAATACTCGCCATTGCTAAAACAAAAATTTAACTATCGTTCAAACTAAAATTTAGGAGTTATTATGGAGCTTTCAGCGTTAACGGCTATCTCTCCAGTGGATGGTCGCTACGGCAGCAAAACCACTGAACTACGCAGTATTTTCAGCGAATTTGGCTTAATTAAATACCGCGTAATTGTTGAAGTGCGTTGGTTGCAAGCGTTAGCTGCAGCAAGCGATATAAAAGAAGTACCTGCATTTAGCGAAGAAGCTAATGCACTTCTAAACGCCATTGTAGATAACTTCAGCGAAGCTGATGCACAGCGCGTTAAAGATATTGAACGCACTACAAACCACGATGTTAAAGCGGTTGAATACTTATTAAAAGAAAAAGTAGCCGATAACAGTGAGCTTCATGCAATCAATGAATTTATTCACTTCGCTTGTACTTCAGAAGATATTAACAATCTATCTCATGGTTTAATGCTTAGCGAAGCACGGAACAAGGTTTTGCTTCCTTATTGCGATGAGCTTTTAAGCGCAATTAAAGAAAAAGCGATTGAGTACAAAGCAATCCCAATGATGACTCGTACGCACGGGCAACCAGCTACACCATCAACGATGGGTAAAGAGTTTGCTAACGTATACATGCGTTTAAAGCGTCAACGAGACCAAATTGCTCAAGTAGAAATGCTAGGTAAAGTTAACGGTGCTGTTGGTAACTACAACGCTCACCTTAGTGCATACCCAGATTACGACTGGCATACTCACGCAGATAAATTTGTATCAAGCTTAGGTTTAACACTTAACCCATTTACTACACAAATTGAACCGCATGACTATATTGCAGAGTTGTTTGACGCAATTGCACGTTTTAATACTATTTTGCTCGATTTTGACCGTGACATGTGGGGTTACATCGCACTTAATCACTTTAAGCAAAAAACAATTGCGGGCGAAATTGGCTCATCTACAATGCCGCATAAAGTTAACCCAATTGATTTTGAAAACTCAGAAGGTAACTTAGGTTTAGCAAACGCTATTTTTGCTCATCTTGCACAAAAATTACCAGTTTCTCGCTGGCAGCGTGACCTTACCGATTCAACGGTATTACGTAACTTAGGTGTAGGTATGGGTTATGCGATCATTGCATACCAATCAACACTTAAAGGTGTAAGCAAGCTTGAAGTAAACGAGCAACGTTTAGCTGACGAGCTTGATCAAAACTGGGAATTGCTAGCCGAGCCGATTCAAACAGTTATGCGTAAATATGGTATTGAAAAGCCATACGAAAAACTTAAAGATTTAACACGCGGCAAACGTGTAAATCAAGAAATAATGGCTGACTTTATCGATGGTCTTGACCTTCCAGAGCACGCTAAAGTAGAAATGAAAAAACTAACACCTGCTAATTACATTGGTCGTGCTGTTGAGTTTATTGATGATTTAGTTTAAAAACTAAATTGCTCTTTTAAAAAGCGAAAGGATCATCCTTTCGCTTTTTTTGTTTTAACCCCATTGCACTAACTAGTAGGCATAATGTATGTATCATTTAAAAATAAATAATTTGTCTGAGCAAGAGTTTTTAAGCCATTTTTGGCAAAAAAAGCCGCTTTTAATCAAACAAGGTTTTGCTGATTTTCAAGACCCACTTGATGCTAATGAACTTGCCGGTCTCGCAATGGAAGAAAGTATAGAGTCACGTATTATCACCAATCATAAAAATGATTGGCAAACGCACCAAGGTCCATTTGAAGACTTTGAAAAGTTAACAGACGAAAATGCCACCTTATTAGTGCAAGCTGTTGATCATTGGCATCCTGAAGCTGCACAACTACTAGAGCCATTTAGGTTTATTCCAAACTGGCGCATAGATGATTTAATGATTAGCTATTCAACGCCTAATGGTGGTGTTGGCCCACATTTAGACCAATATGACGTATTTATTATTCAAGGCGAAGGTAAACGTCATTGGCGCGTAGGCCTGCCCGATCCAACACTTAAGCAGTTTGCTCAAAACAAAAAATTACTGCAAGTAGAAGCATTTGAAGCCGTAATCGATTGCATATTAGAGCCTGGCGATATTTTATATATTCCACCAGGGTGCCCTCACGAAGGTTACGCTGTAGAAAATGCACTAAATTATTCAGTTGGTTTTAGAGCGCCAAACCAACAAGATTTATTGTCGAGCTTTGCCGATCATATTATTGATACCGAAAGCGGACAAAAACGTTATACCGATCACAACATCACATTAAGAAAATCAAAGGGTGAACTTACAAACCTTGAAGTTGATAAAGTTAAAACATTGATGGCGGCACTTTTAGAAAATGACGATTTATTTAAACAATGGCTAGGCTCAACGCTTAGTCAGCCCAAACATGAAATGGATTTAGCGCCAGTAGAGCCTCCATTTACGTCAGAGCAAATAAGCGATGATTTAAGTAATGAAGAAGCAGTGTTTGAACGCTTAGGTGGCACACGCGCTATTTATCAGCAACTCGATACAGAAGTTTTACTAAGTGTTAATGGCGAAAATTACGCTATGCCGTTAACCGACTTAGCGGCGGTAAAACTACTTACCGATAATACTGAGTTTGAAAGTTCAGCATTAAATTTAATAAAGCCAAGTTTAGTTTTTACTCAAACTTTTACTACACTTGTTAATGAGGGGATCTGGTTTAATATAGACCACGAGTAATAATACCAATTTTATTAATAATGATGAGCACGTTACAGCGTAAGATATTATGTATACAGGTCAGTTAAAATTTTTAATTTTCATCTAATATTGGCTTAAATAATTTTGCTGTGATTGCTTACTCATTCTAATTTGGTATCAATAGGAGTTTGCAATGGGCTATCTGGTTGATAAGGTTGAATGGGATATAAAAAAAGATATGCTACAAAAAATTCGAGAGCGGGTTTTTGTTTACGAGTTACATATCCCCAAGCATATCGAATTTGATAGCCTAGATAAAATTGCATTACATGTACTTGTTACAGACGATGCAAACTGCCCAATAGCAACAGGTAGATTATGTAAAGATGGCTTAATCGGCAGAATAGCTGTATTACCTGAGCACCGTAATCGCAAAGTATATAAATCGCTTCTCAACTTTATTGTAGAATTAGCGTCAAACCAAGGTATTGAAGAAGTAAGCATTAATTGTATTTTAAATGAAGTAGAGCGTTTTAAGCGCAATGGCTTTATTCAGCAAGGGAATGTATTTATGGAGGCGGGAATTCCTAGGCAACGTATGCAATGCCCTGTTTCGGCGTTTAATACTACTCCCTTCACACTTGTCCATTAGATAAAGAAAAGGGCGATAAATAAGCTATCACCCTCTCTTTTTTACTTAACCCAAACCGTCGTTACTTTGCCTCATTTGCCCACAGCGGCTCATTATCATACATTTCGTACAAGCCATGTGCTCTATTGATAAGTAAGTTAGCAAAGTCTACCTGTGTTTTATCACGCGCGCCTGTACTCATAATCTGATCCGCTTTTAATTGCCACTGCAAAGAAAAGTAACGCATTGCATCACGAGCATCTGTAGCTGCACTTACTTCAGCATGATCTGTAGGTAACCGCCCTGTTACTACCCAATATGTTTTACCGTTCTGTGCTTTAAATTTCCACATTGCACAAAGTGGTGCTAAAAATCGACTGTCTTTATCAACTACTGATTTTGGCATAATGCCCTTTTCGGCTAAATGCTTTTGCGCTGTTTGAAAACATTCGCGTTGCCACTGCATTCTTTGCTCATCAGTTATAACTTGTTCTTTTGCTGTTAACGGCTTTTTTTCTTGTTGCTGCATTTTTATTAACCTTTTACTTCTTTTTTAACACTCTAAGGGCTTAGTAAATAAGGTGCAAGTATAAAACGGTCATTTGCACCTTAAAGCGCTCTGTTTGCTGTGTTTTTAGCCAAACTATTATTTTATATCGTGATCAAACGAACCCACATCACCCGGAAATACTACTGGCGACTCAACACCGTCTTTACTGACAGAGGCTACACCAAAGTAATAATTATCAATCACTACGTTTTTAAGTGTGTACTGTGAAACCTTACCAACGTATTTACTAAACTGCCATTGCGGCTCGCTCGTGTAACGCCAATAAATTTTATAGCCAGCAATATTTTCATCACTGCTTTGTTGCCATGAAAACGACGTATCAGCTGTAACAGCTCCCTTTATTTTAACTTCTTTTGGTGATGCGGGCGCCCACGCCATAGATGCCATCGTTACCGCATTAAGTGAAGTTAACTTAGCTGTATAATCAAAATCAACGCCTTCAATAGTATCGCCATACTCAACGCCATTTTCAGTGCGTAAATCTTGATGCTGACGATCGTAGTGCTCGTTAGTCTCCATAATACGCACTGCTGCAAAACCTGCATCATTAAATGGACGATGATGCCCACCACGGCCAAATCTATCTAATCGATATACAAGCATTGTATCTAGGTTAGGAATGTATCTGTCAGCAATAGTATCTATGTAGCGCGCTAAATTTCGACTCGCCGAATCAACTTCACCACCCGTAAAGCGGCGAGTATTAGCTTGCTCTTTTGTTTCTACAACACGGGTACCTTCTGAAAATATACGCGCAGTTGTATTATCAGTTACCCCATTAATACCGGTAATATTGCCAATCATATCGTTGTTTAAAACGCCATGAACTTGCCAGTCATGCTTTTGCGCATAAGCCGTTAATATTTTTCCACCAAACAAACCCTGCTCTTCGCCCGAAAGCGCCGCGTAAACTACCGAACCATTAAATTTGTATTTACTTAAAACACGAGCAGCTTCAATTACTCCCGCTACACCTGATGCGTTATCATTTGCCCCAGGTGAATCACTCGTAAAGTCCATAACATCACTTACACGAGAATCTATATCACCCGACATAATCACCATGCGATTAGGTTCGCTTGACCCTCGTTGAATAGCCACAATGTTAACCACTTCAACAGGATTAGGAATGCGTTTTTCGCCCGATATAGTGTCCTTTACTTCAATGATTTCCAAACAACCGCCACACTGCGCGGATATTTTTTCAAATTCATTTTTTATCCAGCGCCTAGCCGCACCAATGCCTCGAGTATCCGATTTAGTTTCTGAAAGCGTATGGCGAGTACCGAAATCCACCAGCGTTTGAATGTCACTACCAATACGTTCGGCTGATACTTGAGCTGCTATGTCATGTAATTTTTGCTGTTCTGTGTATTGAAGTTGTGTTTTCCCATGTGCTGATAGTGCAAGTGTGCAGGCACCTGCAATTGCAGTAAATTTAAGTAACGTTGTTGTGATTTTCAAAGGTGTTTTAAGCATCTATTAGCTCCTAATTATTATAGTGTAACCATTACTTAACTAAGGTTTTATGGCAATACATTTGAGGTAGATGCAGAAAGGAGCACGCTAAAGCGCATTTACTAGAGGTTACTAGGAAAGTAAAAAGCCCACTACCTTTAATAGGTACTGGGCCAAAATTTATTATGCATACTTTTAATGAGTGGTTTTAATATCAAATTCTTTCAAAAAGGCCTCATGTCCTCCTAAGCTTGCAAGCACACCAGCAGAAAACATAAATATTAATACAAATGCTAAACAGCTCAAAAACTCCGAACTATTTTCAGGCTTAATATAGTAGTTAAGTAAAAAACCACTCAATACACCTATAAAAGCTATTTTGCTAAATAAAAAGTAACTTGGGATCTCAAATGCCCAAACTGAGGTATTGTTTACAAACTGCCTATATCCATACGTCATAAAAGCCAACATACCAACAATACTAATTGCAAAAGTAGACACTGTGGTTAACACGCTCATATTTTTATAAATAAGCACATACCCTAATCGTAAAGAATAGATAAATACCGCAAACCACGCTAAAACAGCAGGCCCTAAAATCAATCCCATTTCCAATCCTTGAATAACGTCTAAGTGATTAATTGCTAATACAATATTATATTTAGAGGTTAAATTACAAACCTTGTTACACAATAATCTATAAAAAAATGCGATTTTCGTGGCACACTGTGATTGTGTATACATTAATAGTTTAAGTTATGCGTCAGCTAAAAGAAGATACAATTACAAGTAACCTTATTGAGTCGCAGCAAAGCGCGTACGGCCCCGTATGCGTGTATCAAAATAAAGAATACCGATGGTTAACGCTTGCACAAAAAACCAATGAAGACATAACAATTCAAGGCGTTATGAACCTTATACACCCTGAGCAAGTAATCGTACCGGTAAACCAGTGTATGATGTTATTTTTACTTAAACCGGTAGATACACTAAATATATTAAATCTAGGTTTAGGCACTGCTGGGTTTGAGCGAATTATGTATCACTTACAAAGTAGTACGCCTTACATAAACACCATCAATACATTTAACACGGTAGAAATAAACCCAAACATTGCCTTAATCGCCGCCCAGCACTTTAAGTTACCAATTAAGCACAGCAGCTATTTACAATGCGCCGAACAATATATTACCCAATGCTCTGATCACTTTAACGTAATCACTATCGATATTTTTAGTGGTGAATATCATCAGCCTTTTTTAACCAGCGATAGCTTTTGGCAAAATATAAATCGCTGCAGTGAGCAAAATACGCAAGTAATCATTAATTTAAACCCACAAACAGGCCAAGAGCTGCAAATGCTTTTAGTACTTTTAAGGCAACATTTTAAGTGCTTAGCTATAATAGAGTTTAACGAATACAAAAATATAGTGATCATACTAAGCCAGCAAACATTAATGCATATAAACGTTGATGAAATACAAAACTCACCGGTGTTTATAAACTTTGCACCAAACCTTTATAAAAGTATTAACAGCATTTACCACATTGAATAAAACGCTTTATCGACCAGGTTCATGTTTTTCATAGCACGGTAAGCTTGTTTCGAGCTGCTCCCAGTTAGCTTTAGACGTAACAAAATTATGCGATAATACCTGCTCAGTAATATCGGTATCGAATATTCCTAAACGAATTCGTATTCTGCTTTTGTCATCACTGTTGCTACTGTAAACAGGCGAGCCACAACATCTACAAAAATAACGTGTGCGCCCTGCTTTAAAACTATATTCACTGAGTCGTTCTTGACCTTTTGTTATTGTAAAGTCACTTGTATTTACAAAGCCATTGGTTGCAAATGCAGTCCCGCTGTTTTTTCTGCACAGTGAACAATGACAATGAATAATGCTGGTTATACTGCCCGACACTTCAACGTTTACTGCACCACACAAACACGAACCCGTATACATATAACATCCTAACTATTAAATTATTTTTATACTCAGTTAAAATTTGCTGAGTTGATTTTATAAATACAATAACAACATTATATTTCTCAAGCTCTATTAAACCATAACTTTTGTTTTAGTGATTGACATAAAAACATTAAATTGGTTACATAACCTTTACTTTAAAGTTATAGCCAAAACAATAATTGGTTAACCAAAAACATCTAAACTTACTGAGAGCCAATTATGCATTTTAAACACATGTCACTTTTATGTTTTTTAAGCGCGTTAGCGTCGTGTTCAACCATTCACAAAAGTACATCGAGCGATTGGCTGCTTATTGATAATTTTGAAAACTCTCTTAGCGACTGGCAAAGTGTCGATACCCAAAATGAAACTAAGCCACAGGTCAAAAACCCTCAAATCACGGTTATACAACCAGAACAAACAAACTCATCAACAAATCATTATTTACTCAAAAAGCCTGCGGCTGAGGGCATTGTAGGAAATCGTAAAGCGCTTTCTTATACAAAGCTTCCACAAGCGGTTGAAGTTGGTCAAACCTACACATTTTATATGCGTATAAACGTGGCTGCGTTTCCTAATAACCATGCTTTTGGATTGAGTAACCTTACTCCAGCGCTAATAAATAAACATGCGTACGATGCGTTTGAGCCAACACTTCGCGTAACCGATAAAACAGAATCAAATGGGTTTGTAAACGATGGCGCTTTAATGGTTAAAACCGACAGCGGATATAGCAACATTCAAAACTACACTACAAACCAGTCAGCTAAACCTCTGCAAACAAATACTTGGTACGACATATGGTACGTTGTGAATAACGCAGCAGCCTCAGAGCAAGGTCAGCAATATGATGTTTACGTAAAAGGTGGTGAGTTTAACAGTCAAACCCTGGTATATAAAAATGCACAATTTAGAATGAAGCGCGAACAACCTCTTATATACTTTTTAGCAAACTGTAATACAGGCCCAATTAAAAAGCCTTACGGAAATGGAGGTCTCAGATATGACGATTTATACATGAGCGAAGGAATAAACCTAAGTAACCCAACGCAATAAATAAGAATAATACTCATAATTAATGGCCTACAAACCTGCATTTAAAAATACTTAAATGGTATGATACTCGTCATTATTTGCCATTTAAGTTTTTAAAATGTATCGATTATTTGAAAAAATGACAAAAGCATTTCCTGAGGACCAACCCACTCAGCCGCCTTCTACTTTATTTGCTTTTTGTCGCCACTACACCAAAGGAATGGAACTGTCGTTGGTGCTTATGTCAATCAGTGCCGCCATGCTCGCTATTTTAGAGGTTTCTTTATTTAGCTACATGGGCCAACTTGTCGATTGGTTAACGGCCTATACACCCGAGACTTTGTTTGTAGAGCAAAAGTCAGAACTTATAAAAATGGCCGTAATGCTGTTAGTTGTGCTGCCCGTTGTTGTATTTTTTCATTCTGCTATTTTGCACCAAGCATTGCTTGGCAATTACCCTATGTCGATTCGCTGGTTAGCTCATCGCTATTTACTGCGCCAAAGTGTTAGCTTTTATCAAAATGAATTTGCAGGAAGAATAGCCACCAAAGTACTGCAAACTTCTTTAGCCGTTCGCGAAACAGTGACCAAACTACTCGATGTATTAATGTACATAGTGGTTTATTTTGGCTCAATGGTATTTTTAGTTGCCGAAGCTGATTGGCGCTTAATGATCCCTTTATTAGTTTGGTTGGTTTTATACATTTGCGTGCAACTTTACTTTGTACCACGCCTTAAAAAAATTGCCAGCTCACAAGCCGATGCGCGCTCAGAAATGACTGGTCGTATTGTTGATAGCTACACCAACATTTCAACTATTAAATTGTTTTCGTATACCCAGCGTGAAGAGCAGTACGCAAAACAAAGCATGGATGTATTTTTACAGCCTGTGTACAAGCAAATGCGCTTAGTAACCAGCTTAAACTTTGTTATTCAAAGCTTAAATTACCTATTAGTATTTTCGGTTGCCGCTGTATCACTTTATTTATGGTCACTTAGTGCAATTAGTGCCGGCGCCATTGCAGTTGCTGTTAGCTTAGCGCTCAGATTAAACGGTATGGCGCAGTGGATCATGTGGGAAATAAGCAGCTTGTTCGAAAACATTGGCACCGTAGCCGATGGTATGAAAACACTGTCAAACCCTATCGAAGTTGCCGATAAACCAAACGCTGATACGCTTAACGTAAGCCAAGGTGCTATTGAGTTTAACAACGTACACTTTAACTACGGCAAAGCTGCAAAAGAGACTAATCGCAGCCCTGTAATGAACGGTTTAAACTTAAATATTAAACCTGGCGAAAAAATTGGTTTAGTCGGTCGCTCTGGCGCGGGTAAATCAACACTTGTTAACTTATTACTGCGCTTTTACGATACCGACTCTGGAACAATAAAAATTGATGGGCAAAACATCACAGACGTTAGCCAAGAAAGCCTACGCCGCTACATAGCAATGGTAACGCAAGATACCTCCTTGCTTCATCGCTCAGTAAAAGACAATATTTTGTACGGTCGCCCCGATGCAACCCACGATGAGATGATCAACGCGACCAAACAAGCTAAGGCGCTTGAGTTTATAAACGACTTGGTCGACAGCAAAGGCAATAAAGGCTTTGATGCACAAGTGGGCGAACGCGGTGTTACGCTTTCAGGCGGTCAACGCCAACGTATTGCTATTGCACGTGTACTACTTAAAAATGCACCCATACTAATACTCGACGAAGCCACCAGCGCACTCGACTCAGAAGTAGAAGCCGCAATTCAGGCAAGTCTTGATGATTTAATGACAGGTAAAACAGTTATTGCCATAGCGCACAGGCTATCAACCATTGCACAAATGGATAGATTAATTGTACTTGATGACGGCGGCGTAGTTGAGCAAGGCACTCATGAACAATTAATCGCTAAGGGTGGAATATACGCAGCCCTATGGACACACCAAACAGGCGGGTTTATAGGCGTCGATTAGCCATTAATATTACATTACGGTAGAGGTAGTTTTATTCTGCTTCTACTTTAAACAAAAAAGCGAAGATGCCTTAAAGGCTCTTCGCTTTTTTTATCGTTATAAATAAATTTTATAACTTTTTTATAAATTAAGAGATTAGCCTTAACCCTATCATTATCAGCATAACCACATTAGCAAGTACGCCGATTAAAAAAAAGTAACTACGTGGGCTTGGGTTTTTCTCCGTTGCTATAGCGTAGTACAGCGCCATGTGAATTAAACGCGCAATTAAATACACCCAAATACACATTGCAAAAATCGGGCTTTGATAATTAATTACAAACGCAAATAACACCGTACCTATAAATAATGCACTGTTTTCAAGCGTATTATGAAACGTACGATGTGCTCTAAATATAAAGCTGTCGTGCGATAAATCCTCGTCAATTTTACCTGGTACAGCATTTGGTTCTTTAGCTTTGCTAAAAGTAGCCACAGCCCACTGTACAAGCAACATAATTAAATAGAGGTAAAATGCCAAATAGGCCGAAAGTGCAACTTCAGTCATTATTAAATCCCTTGTTTTGTTTTTAACTTAGTATTGATTGCAATTTTGAAGCCTAAGTTAACACACTGATATTCAAAGGGTTAATCTAATAAACATAATTACATATGTAAGTAACACACAGCATTGTATAAAATTTACTTGTTATAATTTTAAAAAATAACATCAAAACTAAACTGTAGACTGCTGGATTTACTCCGATCTATAAAGTTTAAACTCTTCAAGCGAAGCATCCCATAACGCTACCTGATTACGCCCCAAGGACTTAGCCTCATAAAGAGCTAAATCAGCCTGTTCAATCAACTCAGAAGGTGTTCTGGCTTTAAATTTAATAGACGTAACCCCAAAGCTACACGTAACAGGAATATCATCAAATGTCGCTTTTTCAACTTTAATACGAATAGCCTCAGCTATACGTATTGCTTGCTCTTGAGTTGTGTTGGGCAAAATAATACAAAATTCTTCGCCACCAAAACGGGCCACGCTATCACTTTTACGTATATTAGCTTGTAAAAGTTCGGCTACGCCACAAAGTACTGTGTCGCCAATGCTATGCCCATAGGTGTCGTTAACGCTTTTAAAATGATCAATATCGACCATTAAAATACAGTACTCTTCAATCTGAGGTAAATCCAAAAAGTCGCGATTCATAACCTCAAATAAAATACGACGGTTATAACAATTGGTTAAAGGGTCTCTTGCTGCCAAATAGTCTAACTCTTCATTACGTTTTTTAGAGGCAATAAAACTTCTATAAACCAGTAATACAATAGCTAAACAAGCGGCTAATAAAAATGCGAGCGCAATACTGGCGTATTTATTCTTTGAAAGCTCTAGCTCTGATATAACTCTAGCTTGGGCGGCGATTTCAATTTGATTATTTTTCTTTTCAAGCTCAAGCTGATGGCGTTTTTCTTTTTCTCTTAACGTCTCAAGCTCTATTTCCATTTTGTACAAATGCAAATGTGCTTTTTCAAGCGCCAATTTATCTTCATTTCTTTCATTTTGAATAATATCGGTTAGGGCTATTTCTTCTTCTGCATAACGAAGTGACTCTTCTATACGACCACGCAATTTTTCTGCTATTCGAATTTCACGATAGGCATATAGCATATGTAATTTATCATCTATTTCGGTTGATAAAGAGAGTGACCTTTTCAGTAAAGAAATCGCCTCATTTGTATCAATACCAATTAAAATGCCCGCAAGCGCAGTAAGCGACTTTATCTCATAAAGTTTACCACCTGTTTCTCTGGCAAACGACAATGACTCTTTGTAATACTCTATAGCCTTGTTGTTATTTCCTTGGGCACGATAAATATTACCAATAATACGTGCTGTTGTAGAAATGTACGATGTAAGGTTTTTGTTTTTATAAGTGATATAAGCTTTTTTAGCATATTGCATTGCTGATGCTAAGTCGCCAGATTCGAGGTTAATAACAGCCATTTCTCTTAAAGCTGAAGCGAGCGTTTTTTCCTCGACCATACCTTTTGGCAAATCGATAGTTATTTGATAGAAAAATTCGGCCTGATCAAACTGCCTTAATCGTGTATATACCAGTCCCATTTGATTTGATGTTTTAGCAATCCCAAGCATGTTATTTACTTTTTTATAATATAAATATGCCTCATTTATATGTTCAAGTGATTTTTCATAAAGATTAATATGACGATAAATAATACCCGCCCCTAGTAATGCTTTAGCAAAACCAACAGGATCGTCAATGTCTTTATATATTTCTAATGCGCGAGTGGAGTAATCAAGGGCTAAAACTAAGTTATCTAAATAACGGTGTGCTTCTGCTAGTGTATTTAAGGTACGCGCCATTAGCTTTAAATCACCTAAACTTGTGTATATTTCTAAAGCTTTTGTATAAAAGTGAGCCGTTTGCTCTCTATTTTTGAGGCGTTTATATGACTGAGCTAATTTTTTATACGTTTCACCTAACTGTCTTTGTATTAATTCGTCTTCGTCAACAAGGTATTTTAAAGCAGATGCGTATTGCGCGTTCGCGTTATCGTACTTTTTTTGTTCATAAAACGAATCCCCCTTAGTGAGGAGCACTTGCGCTATAAAAAAGTCATCGCCATACACAAGGGTTGTTGGTAATAAAGTTTCAATGCGGGTAGTAAGTTCGTCATAACGTTTTTCTTCTAATAATATATTTATATAATTAATAGACGCCTTTATTTGGTTTCGTGAATCATTTAATTTGCTGTAGTAAACAGAGGATTGTAAAAAGTGCTCGAGAGATTCATTAATATTGTTATTTTTTTTATTCGCCCTACCTAGCAGGTTATGTAGCTTTGCGCTGAGTAACATGTCATCAGCACTTTGCGCTTGTGACAACAACGACTTACTTAGTTCAATACTTGTTATAACGTCAGTATCTATAAGTAATTCAGCTCTTTTAAGCAGCCCTGCATTAGATTCATTAGTTAAACTGTATGAGGTGGTTTCTTGTGCGTAAGCGCTGTTTAAGCTAACAAACAAAGCAAAAAGCAAAGTTTTCACTAAAAATGTAAAATTATAAATTCGCTTTACAATGAAACTATGTATTTGCGAAGTTAAATCCATATTTCGCTTATGATTCAAGTAGGTATAAAATTCCATATTTACCATTTTAGTAATTTATTATTAATACAATTCAAAAGGCTGATGATAAAATATACAAACCGGCGCAATACATCAAGTATTGCTGCTATATGAATACTTTTAATTTATAATTTTAGCATAATTATGCATAGAGCAAGCCTAGCTTCTTAGTTTTAGTGTAACTAACACAATACCATGATCGGTACTTAAATCATCACGCTCAAATTCGGGGTTAATTAAGTGACGATCATAAGTATTATACTCAATCACCTCAAAAAAACTGCCAAGGTAGCTGGCATCAAACTCACATGATAATAAAATATAATCAAGCACGGAGCTGCTCGCGCCATAATAATGTGTTGGCGCTCTTAAGGGCATAAGCTTAGTTGCATTAACATTTTTTGCTTCGTTTTCATCAGCTAAATCAAAAATGCTATTGCTTTCACTATCGCTTATTTCATCGCTAGTCATTGCCTCACCATTAGACAGTTCATCTTCGCTTAGCTGCGACTTAACAAACAAATCCCATGAATCATTTAAACAATATTTAGCGAGGTAGGTTTTAGCATCAAATGCAGGCGCAAAGCGTAGCGTACTTGTCAGTAAATGGCTTAATACGCCATCCGCTAGTTCATTATTAAAGTCCCCCATTAATAGCATGGGTTGTTGCGTAGCTTCGCGACGGGCAATCATTTGTATCATTAGTAATGTAGCTTCACTTCCACGCTGAATAGTTGAGCCCCACCCACCCGCTACATTCGCTTTTAAAATTTCAATTATGTTTTGCTCGGGTGTAAGCTCTTTATTATGCTCATCGACATTAATCATTGGGCGCTTAGATTTAAAATGCACCACATAACAATCGGTATTACCTATATGCGGCAGCGTTATAGTTGCTCTTAGTACTTTACGACTAAAAGTAAACTCACTATTAAGGCCAAGCGCATTTGCAAGCTCACTATCGTGCTCAACCGCTGCTACTTCAACTATGGGGTATTTAGAGGCGATTGCCACTACAGGGCGTTTATAAATAAAGTCATCAATCACCTCTGGCGTATCAACTACAGCAAAGTAATTATAACCTTGCTCGCCTACTAGCTCTTTTAATGAGTCAATGCTAAACACTTCCTGAAAACCAATCACATCAGGGGCATGTTCTGTTAAGTAATCAACAATCCAACGCTGCTTTTTAGCCCACTGCTGCGCGGTATAAATTTTCTCAAACTCATAGTATGCATTGGGCGGCTCAAGATAGTTAAACAGGTTAAATGTGGCTATTTTTAGTTGAGTGTTAATAATTCCAGATTCATCACTTTTTAAATCTGTATCTAACTGTTTAAGATCTTGATTGCTGATGGGGTTCGCCTAAGTAAAGTTGAAAGTGTTGCTGGCTTATAAACTATCATTTTATTACATGTTTACGTAATAAATCAGCCAGCTTAATTGTAATTTTATGCACTCTTTTATTCTATACCAATCCGCAATAATACTTAATCATTTTGCGGGGCTAAACGTGTCGCTACCTGTGTTAAAAAATTATCATTTACGACTGCATGGATGCAGAAGGTAGAGCAATGCAGGAGCAATTGCCGAGAACAACTAAATAGCGAATTTTTTGCCTAGCTATCAACACGTTTTTCCAGCCTCAAAATAGATCACTTAATTAAGCGAATTGGTATTAGTCTTTATTATATCCCTCAATAAATAGCATTAACGTGCTTAACCATATAAAATTCGCGGCAATTAAATATGAGCGAAGCGACATTGTAATGAGTAGAAAGATTGAACTATTAGCCCCAGGCGGTGATGTTAACGCGGTAAAAGCCGCCATTGTAGCCGGTGCTAATGCGGTTTATTGTGGGTTAGATACCTTTAATGCACGTAACCGAGCGTCTAATCTTTCGTTTGATGAGCTTAACGGCGCACTTCGCCTAGCCCATGAATACGGCTGTGAAATATTTTTAACGCTAAATATAGTTATATTAGAGCACGAAATGGGCGCGCTATTTAAGCTACTTAACCAACTCGTAAATACCACGCTCGATGGCATTATTGTGCAAGATTTAGGGCTGTTTAATATAGTTAAAAAGCACTTTCCTACTTTGCATATTCACGCATCAACTCAGTTAACCACCCATAACGAATCACAGGTTGAGTTTTTAGCGCGCATTGGCGCTACACGTGTAAATTTATCGCGCGAGCTTAACTTAACTGAAATTAAAATATTGACCGACGTAGCGCACAAATGCGATGTATTAACCGAGGTGTTTGTACATGGTGCATTGTGTATTGCGTTTTCGGGGCAATGTTATTCAAGCTCAGTAAGTGTGGGTAACTCAGGTAACCGTGGACGTTGCTCACAAGCATGTCGTGATGAATACGAGCCAACCGCCATGGGTAACAAACATCCGTTAAACTTAAAAGATAATTCAGCCTATTTTGATTTACCGGAGTTGGTAGCCGCTGGTGTTGACTCGTTAAAAGTAGAAGGCCGCATTAAAGGTGCTAACTACGTTCATACCGTTATTGATAGCTGGCGCAAACAAATAGATACCTTTGTACAAACAGGTAATTTAATTGAAGACGATTCAAGCTTATACAAAGTATTTAACCGTAATTTTACTAATAAGTTTTTGCAAGGTGACATGACAAAAAACATGTTTACCGACAACCCGCGCGACCATAGCTTTGATCACGCTAACGAAAAGAGTAACGCGATTTCGGTTGTGCAAATTTACGATGCACAGCAAGAGCTCGCCGCAGAAAAAAATGACATTGATACGTTAGTTAAAAAGAAGATTGAGTTTTTAGATATTTCAAAGCGAGAACTACGTTTTGAGTTTGGCGGCCAATTAAACCAGCCATTTACAGTAACACTGACAATAAACGATAAACACGACAACACCGTAGCAGAACAAAGCGCCCTTCAACCTCTACGCTTTGAAGTTCAATCGCAAATGCCTATGCAAACCGCCGATAAATCGGTTGTTGATATTGCAGCTATTGATAAACGCTTTAAAACCTTTAGTAATGCCAATTTTGAAATTAAAAATATGGATTACTCAAACTTAGGCAACAACTTAAGCATTCCGTTTAAAGAGCTTGCCCGTATTAAAAAGCAAGTCGCGTTTTTATTAAACGAAGGCAAAGACGTCCTCGCCCCTGTTGAACTGCCAAAACTAGTAAACCACCCTAAAGCCGATAACAAAACAACACTCTCTATTTTAATATCGGACATAAAAGACGTTCATCTATGTGATTTAACAGATGGCGATGTTTACTTTAAATTACCAGAGAGCTTTAGAACCGATAACGATAAATACATTAATGTATTTTTAGAGCACCCACATTTAATTCCGTGGTTTCCGGCGGTGTTAATTGGTAAAGATTTTGAAGAAGCGGTACGTTTGCTCGAGGTTGTAAAACCTAAGCTTATTATTAGTAACAACACAGGCGTTGCATTTAAAGCAGTACAAATGGGTATTGACTGGATTGCAGGCCCATTATTAAACACCACAAATTCTTACGCGTTACTAACACTACAAGAAGATTTAAACGCAAAAGGCGCGTTTATTTCAAACGAAATAAACAAACCACAAATGCGTAATATTAAACGCCCTAACAACTTTAAAATGATGTACAGCATTTATCATCCAATACTAATGATGACTAGCCGACAATGTTTTTTCCAGCAAACAGTAGGATGTAAAAAACCACGCATTGACGCAAGCTGTATGCTGAGCTGTAAAAAAGAAACCACCGTTACCAATGTTAAAGGTATTAGCTTTGCTATTGATAAGCAAAAAGGCGGCTACCCAAGTATTTATAACCATGAGCAATTTTTAAACATGGATATTGTGAGTGACTTTGCCGACAAATTTGACGAGTTTATGATTGATTTAACCGACATTGGTTCAGGCGATAAAGAAAAACTGGATAAAGCCGTGTTACTTGCGCATTTTCAAGATTTAATTAACGGGCAAACACAAGCGGTTGAACACTTAAATAGCTTAGTTAAAGTACAAACCCGCCAGCAGTATGTTGAAGGCCTAAACAGCTAAGGTAACTAACATGACATTGCCATTATTATATTCATTACAACACTGCCCATACGCAATGCGTGCACGAATGGGTATTTTAATGGCAGAGCAACAAGTACTACTACGCGCTATAAAAACTAAAAATAAACCGCCGCATCTATTGCAAATATCGCCTAAAGGCACTGTGCCTGTTTTATTACTGCCTAATAACCAAGTTATAGATGAAAGCCTCGATATTATGCTGTGGGCTTTAAAGCAAAACGATCCGCATAATTTACTGCATACTCAAGACCCATTAGCACTTGAGCGCATGCTTGAGTTAATTAAACTAAACGATACGCAATTTAAACCGGTGCTCGAAAAGTACAAATTTTATGCTCGTACAAAAGACATGGCACAAATTTATTACCAAAAAGCCTGTGAAGAGTTTATTAAGCAATTTGAAGCAAAACTAACCACGCATAAATACTTAATTGGCGATGAAAAAAGTCTAGCCGATTATGCCCTGCTGCCATTTATTAGACAGTTTGCCCGTGTAGATAAACACTGGTACTTACAAAGTGAATACACGCATGTACGCGCATGGTTAAACGAGTTTTTACACGCCCCTATGTTCACCAAAGTCATGGCCAAATTTGATTTGTATATGGACTCCGGCGAAGAGTTTTTGTACGGCGTTAAAAAGCCTTAACTTAGCCTTTGTTTTATAAGGAATTACATTACTATAACTAGCTGTAAATCTTAGCATTGAATTATTCTCATCATCGGATTTAAGCCCAATATTTACGCTATACTGCCTCCCCATTATTAACAAACACTATGCATTATGAACTACTCAAACTTTGGCACTAAATTTACACAACCCAACGGCATTACCCAATTAATGGAAGACTTAGGCGGGGCTAAAAACAGTAACAATCCTAATATTGTTATGCTGGGTGGCGGTAACCCCGCATTAGTACCACAAGTAAATGAGGTTTTTTTAAGTGAATTACAAAAACTTGTTGCCAGCAATAAAGTATCGCAAGTATTTGGGCTTTACGATGGCCCAACCGGTAACGACGAGTTTAGAGCAGCATTAGCTGGCCAGCTAAGTAAAGAGTACGCATGGGATATTAGCGCCGATAACGTAGCACTTGGTAATGGCAGTCAAGCTAACTTTTTTGTGCTGTTTAATATGTTGGCAGGCGAAATGCCGGATGGCAGCCATAAAAAGATTTTATTTCCCCTTGCGCCAGAGTATATAGGTTATGCCGATCAAGGTTTATCGGCTGATATGTTTGTTGCCATAAAGCCTGATATAGAAATTTTAAATACAGGTAGTGCATCAAAACAGTTTAAATACGTCATTGATTTTAAAGCAGTTGAAAAAACACTAGCAAACGACAGCAGTATAAGCGCGCTGTGCGTATCACGCCCTACTAACCCAACAGGTAATGTAATTACTGACGATGAAGTAAAACACCTTGATTTGCTCGCTAAGCAATATGGCATTCCACTCATTATTGATAACGCATATGGCGATCCGTTTCCAGGTTGTATTTACACCGATGCAAACCTAACGTGGAACTCAAACATTATTTTATGTATGTCACTTTCAAAACTGGGCCTACCGGGTTTACGCAGCGGTATTGTAGTTGCAAACAATGAGATTATTAAAGCAATTGGCCGCGTAAACGGCAGCATGGTTTTATCGCCAAATAGTATTGGTCCGAGCTTAGTGACACGCTTAATTAACGACAACGAACTACTGCCACTGTGTCGTAATGTTGTACTGCCTTTTTATCGTAATAAAGCACACATAGCGATTGAGTTGTTTGACGAAGTATTTACCGAATTGCCTGTTTATTTGCACAAAGTTGAAGGTGCATTTTTTATGTGGCTGTGGTTTAAAGATGCAAAAATAACAAGCGAGGTGTTGTATCAACAACTTAAAGAGCAAGACGTGTATGTGATCCCAGGTCACAACTTTTTTATCGGCATTGACGATGATTGGGCGCACAAGCACGAGTGCATCCGTATTAACTATGCTACCGATGCAGATACCCTAAAAAAAGGCTTAGAAGCGATTAAAAGCCTAATAAAGTAAATATACTGATGCCGATATAAATATCGGCATCATTCATTTAATTCGCTTATATATTCGTTTGAAATTCATGCAAACGCACTGTATCCCCTTTAAATTTATATACTAGTTGGTATCCTACGCGCCCTTTTTTAATAGCAATTCGCTTAATTAAGTGATCTATCTGAGGTGAGAAAATCGTGTCGATAACCAGGCAAAAATTTCGTTATTTAGTTGTTCTATATCAGAAATTTTTAACGCAATTAGCGTCAGATTTAATCCCTCAAATTGATTAAGTATTATTGCGGATTGGTATAACATATGCCTATTAAAAAAGAAATCGTCAAGGAGCGAAACTGCTGCAAGGCACTTACTGTAAGTGACAGCTTTAACACAATCGGCATCGCGTATAAATATTGGTTTTAAACGTAAGATGTAACTTTAAATAGCAACATGCAATAGCACTATTAAGGTCAATTATGCGATTAGGACCAGGACTACTCGTCACCGCTGCCTTCATTGGACCAGGGACCATTACTACCGCCAGCGTGGCAGGTGCAAACTTTGGTTTTGCACTTATATGGACATTACTGTTTTCAGTAATTGCCACTATATTATTACAATCTATGGCGGCGCGCCTTGGCGTTGCCACCGGGCAAGATTTAGCCCAAGCGCTCAGAGCACATATTCAAACGCCCTTATTCAAATCTTTAGCTATATTTTTAGTCATTAGCGCGATTGGTGTGGGCAGTGCAGCTTATGAAGCGGGTAATTTAAGTGGCGCTAGCATGGGATTAATTGAAATATTCCCTCAAGTTAGTCCTCAACTATGGACACCACTTATTGCTTTTTTAAGTGCTGCTTTACTATATAGCGGCAAACATAAAGTGGTTGAAAACGCGCTAATTTTACTCGTTATTCTAATGAGCTTAGTGTTTATATCAACACTTGTAATGGCAGCGCCTTCACTGGGTGATGTATTTGCTGGTTTTATTCCTAGTATGCCTGAAGGCTCTATTACAACCATACTAGCTTTAGTTGGCACTACCATTGTGCCGTATAACTTATTTTTGCACTCCGGCGTACTCGCTGCTAGACACGACAGTAACAGCGACATGCAAAAAATGATTAAACAAACAAATGTTGATACAGGCCTATCAATCACTTTGGGCGGTGTGATCACTTTAGCTATTTTATCTACAGCTTCAGTTGCATTTTATGGCACCGATGCGGGGCAAATTAGTGCGGCCAATATGGCCGTGCAGCTAGAGCCATTGCTTGGTGACGCCGCTCATTACTTTTTTGCTATTGGTTTATTTGCTGCAGGTTTAACAAGTGCTATTACAGCGCCACTTGCGGGTGCGTATGCTGTGTGTGGCATGTTAGGCTGGTCTAACGATATGAGCAACACGCGCTTTAAAGGCGTTGCTATTGTTATTTTATTGTTTGGTGCTGCGGTGGCCTCACTCGGTTTAGACCCTGTCGCGGTAATTATATTCGCGCAAGCGGCTAACGGGTTATTACTCCCTATTGTTAGCACCTACCTTGTATGGCTGGTTAATCAAAAAGGGGTTATGGGAAACTACACTAACTCTTTGGTATTAAACCTGGTGACCCTACCCGTTTTAATCCTAATTTTTGGGCTAAGTAGCTACAAACTAATTAGTTTAATTTTTTGATTAAATTCTAAAAACCATATTTAAAGGCCGCTGTTTACAATAAACAGCGGCCTTTATTTATTAATCACTAAATAACGTATAAGCCGTACTTATATTCACACATCTAATACGCTTTTTGGTTTTTAGTTGCCTTAACTAATTGCGAAAACGCAAAACCACCTACCGCGCCTGCAAGCAGTTGAGCATAAAAACCCCAGCCTCTTGCGCCCGCTATAATATGAATATTCATAATTGACTCAATGGCGATTAACACAATAGCAAATGCCACAATGCCAGCAATAACAAATAGCTGAGTACTGTATTTTTGAACCTTTTTATAAAGCTTTGTTGTAGCAATAAAAGCGATGGCAAGTGCTAGGGCAATAATAGCGCCGTAGGTAGGTAATAGGCCTAACCAATCATCAAGCGTTAAACTAACGCGATCACTAAAGCCCACCACTACACCTACATTAACTAATTGATTGACAACGTATTGGCTATGAAACAAGCTAGCAAGTGTGAATGTAAGTAACCAAGAAACTAAAAATGAAGGCAATACACGTGTTAAAAACGACATGGTTATCTCAACTTTAAATAAAGCTTTTCTCTTATACTAGTCATGCTAGCAAAGGCTTGCCCCGTAAACAATGTATCTCTTTTTTTACTCTGCTTTCGCTTCTTTCGTTTTCTGTTAATGCAGATGCTACGTTACCAAAGGAGCAATACAGTACAAAAACACTGGCTACGCAATTACAGTCTCCGTGGAGCATGGTTGAACTACCAAACGGCACATGGCTAATTACAGAGCGTGATGGTCACGTAGTTATAGTTAAAAACAATGCGCAATCAAGAGTAAAACTAAATCTAACAGGTTTATACGTTGCAGGCCAAAGTGGTTTACTCGACATTGTATTATCACCAGATTATAACGACTCAAAAGAAATTATTTTTACCTATGCCCAAGGTGATGCAAGCGCAAACAGGCTGGTTGTTGCCAAAGCCACGTTTAATGGCACTGACTTTTCAAAGCCTAACGTTATTTATAAAGTAGCGACTGATAAAAACACACCGCAACATTACGCAGGACGCGCCCTTGTCTTACCCGACAATACATTATTAGTTTCAACGGGCGATGGGTTTGACTTTAGAGAGCAAGCACAAGCTATCACCAGCCAACTTGGTAAAATATTACGTATAAACCTAGATGGCACCATTCCAACAGATAACCCATTTATTTATCATAAAAACCTAAATGCACATGCTGTCTACTCACTTGGTCATCGTAACCCTCAAGGCTTAGTTTATGATTACGATACGCAGCAAATTGTTAGCCACGAGCACGGCCCTGCAGGCGGTGACGAGCTAAACTACTTAACCGCTAGCACTAATTACGGCTGGCCGGTAATCACCTATGGCAAAGATTACTCGCAAGCGCGTATTTCACCCTTTACCGAATATAAAGGCATGCAAAAACCAAGTGTTAATTGGACTCCATCAATAGCGCCATCAGGCATGGCATATTACGGCTCTAAACATGCAGCTTTTCCTTCGTTACAGCAACATGTGCTTATCACTACCCTTGTTGATAAAAAACTCTACAGCGTTAATCTGGCAAGTGGTGAATTTACCCAGTTTCACGTACTTCCTAAGGCCGCAGGCAGGTTAAGAGATGTGTTTATAACTGATAAGGGTAACGTCGCGGTATTAACAGACGGTAAAGAGGCAAAGCTAATGTTGATGACATCAAATTAATTCACAAAGGAGATAAGAGCCGCTGCGATTTTAAAGTAAGTAGCGGCTTTAGTGCATCTAAGTTCTTATGTATGAAGTCTATATTAACCTTTCATCTATAAAAAATAATTCTCATAAATTTTAACGATTTTTAATAACTTTAATTTATCTACTAAGATTAACACTTTAAATTAGGTACATGCCTGTTGTCTGTATAGTAGTGCGAATGCGCACCTCTTAAGTCCATCATTATCTGCTCCTTTTATTATTAAGAAGCAGTTCGTAATTAAGCTCAAGTAATCGTTCCCAAAATAATCACAATTTTAACGCGCTATTTATTTACAAATAAATCAATTGGTTTACAATTCGTACAAATTTAATTAAGAAGGAACTGAAGATGAAACAATCATTTACACTCATCGTAGTGGCTTTAGCTGTTGCCGGATGTGCTAGTACCAAAGTAGAAGATACAACTCCACTAAATCCAACTTCTGTACTGAAGGCTGAGTATGCAATTAATGGTTTATATGTACCTGACTACACAGGAAAGCAAACTGTACTAACTCGTGAATCGAAGCGAGTTATCCATGAAATAAATACATTTGATAGCTGGCTAATGCGCTGGGCAAATTCTGATAAGTCTCGTGTTTTTGATTCCCCTAAAAATAAAAGCTATTACATTGACTATGATGACGAGACATATAGCGAATGCCCTATGGCAGGTTGTGATGAAGTAAGCTTTACTGATAGCATTTTTGAGAAAGATGAAGATGCTGAAGAATATCAAACATACGAAGAAGTTGGTTGTAGTGTTGACTTGAAAGAGAATTCATTTGCTGTAGATAAAACGGGAAAAAGCCGAATAATTAATGGGTTCGATACAGAGCAGTACGTTGTTAACTGGACTACCCGCTACCACGATACCACTGGTGCAGAAGATAAAAACATCGTGACTTTTGATTTTTGGACCACAGCGCAAAATGCAAAAACTAAACGTGCATTACAAGTTCATGAGAAGTTTCAAGACAGCTACCTTAAAGCTATTGGCGATGACAATGCATTAATGAACTTATTAGGTGCGCAAGCCTATAAAGCTATTGCTGGATTTACAGGTGATATAAGTAACGAAGATAATCAGTTCGTTGGTGAGATTGGCCAAAAATTAGCAACTATTAAAGGTTACCCAATTTCAGTTAAACTTGAATGGAAACAACAATTGAAAGCCTGTAAAACCGCACGTAAACCTGTTGATTACAGCGCCGGATTAGATGAAGTTGGTTCACAACTGCTTGGTGGGCTAATGGATAAAGGTAAAGAAATGGTAATGGATCACTGGCGTAAAGATCCTGTAGTGCGCTATGTTTACGAAATAAAGTCTGTTGAAATGAAAGACGTTCGCGATAGTAAATTTGCTGTACCTAAAGATTTTAAATTAATAAATCGCTCGTAACCACTTAGCCATTAAAAGTACCGACACTTAAGTAAAATTTATATGTGTCGATAAAAATTAGTACCGATATAAATTTTTACTCAATAACAAAGCCGCTGTTTTTTAAACAGCGGCTTTTCTTTTAAAGCTTAACTAAACTGATTTTTATTGTTTACCAATCACTTCAAGCCCACCCATGTATGGGCGTAATACTTCTGGTACGACTACTGAGCCGTCGGCTTGTTGGTAGTTTTCTAGTATGGCTACGAGTGTACGACCAACCGCTAAACCTGAACCATTTAGTGTATGGAGTAACTCTGGTTTTTTAGCGCCTTCACGGCGAAAACGTGCTTGCATACGGCGCGCCTGAAAGTCAGCCATATTTGAACAAGACGAAATTTCGCGGTAGGTATCTTGTGCCGGTAACCATACTTCTAAGTCGTATGTTTTAGCTGCGCCAAAGCCCATGTCGCCCATACATAAAATTACTTTACGGTATGGTAGTTCTAGTGCTTGTAAAATTTGCTCTGCGTGGCCTGTTAGCTCTTCAAGCGCTTGCATTGAATCTTCTGGTTTTACTAGTTGAACTAGTTCAACTTTATCAAACTGGTGCTGACGAATTAAGCCGCGTGTATCGCGACCATAGCTGCCTGCTTCACTTCTAAAACACGGCGTGTGCGCAGTTAAGCGAATCGGTAAATCGCTTTCTTCGTAAATCTCATCGCGTGCGCTATTAGTAAGCGGTACTTCTGCTGTTGGGATTAAGCTAAAGCCAGCTTGTTGTTCACCGTCGTCGTTTACTAGGCCTAATGTATGGAATAAATCGCCTGCAAACTTAGGTAATTGACTTGTACCGTAAAGGCTTGCGCTATTTACTAAGTACGGTACATACATTTCTGTATAGCCGTTTTTATCTGTGTGGGTATCTAGCATGTATTGCGTAAGCGCACGGTGCATACGCGCTACTTGGCCGCGCATTACTGTAAAACGTGCGCCACTAATTTTAACGCCCATTTCGAAGTCTAGGCCGTTTAGGTCTTGGCCTACATCCACGTGATCTTTTACTTCAAAGTCGTACTTTTTAGGCGTGCCCCAGGTAAGTATTTCAACGTTGTCGTCTTCATCAGCGCCTTCTGGTACTGATTCGTCTGGCAAGTTTGGAATTGCTAATGCAATGTCGTTAATGGCGTTGAGTACTTCGTCTTGCGCTTTTTTAGTTGCGTCTAATTCGCTGCCTAAATTTGCCACTGCGTCTAGTAGTGGTTGTGCGTCTTCGCCTTTTGCTTTTGCTTGACCAATTGCTTTTGCGCTTGCATTACGTTGACTTTGAAGTTCTTGCGTTTTTACTTGTAATGTTTTGCGTTTTTCTTCAAGTGCCGTTACCGTCGCTACATCGAGTTCGTAACCGCGCGCCGCTAAACGTGCTGCAGTTTGTTCGATGTCTTGACGTAAAAATTTAGAATCTAACATGTTAGTTTTTTAACCTTTTTGCATTACTAGCTGAAGGCCCAGCCAAGCCATAAAAATACACACCATCACGTTTAAGATGATATTGAGGGCCATTTTAATAAAGTGACCTTGTTGTAATAACAACAACGAGTCCATTGAGAATGTTGAAAAGGTGGTTAATGCACCTAAAAAGCCAATACCGATAAGGGTTTTGGCGGGGCTTGCGGTGATAATTTCTTTATCTATCAAACCGTACAAAATGCCCATTAACAATGAACCCAGAATATTAACCGTCAACGTGCCAAAAGGGAATCCCCTACCGAGGAGTTTTAGCATGCTTTCGCTAATAAAAAACCGTAAACACGCACCTGAGGCTCCGCCAAGGGCGATCATCATATAAAGTTTAATCATTTTCGTATCGTCTAAGTGGGCTTTGCGCATCGCGCTCTTTTAGGTAATCGAGTTTTTGTCTAATTTTTTGCTCAAGTCCGCGCTCGCTCGGTAAGTAATATTCTTTGCCGTCCATTTCTGGTGGTAAGTATTTTTCACCTGCGGCAAATGCGCCTTCTTCATTGTGCGCATAACGATACTCAGCGCCGTAGCCTAAGTCTTTCATTAAGTTAGTTGGGGCATTACGTAAATGCTCTGGTACTGGGTAACTTGGCTCGTTTTTGGCATCTGCTTTTGCTTGATTAAACGCCATATAAACTGCATTACTTTTAGGTGCGCTGGCTAAATACAGTGTGGCTTGTGCTATTGCACGCTCGCCCTCGCTTGGGCCAACACGTTGAAATATATCCCACGCGTTTAAAGCCACTTCCATCGCACGCGGATCGGCGTTACCAATGTCTTCTGTAGCTATGGCAAGTAAACGCCTTGCTACATACAAAGGGTCGCCACCACCGGCTAAAATTCGGCAATACCAATACAGTGCACCGTCGGGGGAGCTACCTCGTACTGATTTATGAAAGGCCGATATTAAATCGTAAAACTCATCTCCGCCTTTATCGTATTTAGCTAAATGCGTTGGTAACACTTGGCTAAGTACGTGCTCATCTACGTTGTATTGACCGTTTTGCTCGGACGTTAAGTCAACTGCTTGTTCAAGTAAATTAAGTACTTTACGCGCATCGCCGCCACTTGCTTGGCAAAGTGCCTTTTTAGCGTTGTCGGCAATAGTGATGTGTTTTTGGCTTAGCTGCTCGTCTTGTTTAAGAGCGCGTTCTATTACGGTGTATAAGTTGGTATCGGCAAGCGATTTTAAAACATACACGCGTGCACGCGACAATATAGCGTTGTTAAGGGCAAACGATGGGTTTTCTGTGGTTGCACCTACAAATATAAAGGTGCCGTCTTCTATGTGCGGTAAAAAGGCATCTTGTTGGGATTTATTAAAGCGATGAACTTCGTCAACAAACATAAGGGTGCGTTGGCCACGGCTTTCTAGGTTGTCCCGCGCTTGCGTTACGCTGTCTCGTATATCTTTTACGCCTGCAGTTACCGCCGACATTTGAATAAGCGAAGCATCAGCATGGTTGGCAATTATTTGCGCAAGTGTGGTTTTACCCACACCAGGCGGGCCCCATAAAATTAAACTATGGCATCGCCCCGCGACAATTGCTTGATACAGTGGTTTATCAGCGCTTAATAAGTGCTGCTGACCAATGTATTCATCAAGCGTTGTAGGGCGCATACGCGCAGCAAGTGGGCGTACATCGGGCCCAAAATTAAAACCTAAATTACTCACCGTTACTCTGATCGTCTATTTCAACACCTTCAGGAGGCGTAAATTCAAAAGTGCTTTGATCAAGCGGTGTATTAACTTGGGCATTGTTAAACGTAAATGACGATAGCTGCCCAGAGTTGTCGGTAACCACTAGTTTAGCAAGCCCTTGCTCGTTACCCGCAAATGCTATATCAAGTTGTTCTACTTGGCTTTCTACGCCTTTATTTGGCGTTACGCTAAAGCCTGTACTTGTTGCAAGTACGCTGTATTTTTCCCACTGTGCTGGGTCTTTTGATGTCAGTAGCACAAATGGTGTTGAGTCGATTAGGCTGCTGGTTTTCATAATCGTTACTTGCTCAGCAAAGCTGTCGAAGTAATATGTTTTATCACCGTTTGATACAAATAACGTATCGTCTGGATTAGTTTGCTGCCAGCGAATCATCATAGGCTGTTGAAGCGCTATTGTGCCCTCGCCTTGCATAACTGCTTGGCCTTCTTTGTCTGTTACTTGTTGTGCAAACTGCGCTTTAAAGCTTTTTAAAGTGGCAAGTCTGTCTTGTAATGCTTGGCTGTCGTCAGCAAAGCTTGGTGCGGCAAGTACGCTGCCTAACACTAATAATAAGGCGTTAACTTTTTTCATGAATTTGCTCCATTAGGTACTAATACATCGCGAGCACCGTTATGACCTGGTGAACTCACGATACCCGATGTTTCCATTTGTTCTACTAAACGTGCTGCGCGGTTATAGCCAACACGTAATTTACGTTGCACTGACGATACCGATACTTTGCCGGTTTCAATTACAAACGACACAGCTTCGTCGTATAACGGATCAGATTCTTCATCTGCATTTTCGCTAGCTTCACCCGGTAATAAAATATCTTCAGTGGCATCGCCATTGAGTATTTCGTCAATGTAATTTGGTTTAGCACGTGCTTTCCAATCGTTTACTACGGCGTGTACTTCGTGGTCGTCTACAAACGCGCCATGCACACGCTCTGGTACGCTAGTGCCTGGCGGTAAATAAAGCATGTCGCCCATGCCTAGTAAGTTTTCTGCGCCTTGTTGGTCAAGTATTGTCCGTGAATCTATTTTGCTCGATACCTGAAACGCCATACGTGTTGGAATATTAGCTTTAATTAAGCCGGTAATTACATCAACTGACGGGCGCTGCGTAGCAAGCACTAAGTGAATCCCTGCCGCACGTGCTTTTTGAGCAATACGTGCAATAAGTTCTTCTACTTTTTTACCTACAATCATCATCATGTCGGCAAATTCGTCTATTACTACAACAATACTTGGTAATTTACCTAGCTCGTCGGGGCCTTCTTTCATGCCATCGGTGTCTTTAAATAATGGATCAAGAATTGGGTAACCCGCTTCATTGGCTTCAAGCACTTTTTGGTTGTAACCTTTTAAGTTACGCACACCCAATGCTGACATTAATTTATAACGACGTTCCATTTCGCCTACACACCAACGCAGTGCGTTAGCAGCTTCTTTCATATCGGTAACTACTTCACACAATAAATGCGGAATGCCTTCGTATACTGAAAGCTCAAGCATTTTAGGGTCAATCATGATCATACGTACATCGTCAGGACCCGATTTGTAAAGCAAGCTTACTATCATGACATTAACGCCCACTGATTTACCTGAACCAGTTGTACCGGCTACCAATAAATGTGGCATTTTACCTAAGTCAGCACATACCGGCTGACCAGCAATGTCTTTACCAAGCACCATGGTAAGAGGCGACGGATTTTGCTCAAATTTAGGGGCGTTTATTACTTCTGATAAACGAACTATTTCACGGTGTTTATTTGGAAGCTCAATACCAACATAGGTTTTACCTGGGATAACTTCTACAACACGTACACTAATTGCCGAAAGCGAACGGGCTAAATCTTTAGCTAAGCCTGTAATTTTAGACACTTTAATACCTGGCGCTAAATCTAGCTCAAAACGCGTAACAACGGGGCCTGGGTATACCGCTACTACGGTTGCTTGTACGTTAAAGTCGAGAAGTTTTGTCTCTACTAGGCGCGATACGCTATCAAGCTCTTCTTGCGAAATTGGGTTTTTAGCTTTATCCGGTCTGTCGAGTAAATCGAGCGATGGTAATGGCCCCGGTGGTGGCTCTTGCGTTAATAATTGCTCAAACTTTTCTTTTGCCGTTGGTGGTGGTTGATATTGCGCTTTTGGTTTAGGCATTGGTCTTGCTGGCGATACCACCGTTGTAACTGGTTTTTCAGGCTCCACAACTGGGCTTTGATCAAGCGCATTTAATGCAGCAGCCGTGTCCATTGGTTCGTCATCTATTGCGCTAAAGCCAATTTCTTGATCGAGTATATCGTCAAGTTCATCAAACGGCATAAAGTCATCACTAATTTGTGGTTCACTAAATGGTGTTTGAGGCTTATCTATTGCTTTTTGTTGATCTGCTTTTTTAGCTGATGTAGGCAGCTCTATTTGCTCTTTTATATCGTCTTCAAAATGGGCGTCTGCTTCATCGTTATTATTTACTTTACCTGCAGTGTGTTCTCGGTGCATCCAGCCTTTTGCATACGATACAACATAGCGATAAAGCCTAACCATTAAATCGCCAAGGTAATCTACAAAATCAACCCACGATACTCCCGTCAACAAGGTAAGCCCTGCAAAAAAGAAACACAGCAATAATATAGATGTACCGGTAAAGTTAAACGCAGGCATCATGGCTGATGCAATAACATCGCCCACTACTCCACCCGATGAAAAGTTATAAATATCGTCGAAATTAATACTACTAATAGCGGTAGCTGAGGTAATAAATAAAGCAAAACCAATAACACGCAGCGCTAAGGTAGTGTAATCAAGCTGTAAAATGCGGTGAGGTTGTTTAAATAGTAAGTAGCCAAATAACTGAATGGCCGCAGGCACTAAGTAAGCCAACCAACCAAAGGTGAGTAATAAAATGTCGGCTATCCATGCACCGGCTGCTCCTGTGATGTTGCTTACTTCGCTAAAACTAGTTTGCGACCATGCAGCATCTGCTGGATCAAAGCTGATCAAGGCACATAAAATAAATATTGCCGTAAAGGTACTGATAATCAGCCCTGTTTCTAATAGTCTTTGCACACCGTTTAGGCGCATAGTTCCCTATTCCTCTTTATTATTCTATTTTTATTCACACTTACTTAGCAGTGAAATACCTTAGCAGGAAATGCAATTTGTTGCACTTTATCTTAACCTTGATGGCCTGATTATGAACAAGTTTTTATAATTTGAGCTTATATAAGCAAATGACGCAGTTAATATAAATAACCTCAAGTAATATAAGGACGAATAATTACGCCTTCTTCACCTTTTACTTCTTCCATTACTACATAAGTTCGGCTTTCACTTACATTTGGCAGTTTCAATAGTATGTCGCCTAATACGCCACGGTATTCTGACATATCGTTTACGCGCGTTTTAAGTAAAAAATCAAAATTACCCGATACTAAATGACATTCAATAATTTCTTCGTGCTTTTTAACCGCAGCACTAAACTCATCAAATACGTCGGGAGATGTTTTAGTAATCGTTACTTCTACATACACCGATAAACCTTGCCCAAGCTTAGCGGGATCGACCACCGCTTTATAGCCAAGTATGTAACCTTCTCGTTCTAGCTTTTTTACTCGCTCCAAGCAGGGTGTGGCGCTTAGGCCAACTCGTCTGGCCAGTTCTACGTTCGACAAGCGTCCATCGTGTTGTAATTCCATTAAAATTTTACGGTCAATTCTATCTAATAATTGATGCATAGTGCCAACTAGTTTTTTATGCTGTTTATTTTTATTATCTAGATGATAACACTAGATTTGAGTTTAAAAAAGGTGAGACACACGGGCTTATGATGAATATAATAGTGGAAAATGTTAATCCGTTATTAATAAGGCAAATGATATGATTATTGGTGTTCCTAAAGAAATTAAAAACCATGAATACCGTGTAGGTATGGTTCCTGCGAGTGTTCGTGAATTAGTAAACCACGGTCACCAAGTGATTGTAGAAACTGATGCAGGCATGGGCATTGGTTTTACTAACGAAGATTACACACAAGCGGGTGCTGAAATTTTAGCAACTGCTGCTGATGTTTTCGCTAAAGCAGACATGATTGTAAAAGTAAAAGAGCCACAAGCTGTTGAACGTGCAATGCTACGTGAAGACCAAATTCTTTTCACTTACTTACACCTTGCACCTGATCTTCCACAAACTGAAGACCTTGTAAAAAGCAAAGCTATTTGTATTGCATACGAAACTGTAACTGACTCACGCGGTGGTTTACCGCTTCTTGCTCCTATGAGCGAAGTTGCTGGTCGTATGTCTATTCAAGCTGGTGCACAAGCGCTAGAAAAATCTAACCACGGTCGTGGCATGCTACTAGGTGGCGTACCAGGCGTTGAAGCGGCTAAAGTTGTTGTAATTGGCGGCGGCATGGTTGGTCGTAGCGCAGCTCAAATGGCTGTTGGTCTTGGAGCTGAAGTTGTAGTTCTTGATCGTAACATCGATGTATTACGTGCACTTGACGCGCAATTTGGTAATAAAGTAAAAGCTATTTACTCAACTGCTGATGCACTAGAAAAACACGTACTAGAAGCTGATTTAGTAATTGGTGGCGTACTAATCCCAGGTGCTGCTGCACCTAAACTAGTCACTGCTGCGCATATTAAAGCAATGAAACCTGGCTCTGCAATTGTTGACGTTGCAATCGACCAAGGTGGCTGTATTGCTACTTCTAAAGCAACGACGCATGCTGATCCTACTTTCATTGTTGATGAAGTTGTTCACTACTGTGTTGCTAACATGCCTGGCGCTGTTCCACGCACATCTACGTTTGCACTTAACAATGCAACATTGCCTTTCATCATTAATCTTGCAAACAAAGGTTATAAAAAGGCGCTACTAGATGACGCTCACTTCTTAAAAGGCTTAAACGTAATTAAAGGCCAAGTAACTTACAAAGAAGTAGCTGAAGCGTTCAACATGGAATATGTTGACCCACGCACAGCGGTAGAAAACGCATAATTTAGCGTTTATGTAGTTAGGTTGGTATTAAGTAATGTAGCTACCTAACTACAACCCATGAAAAAGCAGCTAATTAGCTGCTTTTTTTGTGTTTAAATTTTAGATTTATATACACTTATTTAGATAAGCTGGTTTAGATAAAACGTTTAATTATAAAATCTACTTTTACGCGTTTAGCTTGACCAAGTAGCTTTTTAACTGGCTGCGGATAATCATCCATTGTTTCTAAATCATCAGGACCTGTTAAACGACGGCAGTGCTGTAAGATTTCCTGCTTTTCGTTATCAATCGCTTCCATCATTGTTTGCTCTGGGTCTTCTATTAAAATACCGTTTTCGATATCTAATCCCCAAGCACGCGGGTTAAGGTTATGCCCACTTAATAAATGGTTTTTACGATCAGAACAAATCCCTTTTAAATGAAACGAATTACTTTCATCTTTCCACAGATACACATTTAAATTACCGTTATCGATGTGGCGTTTTTGCGTTTTTACAAACTTATGCAAAATAGTTTCGTATAAATAAGGTAATGCCCCTATTTTACTAAAAGGCTCGCTTGGCGGTAAATAAAAGTCATTGGCTGTTTTATCCCCTACCACAATCGTAACTTGCTTGCCTTGCTTTAATAATCGGCGCAGTGATCGCATAAGTGGCGCCGGAAAATTAAAGTATGGCGTATACAACACAAGCTCTTGCTCTGTGGTATCAAATAACGCTTTTATTAAACGATTTAACTCGTTATTACGACGACCAAGCCCTAAAAACAAACGAATACCTAATGCTTGCGTATTTAGTTGCTCTGCTGCGTTATAACTTGCGACTTTTAAATCACGCATTAATTGCTTTTGATCAAGTTTGAAGTCGTGTAAACGCTTAAGCGGTCGTGTGTCTATGCGTGGCACAGCATCGGAGCTAATTAGCTTTGTCTCAACAAAATCAACCACTGAGTCACACAGCTCGCTCTGCGTTATTAAAAAGTAACGATCGAGTCTGTAACGCTCGTTATACTGCAAATACACATTGTTTAAGCTTGCGCCACTGTAAAGTAAGGTATCGTCAATGACAAAACCCTTTAAATGTAATACGCCAAATAATTCTTTAGCTTTTACAGGTACGCCATAAACTTGTACGTTCGATTTAAACTTTTCTAAATCGTCACAGTATAAACTTGCGTTACCATCAGACTTCTCTGCACCAATTAAACCACGTTGCGCACGATGAAAATCCACCAGCACTTTTACATCAAGCGCAGGGTTCTCTAATGATACTCGATGCAGGGCTTCTAAAATCTCGCGGCCTGCTTCGTCATCCTGTAAATAAAGCGCTGTGATATAAATTCGTTTTTTTGCATTAGCTATCAAACGTAGCAATTGCGTTCGGTAATCTTGCGCATTGGTTAAGACGTTAACGTCTTTTGAAGTCAACCCGAATGCGGGTTTTTCCTGCCAAAATAACATAGTTGCCTATTCGCTTAGGTCACATAATCTATCAGTGACAAATAAAATTAGGTAAAACATAACAAAAAAAATCAAAGGGGTCATGAATTAACGCTGTTTTGTTGCCTGTTAGTCTATTTATTGAGCTACTTAGGTGTTTTAACTGTAAAAGTACTGAGCTCTAGTACACAATACTGCACAGCTTTTCGATTTGCGAAAAAAAATAATCGCGGATTTTGTTTACATCCGCCTTGTTTTTCTTAGAATCGAGCGCATTAAGACCGTATTAAACGTTTAGGATAAAATAATGACTGAAGCAAAACATTGTAAGCTACTAATTTTAGGCTCTGGCCCAGCTGGTTATACTGCCGCAGTATATGCAGCACGTGCAAATTTAAACCCTGTGTTAATTACAGGCATTCAACAAGGTGGTCAGTTAACAACCACTACTGAAGTTGAAAACTGGCCTGGTGATGCACACGGCTTAACGGGTCCTGCGTTAATGGATCGTATGAAAGAGCACGCTGAGCGCTTTGAAACTGAAATTGTGTTTGATCACATCAATAAAGTAGATGTATCTAAACGCCCTTTCACACTAACTGGCGACCAAGGTACTTACACATGTGATGCGCTAATCATTGCAACAGGTGCCTCTGCTAAGTATTTAGGTCTTGAGTCTGAAACTAAATTTCAGGGTCGTGGTGTTTCGGCTTGTGCTACTTGTGACGGTTTTTTCTATAAAGGTCAAAAAGTAGCAGTTGTTGGTGGTGGTAACACAGCGGTTGAAGAAGCGCTTTACCTATCTAACATTGCTGACGAAGTACATGTTATTCATCGTCGTGATAGTTTCCGCAGTGAAAAAATACTAGCAGACCGTCTTGCTGAAAAAGCAGCTAACGGTAATGTAGTAATGCATTACAACCGCACGCTTGACGAAGTATTAGGCGATCAAATGGGTGTAACAGGCGTTCGTATTAAAGATGCAAACTCTGATGCAACTGAAGAACTCGATTTAGCAGGCGTATTTATTGCTATTGGTCATAAACCAAATACTGATATGTTTGTTGGTCAATTAGAAATGAAAGATGGCTACTTAGTTGTAGAGTCTGGTCTTAACGGCAACGCAACACAAACAAGCGTAGAAGGCGTTTTTGCTGCAGGTGATGTGTCTGACCATATTTACCGTCAAGCAATCACATCAGCGGGTACAGGCTGTATGGCGGCACTTGATGCAGAGCGTTTCTTAGATAATTTATAAGCAATTAAATAAATAATTGAGGGCTGTCATTCAGCCCTTTTTTTATGCCCCAAATATAGTTACACTTTTACGATCAATTATAAAATAAGTACTATATGAAAAATCAGCTATACCAATTAAGCGAAACCGATATAGCATTCCCCAATCCGGAATACGCATTAGAATCCCCTGATGGCTTACTGGCAATTGGTGGCGATTTAAATCTGCCTCGTCTAAGCAATGCCTATAAAAACGGTATATTTCCTTGGTTTAGTGAAGATGAGCCTATTATGTGGTGGTCGCCGAGCGAGCGCGGTATTTTTGAGCTGGATGATTTTCATGTAAGTAAAAGCCTGCGTAAACATTTAAAAAAGCACCCTGTAAAAGTAACCATTAATAATGCCTTTGAGGAGGTAATAGAAGCTTGTCGCGATCAACGCCTTGATACCGATGGCACTTGGATCACCTCTGACATGCTCAACGCTTACGTTAATGCACACAATACTGGCATTGCCCATAGCTTAGAAGTGTGGAGCAACGGAGAGCTTGCAGGTGGCTTATACGGTATTATGCAAAATGGTGTTTTTTGTGGTGAATCAATGTTTCATCATCAAACCAATTGCTCAAAGCTTGCTATGTGGGCACTGGTAAATTGGCTTAAACGTCATAATGCGCATTTTATTGATTGCCAGTTAGAAAACCCTTATTTAATGACCTTAGGTGCACAAGTAATCCCCCGCTCAACATTTTTGACTAAACTAAAAGCTGCACATAACTATATTATTAATCCTATTATGTGGGAGCCACAAGAACTTGACGCAATCTATGAATGAGCAACTTCCTGCACGTGTTGGTTTAACCCAAGAGTTTGACTGTAGCTATTTACCCAACAGACAAGAGCAACTTTTAGTTATTCTAGATCCTAGTTGCTACAGCACAGACAAATTTGAGTCATTATTAGGCTTAGGGTTTCGTCGCAGTGGTAACCAAATATATCGTCCGCACTGCCCAATATGCAGTGCATGTAACTCTGTACGTGTATTAGCACAAGACTTTATCCCTTCAAAATCGCAAAAACGTAAACTAAACAAAGCAAAAAACCAGTTTGAAGTAAAATACTCGACGCAAGAACGCCCTGAGTATTATCCGCTCTATAGTAAATACATAACGATGCGCCATCAGGATGGAAGTATGTATCCTCCTGAAAAAGAACAGTTTCAAAGCTTTTTACTTTGCAGTTGGCTCAAAATCACATTTATTGAACTATGGCACCAAGATACTTTAGCAGCAGTTGCCGTAACTGATTGTATGAACAGCTCTATTTCTGCAATTTATACTTTTTTTGACCCCGACTTTGAACACTATAGTTTAGGCTCTGTGATGATATTAGAGCAGCTTAAATTTGCAAAAGAGCAAAATAAGCAATACGTGTACTTAGGCTATCAAATTGATGAATGCGATAAAATGAAGTACAAAACTCAGTTTTTACCAGCTCAAAAACAGCTCAATGATGAGTGGGTGGCTATTTAATTTGCAAATATAGCCCCTGCGCCTTTACTTATTGGTGTATTTTGGGCAAAATCTGCAGCGTTTAACTATTAAAGAGGTGTTACGCTAAACATGGCGAAAGAAGACGTAATCGAAATGCAAGGGACAGTCCTTGATACTTTACCAAATACAATGTTCCGAGTTGAGCTAGAAAATGGTCACGTAGTTGTGGCTCACATTTCAGGCAAAATGCGCAAAAACTATATCCGTATTTTAACCGGCGATAAAGTAACGGTAGAAATGACTCCTTACGATTTATCAAAGGGTCGTATCGTATTCCGTGCTCGCTAAGTAAGTGCGTAAACGAGATTTAGTTTTTGGCTAGTGTTTTACTAGCTTTAAGCGTTTATTAAATGTAATTGATAGACATTGACTAGCAATTACATTTAATAAACAAAAAACCCAGTTTTTACTGGGTTTTTTGTTGCCTATAAAAATGGCAAAAAAATGGCCCGCTATTATTTAGCGGGCCATTTTTATTTAACTTAGTAGTGTAATTAACGTTTTACGCTGGCGTTAAATTGCTCTCGTAATCAAAGCGAATCTTCTTGTCTTTAACCGATACTTTAACTGTACCGCCATCAACAAGTTCACCAAACAGTATTTCATTAGCTAATTGCTTTTTAAGCTCTTCTTGAATAACACGTGCCATTGGTCGTGCACCCATAGCCTTGTCATAACCTTTATCTGCGAGCCATTCACGCGCTTTAGGCGTAAGCTCAAGATTAACCGATTTTTTATCAAGCTGAGCTTGCAGTTCCACAATAAATTTATCAACCACCAGTAAAATAACTTCACGTTCAAGGTGGTTAAACCAAATAATGTTATCTAAACGGTTTCTAAATTCTGGCGAGAAAACTTTATTAATTTCGCCCATTGCATCGTGCGTGTGATCTTGCTCTGTAAAACCAATCGACTTACGCGTAGTTTCTTGTACGCCCGCATTGGTAGTCATTACAACCACTACATTTCTAAAATCAGCTTTACGACCGTTATTATCGGTTAACGTACCGTGATCCATAACTTGTAGTAAAATATTGTAAATATCTGGATGCGCTTTTTCAATCTCATCTAAAAGTACAACCGCATGTGGGTTTTTAATAACCGCCTCGGTTAATAACCCGCCTTGCTCAAAACCAACATATCCTGGTGGAGCACCAATTAGTCGGCTGATTGCGTGGCGCTCTACATATTCAGACATATCAAAACGAATAAACTCAACACCCATACATTTAGCAAGTTGCTTAGTTACTTCTGTTTTACCAACACCTGTTGGGCCTGCAAACAAGAACGAACCCACTGGTTTTTCTTCGCTTGATAAACCCGAGCGAGATAAACGAATAGCCGATGTAAGTGCATCAATAGATTGATCTTGTCCAAACACCAGCATTTTAAGATTACGATCTAGATTTTTAAGCGTCTCTTTATCTGTTGAAGACACATTTTGTGGTGGAATACGTGCCATCTTCGATATTATTAACTCTATATCAGCCACACCAATGGTTTTTTTACGTTTAGAACTAGGTTGTAAACGTTGGTTAGCGCCCGCTTCATCAATTACATCAATTGCTTTATCTGGCAAGTGGCGCTCATTAATGTATTTAGCACTAAGTTCAGCAGCTGCTTTTAATGCTTTTTGAGTGTAGCGAATACCATGGTGCTCTTCGTAACGCTCTTTTAATCCATTTAAAATTTTAGTGGTATCAGCAACACTTGGTTCAAGTACATCAATTTTTTGAAAACGGCGTACTAATGCACGGTCTTTCTCAAAGATATTTTTATACTCATTGTAAGTGGTTGAACCCATACAACGTAACTTACCACTTGAAAGAAGTGGTTTAAGTAAGTTTGAAGCATCCATAACGCCACCAGACGCTGCGCCAGCACCTATTATGGTATGTATTTCATCGATAAATAAAATAGACCCAGGTTGTGCCTGAAGCTCTTTTAATAAGCTTTTAAAGCGCTTTTCAAAATCGCCACGGTATTTAGTACCTGCAAGCAATGCCCCCATATCTAGTGAGTACACAACTGCATCTGCAATTACTTCTGGTACTTGCTCGTTCACAATACGGTACGCTAAACCTTCAGCAATAGCTGTTTTACCAACGCCCGCTTCACCAACAAGTAATGGGTTATTCTTTTTACGACGACACAATACTTGTACCGTACGCTCTACTTCGCTGTCGCGCCCAATCAGGGGGTCAATATTACCTTCACGAGCCTGAGCGTTTAAGTTAGTTGTAAAGCTGTCTAGCTTACTTGCTTCTTCGTTTTGAACTTCTTGCACTTCTTCATGTATATCATCGCTGTCGTCGCCTAGTTCATCATCAGCTTTTGAAATGCCGTGCGAAATAAAGTTAACAATATCTAAGCGCGATACATCATGCTTTTTAAGTAAATAAACAGCTTGGCTCTCTTGCTCAGAAAAAATAGCAACCAGGACATTGACACCCGTCACTTCGTTTTTTCCTGACGATTGCACATGAAACACAGCACGTTGTAATACACGCTGAAAACCAAGCGTTGGCTGAGTTTCACGCTCTTCTTCTAAATCTGGGATGACAGGTGTTGTTTCGTCAATAAATTCTAATAATTCGGTTTTTAAGCCTGAAAGATTAACACCACACGCGTTTAAGGCTTCTCCTGCTGAAGGATTATCTAATAGCGCAAGTAAAAGGTGCTCTACGGTCATAAACTCATGACGGCGAGTGCGCGCTTCACGAAACGCGGCATTTAAAGTGAGTTCTAAGTCTTTGTTTAGCATTGGCAACCCCTTACTGAGATAATAATTTATACCACAACAATCGGATGTTTGATCACCCTAATTGGTATTTATACCAATTGTATTAAATTGGTATTATTCCTGCTCACAACTACAAAGCAGTGGATGCTCGTTATCCCGTGAGTAACGGTTAACTTGTTCAACTTTGGTGTGAGCAACATCGGCGCTGTAAACACCGCAAATACCCTTACCTTTTTCATGAACCTGAAGCATCACATCGGTTGCTCTATCGCTATCCATATTAAAAAACGTCGTTAAAACTTCAATTACGAAGTCCATCGGCGTGTAGTCGTCGTTATTTAAAACAACTTTATATTTTCGCGGCGGCTGTAGCTTTTGCTTTTCACTGTCGCGAACTGTGTCGATAACACCTGAATCTTTCATACCACTCATAATTAAATATAGTCTTGTCTTTGTAACTCAAGCAAACTTGAATAAAAAATAAATAAAATGTTAAAAAATAACTCAAAACACTTGACTGGTTGGCTAAATAAACTACAGTCAAACATAGATTGATTAAACCTTAGTCAGTCTAGCAAATTATACGGTTTAGAATAACTAAATTAGTCAACTTATTGAAGGATGTAGAAGTATGGCTTGTGGTAAAGTTAAATGGTTCAACAACGCCAAAGGTTTTGGTTTCATCGTAGAAGACGGCTGCGAGAATGATATCTTCGCTCATTACTCAACAATTGTAATGGACGGCTATAAAACGCTTAAAGCTGGTCAAGATGTAACATTCGAATTAGAACAAGGGCCTAAAGGCCTACACGCTAAAAATATTGCCCCAGATGGTGACATTATTGAGTGACGATTGTTTTGTTCGACTAAAGCGAGCGACCTTTTAAGATCCTCGCTTAATTCCTTAAGCATACTAACTTATCTCTTCTTCCCTTATTTATTGCCTCTTTTCATTCAAATTCAACCCTTTTCCTTGAATTTATTTTATATACCCCAATGTTCTAAGAGTTGATTGTTTAACTGCTTATTGGGCATGCTCAAACTCTAGCCCTTTTTATTTAAGCTTGTTACACTCTTGGTGCTAAAAATTGCGCATAACACCTTATCGCCTCTTTTATATGTACTAGGCTAAAGGCTGATTTATTTTTGTTAATTTTTTAGCTATAAATACGATTCCAGTTCGTCAGGTGTGACTATTCTGCTTTTATAAAAGAGCAACGCTGAGTACCAACACCTAACAAACTATTCATTACGAGCGTACGTGTTCATTAACTTGTTTAATAATATGTACTCACTCATAAGTAATGATTTTCTTTGCATTGTTGAATAAGACCTTATCGGTCGACTATCTAGGAATGATGATGACATCAAAAATTATCTATACAAAAACGGACGAAGCTCCGGCACTAGCAACTTATTCGTTGCTACCGATCATCCAAGCATATACAAATGCGGCCGGTGTTGAAGTTGAAACTCGCGACATTTCATTAGCAGGTCGTGTAATTGCTAGCTTCCCTGATTATTTAACAGAAGAACAACGCATTGGTGATGCACTTGCTGAACTTGGCGAGCTTGCTAAAACACCAGAAGCAAACATCATCAAATTACCAAACATCAGTGCATCTGTACCACAGCTTCGCGCTGTAATTAAAGAGCTTCAAGCAAAAGGTTACGCTCTTCCAGAATACCCTGTTGAACCTAAAAATGATGAAGAAAAAGCAATTCAAGCGGCTTACGACAAAATTAAAGGCAGTGCAGTAAACCCTGTACTACGTGAAGGTAACTCAGATCGTCGCGCGCCAGGCTCTGTAAAAGAATATGCACGTAACAACCCACATTCAATGGGTGCGTGGAGCAAAGATTCTCAGTCTTACGTTGCAAGTATGAGCGAAGGCGATTTCTTCGGTTCAGAAAAATCAGTAACTGTTGATACAGCCACTGATGTGCGTATTGAACATGTTGCAACTAACGGTGACGTTACTGTTCTTAAACAAAGCACACCTCTTTTAGCTGGCGAAGTTATTGATGCATCAAGCATTAGCGCTTCTAAGCTTCAAGCTTTCTTAGCTGCAGAAATTGACGCTGCTAAAGAAAAAGGTGTTTTGTTCTCGCTTCACATGAAAGCGACAATGATGAAAGTATCTGATCCAATCATCTTCGGTCACGCTGTTAAAGTATTCTACAAAGATGTATTTGCTAAACACGGTGAGCTTTTTGAAGAGCTAGGTGTTGATGTAAATAATGGTTTAGGCGACGTATATTCTAAAATTCAAACATTAGACGATGCTAAGCGCGAAGAAATTGAAGCAGATATTCAAGCTGTTTACGCTAACCGCCCTGCTATTGCTATGGTTGATTCTGACCGTGGTATTACAAACTTACACGTACCAAGTGACGTGATCATCGATGCATCTATGCCTGCAGCAATCCGTTCAAGCGGTCAAATGTGGAATAACGATGGAAAATTACAAGACACTAGCTTTGTAATTCCTGATCGTTGTTACTCAAGTGTTTACCAAGCAACTATCGATTTTTGTAAAGAAAATGGCGCGTTTGATCCAACAACAATGGGTAGCGTTCCAAACGTTGGCCTTATGGCTCAAAAAGCTGAAGAATACGGTTCACACGACAAAACATTTGAAGCAAAAGCGGACGGTTCTATCCGTGTTGTTGATGCAAACGGTAATACATTACTTGAGCACAGTGTTGAGCAAGGCGATATCTGGCGTATGTGTCAGGTTAAAGACGCACCAATTCAAGATTGGGTTAAGCTTGCAGTAAATCGTGCACGCGCAACAGGCGTTCCAGCTATTTTCTGGTTAGACGAAAACCGTGCACATGATGCGCAGCTAATCAAAAAAGTAAATAAATACCTACCTGATCACGATACAGCTGGTCTAGATATTCAAATTTTAGCACCGCTTGAAGCAACATTGTTCTCACTAGCGCGTATTAAAGAAGGTAAAGACACGATTTCTGTAACAGGTAACGTTTTACGTGATTACCTTACAGATTTATTCCCAATTTTAGAGTTGGGTACGAGTGCTAAAATGCTTTCAATTGTTCCACTTATGAACGGTGGTGGATTATTTGAAACTGGCGCGGGTGGTTCTGCACCTAAGCATGTTCAACAATTCGAAAAAGAAAACCACTTACGTTGGGATTCTTTAGGTGAATTTTTAGCACTTGCTGCATCACTTGAGCATTTAAGCGTAACTGCTGGTAACAACAAGGCACAAGTACTTGCTGATACCCTAGATAAAGCAACAGGTACGTTCCTTGCTGAAAACAAATCGCCGTCACGTAAAGTGAAAGAAATTGATAACCGTGGTTCTCATTTCTTCCTATCTTTATTCTGGGCACAAGAACTTGCTAAGCAAAATGATGACAGTGAACTTAAAGCACAGTTTACTCAAATCGCTAGCGACCTTGAGTCTAATAAAGAGCAAATCGTAAGTGAGCTTAACGATGCGCAAGGCCCTGCAGTTGATTTAGGCGGTTACTTCCAGCCTAACGATGATGCAGCCTTTAAAGCGATGCGTCCAAGCACTACATTTAACGATATTCTTGCTAAATTAGTATAAATATCGGTTTAAATTTAAAAGCCGCTTACTTGCAAAAGTAAGCGGCTTTTTTATGTCTAAACTTTACAAAAAAAGCCGCTATTTATAAAATAGCGGCCTTTGAATAATTAAATTTATTTATTTAATTAATTAATTATTTAGTATCATACCAATTCGCTTAATTAAGTGATCAACTTTGAGGCAAGAAAATCTTGTCGATAACAAGGCAAAAATTTCGTTATTTAGTTGCTCTATATCAGAAATTTTTAACGCAGTTACCGTCAGATTTAATCCCTCAAATTGATTAAGTATTATTGCGGGTTGGTATAAGCACGTGGCATTTTTGAATCTGTCGTATAGCGGTCACGCAGTTTATCTTGACGAGATTGTGTAGATACCTCAACGCCATTAATAAACATTTTTCTCACATGGCTGCTTAACTCAAACGGGTCATTACTCCATATTACTACATCAGCAGCTTTGCCAACTTCAAGGCTACCTGCATTAATGCCAAATACATCAGCAACGTTTGATGTAAGCGCTTTTAACGCACCTTCTTGGCTCATACCGTACGACACAGCATTACCAGCATCAAAACGCAGCTGATAAATATTGTGACTTGCATCGCCACCTACCGTTAATAATACTTTAACGCCTGCTTTTTCAAGCACACTAGCATTATCTAAACTCGCATGAAGCGAATCAAAGCTTCCTGGTAAGCTATCCATTGCACTAATAATCACTGGAATATTTGCTTTAGCAACGCGCTCTTTTACTACAACAGCATCTTGCGCACCGTTAAGTACTAGGTTAATACCAAATTGCTCTTTTACTTTAATTAGCTCAATAATATCCGCCGCACGCGAAACGCCAACCACTAATGGCATTTCACCACTGAGTACTTTAGTCATTACTTTATCTTCAGTACTTGGCTTGTCGTCATCTTTTTTCGCTTTTTTACCAGCTTTATTTTTGTGCGCATCAAGCTTATTAATAAGTGTTTGCAAAGTAAAAGCACGTGAGCCTTTACTACGCTCACCTAAGTAAACAATTAAAGCCGCTTGTTTTTGCATGTCACTGTCAAAACTACCACTTAAATCAACAACACTCGCAAGGCCTGAAAAAATGCTATCGCCGCCATGAGGAGTAATTACATCGCGTGTTACGCCGCCTTTACGAGCGTAAGGAATTAAGCTTGAATGTGCGTTGTAAGCAAGGCTTACATCAAAATCAATACCGGCTTTTTCCTCACCTGCATCGCGAGAGCCTGCAACTGCACTTACTTCAACTAAACCAAGTTGATTAATACTTGCTATAAAGCCAGGAGTTACAATTTGCCCTTTTGCATCAATAATTTGATCTACTTTAATTTCAGTTGGGTTAATCGCTGTGATTTTACCATCTGTCATTACTATGCTTGCCGCTTCTAATACACCTTGATCAGAAGACGTATGCAATGTTGCATTAATAATTGCTAGTGATTGTGCGCTTACAGCACCAGATGCTAATAATCCTGCAGCAACCAGAGAAAGCGAAAACGAACGTGATAAATTTTTCATTCTGGGTGCTCCTTATTGTTGACCTAACATAAAATCACTTGTTGCTTGGTACGCGCTGTCGTTTCTATCGTAAACTTTTGCACCATCAACAAACACTTGTTCAGCTTTAGCATAGACACTAAATGGGCTTTGATTCCAAATAACAACATCGCCCTGCTTACCGGCTTCTAGTGAACCTGTTTTGTCATCAATTCCTAACGATTTAGCAGCGTTAGACGTGATCCATTTAATAGCGTGTTGCTCAGAAATATCAAAACCATTTTCGTTAGCTCGGTACATCACCTTGCCCGCTTCTTGGTTTAAACGCTGAATAGTAGTATCTGAATCTGAGTGAACAACTGCACACGAGTTTTTAACCGCATCAACAATAGCCACATTTTCTTGAACCATGTCGTAGGCTTCCATTTTAAAGCCCCACCAGTCTGGCCAAAGTGCAGCACACGAACCATTTTGCGCAAGTAAGTCAGCAATTTTATATGCTTCTACACCGTGGTGAAAAGTACCCGCGTGGTAACCAAATTCTTTTGACAGGTCAATCATCATTGCCATTTCTTCAGCTTTATAACAATGATTATGAATACGTACTTCTCCTTCAAGCACACCGCGTAGCGTATCGTGTTTAATATCACGTACTGGTGCTTCTGGATTTAAACCTGCGGCGTAATCGGCATCGTATTTATCCCATGCACGTTTGTACTCAGCAGCTTCAGCCCAGGCCATACGGTAACCAGCCATATTACCCATACGGGTTGAAGGCAATACACCTTGACGACCATAAACACGTTTAGGGTTTTCACCACACGCCATTTTTAAACCATACGGCGCCTCTGGAAATTTCATCCCTTGCATAGTGTGCGCTGGTACGTTTTTAAGCGTAACGCCGCGTCCACCAAATAAGTTAGCTGAGCCTGGTAAAATTTGTAGAGAAGTAATGCCGCCTTCGCGTGCACGATTAAAGCCTGGATCTTGTGGCCAAACAGAATGCTCGACCCACACTTCTGCAGTGTTAGGGCTGGTCATTTCGTTACCATCTTGATGCGACTCGACCGACGGACTTGGGTATGCGCCTAAATGTGAATGTACGTCAATAATACCCGGTGTTACCCATTTTCCTTGTGCATCAATTGTAATATCAGCAGTGGCTGTTAAGTCTTTACCGACTTGTTGTACTTTACCATCAACAAGTAATACATCAGCCTCATCTAAACGCTCACCAGTACCTGTCAGTACTGTTGCATTTGTAATAAGAGTGCTTGATGTAGAAAGTGGCTGATAAGTACTTGGGTAAGGATTTTTGTTAATTGTTATTTTATCGTCTTGTGGGCCGTTTTCTTGGCAGCCTACAAGTGCAGCAGCTAAGCCAACCGCTAATAAAGAAGGTGCAAATTTTTGCATGTTGTTTGGATCTCCTGTTTTTTTGCTACTTTAGCGAAACCTAAAGGATAAAGCCAAAAAAACAGGTGAAAACGCAGTTAATTAAGATGAATTTCTGTAATTATTTCTTTATATAATTGTTATATAGCTTTTCAAGCGCACCTTCGGTGGTAAGCGAGGGATCTTTACTAATAAAGTGCTTAACCGTACGCGTTACAAAATCAGAGTTTTGCTTATGTAGCTTAGAAAAATCTTTAATAAGTGTATTACCATCTTTAGCCGCCGTTACTTTGTCATGACGATGACGATACTGGCTCAATGCTTTATTAAAATCGCCTTGATAGTCTTCAACCAAAATTTTATAAAAGTCGCTTTTTTGAACATTTAAATCGTTAATGCAGTAATTTAGCGCCTCTTTAAAGTCGGTAAATATCATGCCTTCTACATCAAACTCTTTTGTTTTTTCGCGCACTGCTACTTTGGCATCTTCTGTGGCATAGCTAAAACCCGTAAAGGCTAAACGCTCAGCGGCTTCTTTTCCTAACTTCATACCCGCTTGAATACTATGGGCAAACTCGTCGCTCATGTCGCCAAGTTCGCTTTCTTCCCACATGTTATAAACGCGCAGTGGTTTAGCATATTTATTTGAGAGCTTTTTTTTAAGCTTGGTAAAGCGCTCATCAATCGTCATCAGTCTTTCGTTATGTAAAAGTGCGTGGCACTCATAACACGCAGGGATAGAGATAAAGTCAGCCTCTTCACCTAAATCAACGATACTTTGTAGCATATGCAGTGGCGGACAATGATCGCGCTCTGTCGCTTCACAGCCACAATAAAAACACTGATTAAAATGCTGCTGATCGCACGCGTATGCTTGCTGATAATAACTGGCTAACGTTTTGCTCACCGTTGCTCCTTGAAAAAACACGACTAAATTATGGGGGCGATAATAACAGCCTGAAAAAATAAGTTATACCAATTGCATTAAATTAGTGCTCTATTATTTTGCTAAGAAAATAGTGCAATAACAGGCACAAATAACAACGTGTAGTTATTCTATACAAATAATTTTTAACGCAGTAAGTACACTATTTAATGCAATAGAATGATTATGTTTTTATTAGTCGCTAGATTTAAATAACGGCCGCTATTAAACCAAATAAACCACCAAACACACCGCCCCATACTACAAGCCAGCCTAGGTGCTCGCGGATCATGGTCTGAATAATCTCTTTAACCATTTTAGGAGTAAGCTCATCTAAGCGCTCATCAACTAGTTTAAGCACCGTTTTATGTAGGCTTTCTGCGCTATTACCTTGTGAAAGTGTTTGGCTTACTAATGCTTTAAAGTCGTCAGTTTGAGAAATCTCACTAAGCGACAATTGCATTTTTTCAATAAACTTTTCACGCATCGGCTCTATTGCCGCTGTACCGCCAAACATTCCTAGCATACTACCAAACTGAGACTGCTCTATTACCTCTAACAAATTGTCGAATGCAGGGTTTAAATCAACATTGCTAATTATTGGCTCAAAGTCGATATTGGGCTGCGCTTTATTGAGTAAATTATTAATTTTTTGCTCTGAAAAAAACTCCGTTAATATCAGGTCTCGTATAGCGACTTTAAAGCTTTCAAACTTAAGCGCTATAACACCAGAACCATATAAAAACGGGACTTTTTCGAATAACATATGAATAGCTAATAAATTAGTTACCGCGCCAGAAAGTGCAAATAAACCAACAGACAACACAATTGCTTGGTTAAACATAAAACCTACAACAACACATAAACCCGCTAGCAAATTGGTTATTAAACTTTTGTTCATTTTAACTCCACTACAGTAAGTGTAATTTTATTCAATATAGCCGTTAATTTTACAACGTTTAGATTGTTAAATTAATACCTTTTTGCCATAGTTTAAGTATCTGTTTAAAAGGCGAGCAATTGTTATGTGGAAAACAGTAAATGAGCACATCAGCCGAGCCATTAATTTTGACTTTAAGCACACCTACAAACGCCAATTACAAAGTACAAACACCGACAAACTATTTCATATTACCAATGGTACGCATAACTACTTCGTTAAAATAGCACTAAAAAGCGAGCTCGAGCGTTTAGAAAGTGAATTTATTGGCTTAAAGCTTTTGGCGCAAAATAGTAATTTTAAAGTACCTGAATGTATTACAACTGGTGCAAATATAGAGTTTTCATTTATTGTTTTACAGTGGCTTGTTTTAGACAAACAACCCCACGACACGTGGACTAATATGGGACGCAACCTCGCTAAAATGCATCAAAAACATGACCAAGCTATGTTTGGTTTTGATGTAGACAATTACCTAGCCACAACCATACAGCCAAACCGCTGGCACAAAAAGTGGGATGTATTTTACGCCGAAGAACGTATAGGGTGGCAGTTACAACTACTCGCTGAAAAAGGCATTAACTTTATTGAGCCCGAACGCTTAATTAATACCGTAAAAGAGCAACTACATAGCCATCAGGTACAACCTTCATTACTGCATGGCGATTTTTGGCGTGGCAATATGGGATTTTTAAAAGCAGAACCAACAATATTTAACCCGGCTTGTTATTATGGTGATCGGGAAGTGGATATTGCAATGAGCGAACTATTTGCCCCACTACCTAAAGACTTTTATAGCGCCTATAACGCGCACTACCCGCTTTCTCAAAATTACGAAAAGCGTAAGTTAATATACCAGCTATACCCCATTTTAAATCATGCCAACATCTTTGCCGGTCACTATCTTACTGAAGCTAAACAACATATAGAAAAGCTGGTATTTGAAGGTATAAAATAAATGTCATAAGCTGCATTTGAGCACTATATTTAATGAGTAAGTAGACGTTCATCTGTAAGCGATTAAGTTGAACCCAACTTAATTATTTATAACTGGAGTGATTATGAAAGATTTTTTATCACAACGAATAACGTGCCCACACTGCGGACACCACATACATCTAGACTTAGACGCAAGCAGCGGCGATCAAGACTATATAGAAGATTGCACTGCCTGCTGTAACCCAATTCATTTAAATATGCATATAGACCATGCTAATAATAAATTGGAGCTACACGTAGACAGTGACGACGAACAAATATTTTAACTTAAGCCTGATGGCGTAAGTAGTTCTCTACCGTATTTACAATAGTGTAAGTTTGCTGATCAACTTCAATATTAAACTTGTCACCCACTTGCGCTGCACCAATGTTTGTAATGGCGAGCGTTTCCGGAATTAGGTGTATCCAAAAACCTTGTTCATCAACTTCGCCTACGGTTAAGCTTGCGCCATTTATAGCAACAAAGCCTTTATATAACACATACTTTTTCCACTCTTTTGGCAAGCTTAATTGTATTTTACAGTTATTCTCAAGTTTCACTATTTGAGAGATTTGTGACGTACAATGAATATGCCCAGACACTATATGCCCACCTAGCTCAGTACCAAACGTAACAGAGCGTTCGTAATTTACTAAACTACCTAGCTCAAGCAAGCCTAAATTAGTTAACTTTAGAGTTTCGTCAATCACATCAAAATGCACTTGCGCCACCACATCATGATTACTTAGCTCAACTTGCACAACCGTTAAACAACAGCCATTAATAGCAATACTTGCGCCTAAATCTAAATGCTTAACGTACTCATCGCTCACCGATACAACTAAGCGTAACACACCATCAGCTTGAGTTTTAGAGACCACTGTTGCTTGTGTTTGCACTATTCCTGTAAACATAAAATCACTTAAAATTATTACAAAGTGCTAGTTTAACGTATCAACTCATAAAATCATTCACTACTGTGATTTTTATTTGAAACGCAATAGATTACAATTGCCGCCTGTTTTATTTAATAGCTTTTTTTATGACCTTTTGCAATTGGGAAGCCAAGCGTTTACTTTCCCTAGCCTTACCCGTTTTTTTAGCACAAGTTACACTTATTTTAATGTCGGTAGTCGACACAATTATGGCCGGCCAAGTTAGCCCTACTGACTTAGCTGCACTTTCTATTGCAACAGGAATATGGAACCCATTATTACTTGCTCTGCAAGGTATTTTATTAGCGCTTACTGGTATTATTGCGCAGTTTTCGGGCAGCGATGACCGCAAAGGCATTAGCCACTATTTTCAACAAGCGCTTTATTTAACCGCTATTTTAAGCTTTACAGGTTTTGGTATTGCCCATTTAGCAGATGCCATTATTTTAAAGCTCGATACAACGCCTGCTATTGCAAACCTTGCCATTGACTACATCCATTTTGTGAAATGGGGTGTGTTCGGATTTTTAATTTTTACAGTATACAGAAACGTTACCGAGGGCATGGGGATGACCAAACCCGCCTTTTATATAAGCCTATTAGGTTTAGCCGTTAATATTCCAGTAAATTATATTTTCATAAATGGCTTATTTGGTTTTCCTGCTTATGGCGGCGCAGGCTGTGGCATTGCCACAGCAATTGTTTTAACTGTTATGGCAATAGCACAAGTCACTTACTGCCAAATGAGTAAAAAGGTAGATGCTAGAGGCCTGCTTTCATCATTCGAAAAACCTAATTTCACTACCATTGGTATTATTACTAAGCTAGGTATACCAATTTCACTTGCCACCTTTTTTGAAGTCACTTTATTTGCGTGTATACCGCTATTTATTGCGCATTTAGGAGCAGTGGCTGTATCGGGGCACCAAATAGCAGCGAGTGTAACTACATTGCTGTTTATGATGCCACTGAGCCTCTCTATCGCTATAAGTATTCGTATAGGTAATCTATATGGTCAAAATAATTTACAGCAGTTAAAAGTTGCCGTATCGACTAGTTATATATTAGCTATTGTAATTGCACTATTTTTGGCACTTATGACTTTTACAGGTCGTGATTTAATTAGCCAACTTTATACCGACAGTCCCGCAGTAATGGCTCTGGCTTCATCAATTATGATACTAGCGTGTGTCTACCAGTTACCCGATGCATTACAGGTTGCTGCAAATGGCATGCTTCGTGGGTTAAAATACACCACGCCTATATCGTATATTACGTTTATATCGTATTGGTTAATCGGCTTTTGTTTAGGTTACGTATTGGCAAGAACAGACATAATTGTGCCAGCTATGGGGCCGCATGGCTTTTGGGTTGGAATAATAGTAGGCCTTAGTGTCGCTGCTATTTTATTAATGCTAACAGTAAGAAAGCGTCTAAAATATGAATTTGTTAACAGTGATTCACTCAATCAAAACTAATAAACTCAGCCTTAAATCATTACCAGCTGCTTTGCTGGTAATGTGTTTTTTAATGCTTACAGGCTGCAACAAACCACAAAGTACTGTAAACGCTACTTATATTGAACGCTTAAGTAGCACAGTTAATGCAAGCCCAACACAGCCTAAGCCGCTCAAGCAACTCCCTTTACTGCAGCCTCCCCCAATAGCACAAAGTGACTTAACACTGAGTATTGTTGAGCTTGCAGGCATTAGCCAATGCAAGCTTAACGTGCTTATAAGTGAGCACAATAACCAATTAGGAAAAACAGCCAGCGCTGCTGGGCAATTAAAATATCAAATAAACTTTATTAAAAGCGCGCAGGTTTGCTTAAATACGCTTGATAAAAATAGCCCTAGTTACACAAAAATACTCGCAGCCAAAAACTATAAAGAAACACACCTAATGTACTTTTTTAATACCATGTTATTTAAAGAACCTGAGTTAAATCGTACCTGGCAACTCACCTCAAACGAGCTCACTACTGAACCCGCTGGTTTTCGCGATACCGTATTTGCGCTAAAGCAACTTGTACTCATTAAACAGCAAATTAAGGCTAAAGAATTTAGTGAAATTAATAGCGACTCTATTTTTAGTGCACTCGAGCAGCTTAATAAATTTCAATTTAACCAAGCACTCATTCAATCAGTCCGCATGCAGGTCGTGTTAAATAACAACGCTACACAGTTTGTACAAACACTAAACTTTAATACGCTGTGCCCAGAGGATAAAAATAATAAAAACGCAAAAATCATAAGCAACGTATTTCAAAAGTTTTACCTAAAAGAAATTCAGCCCTATCAAGCGCAATTAACTGGTTATCTAGAGGTACTACAACCGCTTTATAACGAGCTTTGGTTTAACGAAAGTATCTCAAGCCCTCAAATTAATAACTTAGTAAAAACGGGCTCGACAAGTAACTTACTGAACTTACTTAAAAGCTCAGCTAAAAAACATGTAGTTTGGTGGCAAGGTTTTTATAAAACGTGTGAAATAAGCCCAATATGAATAAAAAAACGGCAAATAAACTCAAAAACAACAAACTTGCTTGATTCACCAACCGCCACGCTATATATTAGCCGCCGTTGTTAAGCAATTAACACTTACTTAAATAAAGTAATACGACTGTAGCTCAGTTGGTTAGAGCACTACCTTGACATGGTAGGGGTCGGTGGTTCGAATCCACTCAGTCGTACCAACGTTTAAAAAAGTATAATTGAAGGAAAAAGCACTACCTACTCTTGATCACCCGGTCCAAAGGTCAGTAGTTCTAATCCACTCAGTCGTACCAACATTTAAGTAAAACCTCAAAAATTGTACGACTGTAGCTCAGTTGGTTAGAGCACTACCTTGACATGGTAGGGGTCGGTGGTTCGAATCCACTCAGTCGTACCAACATTTAAGTAAAATAAATAAATAAAAGTACATCTGAAGGAAAAAGCACTACCTACTCTTGATCACCCGGTCCAAGGGTCAGTAACTCGAATCCATTCAGTCGTACCAACATTAATAAACGTATAATTGAAGGAAAGAGCACTACCTAATCTTGACCACCGGTCCAAGGGGCAGTAACTCGAATCCACTCAGTCGTACCAATTAAACTATACATTTTAAACGGTTAAAAACCTAAATAATCTATCTATATAATTTTTACGCTGAATTTAAATTCTAAGTTTTTATTATTTTGTATTCAAAATTTAGAACTAACTAGAGCCAAATCCAAAAAACCGTCCTAAATATTATGCTTTTCATCGAGTTGTTCCTAAAACAATATCTGAACGCCTAAAGCTATTTTCAGTTAAAATAGACCACTTCTTAGCAAGTGTATAACTTTACAGTAGTTTAGATTGAGCAACAAAAAATTTAAACAATTACCTTTCAACAGTTTGAGGAAGAATCCCTATGTGGTATTACTTACCTTAAACTCATTTACTTGCTTAATGTTTTTATTTAGTTTTAACAATACCTCAATAAGTGTATCAAGCTCTTTTTGTGAAACCCCTTGTAATAACAATCTTTCTCGCTCTAAAGCTACATAGAGAATTTTATCATGTAACTTTTCACCTTTTTCCGTCAGCTTTGCTAATGATGAACGACCATCTTTAGCATTTTTTATAAAGCTAATATGGCCTAACGTTTGTAATTGTTTTAAAGCTCGACTCACAGCGGCTTTATCTAAACCAATGACCTGACAGATGCGATTTGCAGAAATATTTGATTCCACCTTGAGCATTGCTAATACACGCCACTCAATAACGCCTACATTAAAGTTTTTTCGATAGCATACAGATGCACCACTTGAGAGTTTATTAGAAAGAAAATTTACAAGCGCAGGTATATATCGTTCAAGATCTAGCTGCTTAGCACTAGGTTCTTTGGGTTTAGAAGGCATTGGTTTTTCCAATTTTTAGGTATAAATAAATTTTACTAGGTAAATCTTGAGATTAAAACTATTTATGATCATTGCTTATTACGAGCAAAGAGTTTTACATTCATAACGTTAACACTAAGTTAATCTCTACACCCAAATTATAGTTGACACCTCAACTATAATTCAACATTATAAACATAAAGTAACAAACATTAGGAACTTTATGTTTTCAGTAAACGTACGCAGTAAAAAGGTTGAAACACCTAATATTGTCAGTTTTGAGCTAATACCTATAAATGGGCAAGCTTTACCTAAATTTGATGCGGGTAGCCACATTGATGTGGTGCTTAATGATAAAATAACTCGTCAGTACTCACTTATCAGCCATCCTCAATCCGATGAGTTTTATAAAATAGCTGTATTAAAAGATGCCAATTCACGAGGAGGCTCAATTGCACTTCACTCTGATGTGCAAGTCGGTGATACATTATCAATTTCTGATCCTCGCAACCTCTTTGCACTCAATTCAACTCATAATAAAGCACTATTATTCGCAGGCGGTATAGGCATTACTCCGATAATCTCAATGGCAAGAGAGCTTGATATTAACGGCGTTGATTTTGAGCTTCATTATCATGCTAAATCCCCCGTAGAGGCTGCTTTTTATCAAGAATTGCTAGAGTGTTCATTTTCTGAAAAGGTATTTTTTCACTTTTCAACCCAGCCAAAAAAAGATGCCAAAGAACTTATTGGTGAATTTAAAAAGAATACGCATTTATACACTTGTGGCCCAGCAGCTTATATGGAATATATTTTTGACAGTGCAAAATCAAATAACTGGAAAGACGAGTACTTACACAAAGAAAATTTTAAAGCTGAACCTAAAGCAGAAGGTACTGAAGATATTCCGTTTAAGCTCATTTTGAGCCGTTCAGGCTTAGAAATTGATGTTTCTGCAGAGCAAACCGCATTAGAAGCAATGGAAGATGCGGGTATTGAGTTAGACGTATCATGCGAAATGGGAATTTGCGGGACATGCGTTACCTCTGTGACATGCGGTATACCCGACCACAGAGATGAATTCTTTACTGCTGATGAAAAGGCAAAAAACGATAGGTTCACACCCTGTTGTTCAAGAGCGTTAAGCGACTCTCTAACGCTAGATTTATAGAGAAAATTTTAACACTAGACTTTACACGAGACACTTATGACCACACATACACAAACTAATTCGGACACTAAAACCCCCTTTCCTCTTAACATGTGGTACTTAGCAGCACTAAGCAAAGAGTTAACCGACAAGCCACTAGCTCGCACTTTATTAAACACCCCTATAGTTTTATTTAGAGATGCACAAGGCCATGCTAGCGCACTTGAAGATCGTTGTTGCCATCGCCAACTACCTTTATCGATGGGAACACTTGAAAAAGAAGGATTAAGATGCGGTTATCATGGTCTATTATTTAATGGCCAAGGCCAATGTCTTGAAGTACCAGGGCAAAAAAAAGTTCCAAGAAAAGCAAAAGTAACGCCTTTTACACTTAAAGAGCAAGATGATTTAATTTGGATTTGGTTTGGTTCAGAGCAAGGCTCAACCCCTGATCAAGACCCACCTCGCTACCTTTATCATTCTGACGAAAAATATGTTTACGATGGTGATGTATATCACTACCAAGCACCATTTCAACTCATACATGACAATTTACTTGATCTTAGCCACTTAGGTTACGTACACCTTAAAACGATTGGTGGTGACGCTAAAACGCATATGCATGCACAAATGGATGTAGAAGCTATAGGTGATAAAGTGACCGTAAAACGTTACATGCCAAATTCAACCCCGCCACCAACATATACAGCTGCTTATCCATTTAAAGATAAAATAGATCGCTGGCAAGAAATTGAATTCTATCCATCACATTTAAGGATATGGACTGGCGGTATTGACGCAAACAGTGAATCGGTAACTAACCCTAACCGTGGCGGCTTTCATATGCGTGGCTTACATTGCATAACTCCAGAGACAGAAGAAACATGTCATTATTTTTGGACTATATCAACAAACCCAACAACTGATATTGAAAACGTAAAACAAAAAGTAGTAGAACAAACTCGTTACACGTTCAATGAAGACAAAGTGGTTATTGAAGCGCAACACAAATCAATGAAGCACTTTAAAGGGCAACCTATGATTGATATCCATGTTGATACCGGTGCAAATCACGCTAGGCGAATAATTAAGCGCTTATGTGAAGCTTAAAGGCTTGTTTTAATTATATTAACTCAAACTGAGGTATTACTTTTTCAATGGCCTACAAAGTAATACCTCATCATATTGGACCAAAAATACGCTAATTAAAAATTACGTAGATACTTAGTAGACAAGCTTGCTACCTCTGTTGCTATTAGCAATAATAAACGCATTAAAAAACCCATGTTCTCAAACACCACCTTTTATTATTTTTATAGTCTATGCGTTTAAGGATCATATTTGTTTAAACTCCCTATTACTAACATCGCGCTTATAATTGTATGCAGCGGATCTATTATCGGACCTCTCGGCATGGCCGGCGTCAACATAGCTATTCCAAATCTTGCCGAGGATTTACAAGCAAGCGCTAAAATGATTGGTTGGATGCCGACCCTTTACTTACTTAGTAGCGTGATATTTATGCTGCCTTGCGGGAAAATAGCCGATAACTATGGTCGAAAACGAGTATATGCATTTGGTTTAGGCCTAAATGCACTAGCATCACTGATGTGTGCTATTGCGTCATCAATTGAATGGGTACTTTTTTGGCGTTTTGTACAAGGCGCTGCAGGTGCCATGATTTTTGGTATTGGTGTTGCAATTATTACTTCTATTACGCCAAATAATAAAAGAGGCATGGCACTGGGCACCTCTGCAGCGTGTGTGTATATAGGCTTAAGTGCAGCCCCTGCAATAGGCGGTTGGCTCACCGAAATATGGGGATGGCGGGCTGTATTTTACTCTCAAATTCCGCTTGTCCTTCTGCTACTACTTGCTATTAAACTTTTTTTACATGGTGAGTGGAAAAACGATAAAAAATCCTCGTTTGACTGGTGGGGTACTGCGCTTTTCTCACTCTTTGCAATATGTTTAGTATTAGGACTCAGTGATTTACCCACTATGACTGGATGGGGTTTAACATTACTTTCGGTAATAAGCTTAGGATTATTTATTATTCACCAAAGTAAAAGCAGGCGACCACTAATCAGAGTACAAATGTTCTTAGAAAGCAGAGTATTTAGCTTATCGCTGTCTACATCGTTTTTAATGTACGCCAGTAATTTTTCATTGGCTTTTTTGTTAAGCTTATATCTGCAGTATATTAAAGGGTTAAGTCCTTCTCATGCTGGCCAAATCGTGTTACTGCAAGCGGTTTCTATGGCCATTATGGCACCATTGTCCGGTAAACTTTCAGATAAATTACAGCCACGCATAATAGCTACATTTGGCTGTATAATTGTTATGGTCAGCTTTTTTTTACTATCACTGTTATCTATGGACTCAAGTATCACATACATTAGTGGCTCACTGTTATTGTTAGGTATTGGCTTTGGCTTATTCTCAACGCCTAACAATAATGCAATTATGGGTGCTGTAGATAAGAATGAGTTAGGCGTAGCCTCTTCTTCCATGAATTTATCACGAACAATTGGTAATTTATTTGGAATGAGCTTGGTAAATTTAATTGTGCATTATTACTTAGGGGACAGCACGTTTTCAGCGCAACATAGTCATGCTTTAATGAGTACAATTTCACTCGCGTTTAACGTGTCTTTAGGCTTTGTAATTCTAGCAAGCTGTATCTCGGCATTTCGTGGGAAAGCCTAAATTATGCGTTGCTGATACGGGTTACACGTATAAAAGTAATTATAAATCGTTTTATACGTGTAAGTGTATTTATAAATCGAGTGTTATGGACCCTGTTTTTGCTCTTGAACAACACGGCATAATCAACTTGCCTTGTGCTTTTTCTTTGTCTGTTAAAAAAACATCGCGATGTTCCGGATTGCCTTCCACTACACCAGTTTGGCAAGTGCCACAAACTCCTGATTCACACGCAACTGGTATAAATATCCCATTAACCTCTAGCACTTGAGAGATAGACTGCCCTTCGCCTACAGTAAACTGTTTACCTGAGCTAGCAATTTTTACAGTGAATGACGTGTCTTCTAAAACATTTTCAGCAACCACTGGTGCGGCGAAGTACTCTCGATGTAATCTCTCCTCAGACCAACCTAGCAAACGAGCTTGAGTTAATACATATGTTATAAACTCAGCAGGCCCACATATATACAAGTCAGTACCACGAATATGCTCACCTAGCACCTGTTCTACATCCATACGACCCGATTGCAATTCTTGTCTAAAGTGAAACACTATTTTATCGCTAAACGGCCCTAATTTTAATGCTTCAACAAATGCTGCAGTTTCAGAAGATTTAGCGCAATAGTGAAATGCGAAAGGTGTCCCCAAACTATGTAATGTTTGAGCCATCGTTATTAATGGCGTAACCCCTATTCCACCCGCAATCAGTAATGTATTTTTCTTTGGCTTCAGCAATGAGAAGTGATTTTTAGGTTCACTTACTTCGACTCTATCGCCTATTTTTAGGTTATGCACCTCCGCTGAGCCACCACGAGATTGAGGATCTTTTAATACTGCAATTTCGTAGTAACGAGGGTCGCACTGTAACCGACATAGAGAATATTGACGAAGCAAACCATTTGGTAGCTTTATATCAATATGTGCACCTGCCTCAAATGGTGGCAAATTCACATTGTCAGCGCGTCCAAGTACGAGCCTCACAACCGCCTTTGCCTCAATGACCACATTTTTAACAATAACTGAAATCATCTTAATTCCCTTTGTTAAAATGTTACTGATTGGAGTGGTAGCTCGTCTGTAGATATATTTTTCGCATTTATTTCTTTATCGATTAAACGCTCAATGATACGTCGCGACTGAACACCACCGGCATCTATATCAAGCTTTAAAAGATCAAATTGCGGGAAACTCTTCAGATTTTGCTGCTGACGTTCTAATACCTCTAAATCTTCTTGGAAAATACTGCCTTGCCCTTCTCTAATTTTATCAGTTAATGTAACGTCTTGAGCATTAAAGTTACGTGCCATCCCCCAAAAGTACCACATCGTATTTTCAGTCTCAGGAGTAATAAAATCAACCACTGTACTGCTCGCTTTTTTATTCTTTGGTGCATCAAAACCACCATAACCAGCATGTGCTACACCCACATCAATCATTACATGTGATGGCGGCATAAAGCGACAAATTTGCCAACGGTCTACTGGTGTATCCGATGCAAGCCCATTACCCTCCAGAGCAGTTCGCCAAAATGGCGGTGCCATAATATTTTCCATATAACGGCGACAAAAAACTTTATCGCCTTCTACTTCAGTTTGCACCGGAGACTCATCAATTTCTTTTTGACCTATACTACTAGCATGAACGTAGGTTTCATGAGTTAAGTCCATTAGATTATCGATCATTAAACGATAGTCGCATTTTATATGATACAACCCCCCCCCATAGGCCCAAGTATCATCTTCAGCCCAAGGTAAGTGTGGGATAAGATCTGTATTTGCAGCCTCTTTATCACCAGGCCAAACCCAGATAAAGCCAAAGCGCTCCTCAACTGCAAATGACTTCATACACGGAAATTTCTGCACTCGTTGCAGCGGCATTTCTTTTGTTTTACCGTCCTCACCCATTTTTAGACCATGATAGCCGCATACAAGCAAGCCGTCCTCAACATATCCTAAAGATAAAGCTGCTCCACGGTGTGGACAAAAATCTAGCACCGCAGCTACTTTTCCATCCGCCTGACGATAAAAAGCAATACTTTGATCACACACTTTTCGGCCGAGTGGTTTATTGTGATTGATTTCATCACTCATTGCCGCCACATACCATGTATTTTTAATAAAGGTCTGCTTAGCCATACCTTGATCTCCTGTTGTGTTTTTGTTGTCATTGGATCCAATATAAACTAATAATCCAGATAAATAAAACAAACATGCGTAAATTGGATCCATATAATTTTATTTTTTGCACTTTTAGTCACGCTTTAGTTGTAAATTCACACTATTTCAATGACTATATGCAGTGTAGATTCTTAATTGGATCCAGTTTAAAAAGTAATTAAGGTAATTTTTTATGACTAAGTCAGGCCAAAATGCAGTAACCACATTGCGACAAATGATTTTAACTGGAGCACTAAAAACCGGAGAAAGGCTCGTTGAAATTGCCACTTCTGAACGTCTAGGTGTTTCAAGAACGCCTGTAAGAATTGCATTTAGAACACTTGAACAAGAAGGTTTGTTGACCAAACTTCCTAGGCGTGGCTACGAAGTTCGCTCAGTCTCACCAATTGAAATTGAAGGCGCTATTGAAGTAAGAGGAGTATTAGAAGGCCTAGCTGCTCGACAAGCTGCTGAAAACGGCCTTAATGAAGAACAAAAAAATGAAATGCAATCCCTGCTTACTTGTGGTGATTTATTATTTGAAGGGGCCGAGCTAACTGAAGATGACTTAGCAACCTACCATGATATGAACCGCCGTTTTCATCTACTAATTATTGAAGCGTCGGGTAACTTGGCTATCCAGGCTGCACTATCTAAAAATGAGCACCTACCATTTGCATCGGTAAGCGCGCTTGCCATCGACAAAAATAATATGCAAAAAGAGTTTAAACGCTTTGCATTTGCCCATCAGCAACATCACCACGTATTTCATGCAATGCTTTCTCGCCAAGGTGGTCGTGCAGAAGGAATTATGCGTGAGCATGCACAAGCAACACTCGGTTACGATCGAAACTATCACCGAACAGAGCTTAAAAACATACTCACTGTTATTTCGCACGCAAATAAATAACCTGCGCAGGAGTGTTACTCACTCTTACACATTGAATGAGCCATATTCTGTAAGGTATGAAGCTTGCTAATAAAGACGGCCTTTAAATATTACAACTTATTAAGCCTTTGTGCGCTCACGCGAAACCAACATAGCAATGCCCATACCACCACCAATACAAAGTGTTGCTAACCCTTTTGTTTTATTAGCTCGCTGCATTTGATATATCAGCGAGACTAAAATACGACAACCTGAAGCACCTATGGGGTGGCCTAAAGCTACCGCCCCCCCATTTACATTTAATTTTTTAGGATCAAGCCCTAATTCATTAATTACATGCAGCGCTTGGGCTGAAAATGCCTCATTAGCCTCAATTAAATCAATATCACCGACTTGCCAATCCGCTTTTTTACACACGGCTTGCGTAGCGGCTATAGGCCCCACCCCCATATAAAGCGGCTCAACACCTTCGCAAGCGGTAGCTTCAATCACAGCTAAAATAGGTAAGTTTAACTTTTTTGCATACTCGTCTGTAGTAACCACCACCATCGCTGCGCCGTCGTTAATAGTCGAACTATTTCCAGCAGTAACTGAACCGTCTTTTTTGAACGCAGGCCTAAGCTTACTAAGGTTTATAATTTGTGTATCAGCTTTTACTGATTCATCAACATCAAAACTCTGGATATCGCCTCCACGTTTTGCAATATAAATAGGGGCAATTTCATCTTTGAATAAACCACTGCTAATAGCATTTGCTGCTTTTTGCTGTGAATGAACTGCAAATTCATCTTGTTCCGCTCTAGAAACAGCAAATTTTTCAGCTATATTTTCAGCTGTAATTCCCATATGTATATTTTCGCGACTATCCCACAAACCATCTTTTATCAGGCTATCAACCAAAGATAAGTCACCTAATTTTTTAGGTACTCTATTATTGGGTAATACGTGCGCCGCCTGAGACATACTTTCTTGCCCACCAGCAACCACCATTTTAGCATCACCGCAAAGAACTGATTGCGCAGCCAATTGCACCGCTTTTAGTCCTGAGCCACATACGTGATTAATAGTAAAAGCAGACACATTAATAGGTAGTCCGGCATTAAGTGCTGTCTGCCTTGCTGGATTTTGGCCACAACCAGCTGTTAGCACCTGCCCTAAAATCACCTCCTCAATGTGTGGCTTTACTTGCGGTGTTTCATCAAGAACGGTTTTAAGTAACTGACTACCTATTTCAATAGCTGATAGGCTTGATAAACTTTGTCCAAAACCACCAATTGCGGTTCTTTTTGCAGCAACAATAACAGCCTTCATGCTACCACCTCGGGCAAGTCCATTTCGGGTACATGCTCAGGAATAACAAGCTCACCTGCTGTTAACCGTTGAATATCTTCTACCGAGACATTCGGCGCCCTTTCTAACAAATGAAATTTACCGTCTTTAATTTCCATAAAAGCGAGATCAGTTAGCACTTTTTTAATACAGCCCTTACCAGTTAGCGGCAGTGTACAATTTGCTAATAACTTTGATTCACCATGCTTTGATGCATGGGTCATAGTGACAATAATGTTATCGGCACCCGCCACTAAGTCCATAGCACCTCCCATCCCTTTAATTAACTTCCCGGGGATCATGTAAGACGCAATATTACCATTCACATCTACTTCAAAGGCACCTAATACGGTTAAATCAACATGCCCGCCACGGATCATGGCAAACGACTCTGCACTATCAAAAACAGAGGCGCCGGTTGCCATAGTCACCGTTTGTTTGCCGGCATTAATTAAATCAGCATCAATTTCTTGCTCTGTTGGAAATTGACCCATGCCTAATAAGCCATTTTCAGATTGAAGCATTACTTCAATACCTTCAGGGACATAGTTAGCAACAAGCGTTGGAATACCAATACCTAAGTTTACGTAGTATCCATCTTGTAGTTCTTGCGCAACACGCATTGCTAATTGCTCTCGGGATAAAGCCATTGTTACACTCCTTGAACTTGTTTAGCACGAGTTGTGCGTTGTTCTATACGTTTTTCAAATGAACCTTTAATAACCCGATCCACATATATCCCAGGGGTATGAATTTCATCGGGATCTAATTGCCCTGCTTCAACAATTTCTTCAACTTCAACAACCGTAACTGTGCCAGCTGTTGCAACTAAAGGATTAAAATTACGTGCTGTTTTTCGATAAACTAAATTACCATATGTATCAGCTTTCCAAGCTTTAACAATGGCAAAATCACCTTTAATCGACTCTTCTAAGATGTAAGTTTTACCATTAAAGTTACGTTCTTCTTTTCCTTGTGCAACTGGAGTTCCATAACCCGTTGCGGTGAAAAAGGCAGGAATACCGGCACCACCGGCACGTATTTTTTCGGCTAATGTGCCTTGAGGGGTCAATTCAACATCCAGTTCACCAGACATCATTTGTCGCTCAAACTCTGCATTTTCGCCAACATAAGAGGCAATGATCTTTTTGATTTGTCGTTTTGCAAGCAGCAACCCTAAACCAAAGTCATCAACGCCACAGTTATTTGATACGACCGTTAGCTCTTTTGTGCCTTTATTACTAATTTCCTTGATTAAATTTTCAGGTATACCACATAAGCCAAAGCCACCAGCTAAAACGGTCATACCGTCTTCAAGTCCTTCAAGCGCTTGAGAATACGTAATTACTACTTTATTAAATCCAGCCATTGTTTAAGTCCAAATTAAGAATGTGTTTATTAGTTTGACAACAAAGCAAGATATAGTTAATTTTATAATTATGTTTTATTAATTAGTTTTTCTTATAAATGAATATAAAACAATTGAAGGCATTTACGCAGGTGGCTTCCAGCCTAAGCTTTGTAGAAGCCGCAGCTAAATTACACTTATCGCAACCCGCGCTTAGTTTAAGTATCAAAAATTTAGAAGAGAGCTTGGGCGGTAAATTATTAACTCGCACAACACGTACATTAGTACTCACCCAAGAAGGTAAAGCATTTTTACCTGTCGCTAAAAACTTATTAAACCAAATAGACGCAGCAGAACGAGAGATGAAAAAGCGATTTGCACTGGATCTTGGGCATACATCTATCGCAGCCATGCCCTCTTTTGCCAGTTCAATTTTGCCAAAAATAATTAAGCGTTTTCATACAAAGTACCCAAACATAAAACTCTCAGTGGACGATGTGTTATCTGATACGGTTATTGACTTGGTAAATGCTGACTTGGTGGAACTCGGTATTTCATTTGAGCCTAAACATAATGGTGACTTAGTATTTCATCCGCTGTATAACGATCAATTTATTGTGGTTTTACCTCAATTTCATCCGCTTGCTAAGTGCCATAGTATTAGTTGGTCGGAGCTACTAAAGTTTGAGTTAATTACTCTGCAAAGTCCCTCTTCTGTCAGAGGGCTAATTGAAGACACTCTCTCGCAGCATAACATTGCACTCAACCCTGCATTTGATGCGCACCAGTTAGCGACTGTTATAAGGATGGTGAGTAATAATTTAGGAGTGGCTGTTGTACCTGCACTTTGCAAAGAGCAAGCATTAGAAGCAGGCGTAATATGCAGAGAAATAAATTCCCCTATTATTGCAAGACGTGTAGGCGTTATTTCTAAACCTATCACGTCTTTATCTATCGCGGCTAAATCAATGCTTGAAACAATTAAGCTCTATTCATTAGAGTTAAGAGATTGAATTTAGGCCCATTGAATGTTCAAACAGGTGCCTTATTTGTATCATCACACTTTAAATCTCTTGCACCTTTACTTTTTAGTGCAGCGACCAGCGATGCAATTGCACAACAAATAGCAATTAGCACAAGCACAGCACTCAAAGAGTCCAATGTTTTTTGAAGTAAAGTTACAACAATAGGTGCTGTAAACTGACCTAAAAAGAACATACCCGTCCACATCCCAGTTCCTTTACCACGTACATTTTCAGGGAGTAGCTTTAATACCCATGTTAAAGTCGTTGGTAATAAAGAGCCAAAACCCAAGCAACCAATAAAAATAGCTATTGATGAAATTACAATTGAAGAAGACACTGCTGTTGCAAAGTAACCAAAGGCACTTAAACCAAAACCAACACATAATAAAAGTGGCCCTGAGATATGCTTAATTTTTCCGTAACAAAATGCACCTAATGCAACACCTATATTTGCTAAAGCTCCTATTCCGCCAATAATTGCGGGCGTCACTGCCTGACTAATCGACAGTACTTCACCTAGTTTTACAATCATAGAATAAAAAATAATACCAACAAATAGTGTTATAAATAATAGAGGCAGTACTTTTTTTACAGGGAATCCCGTGAGTTGTTTGTCTTCATTTGCTCTTACTTTAGGTTCAAATAAGTTTAAAGCAACCAGCAAAGCAACAGGCAAGGCAAGTAAGTATAAAACAAATGGGCCTCTTGAACCCAATACTTCACCCAACATACCGCCAAGTGCAATGAGAAAAATAGCACTTAAGCTCACTGACGCTATTTGTATAGAAATCCATTTTTGTCTTTCTTTTCCTATGAAGTAGTCAGCAATTAATGCGGTAGCAATTGTCATAATAACCGCTTCTGTAATACCTAAAAAAATACGAGATACTATTATATGAGATAAACTTTCCAAGAAATAAGGTAATACCCCAACAGCGCTGTATATTAACAGAGCAAAAATAAGGAGCGACTTCCTGCCAAACTTATCAGAAAGAGAACCCGCAATTGGAGAGAATACAGCAACACAGAGTGCAGGAATAGTCATAGCAATAGGCACTAAAACCTCATAACCACTAATATGCTTAAACTCTTCAAGTAACATAGGCAGCACAGGAACAAGGGAGATGACTGCCATAACAGGCATAATAGCCGCTAAAATTAAAATAATACCGTGTTTAGTAGAAGCCACAGTGGGCGAGATAGTATTCATAAAAACTTCCTTTAATTATTGTGTGTTTTGCTTAGTGTGTTGTCGAGTCATTAAATACAAACCCGAAGGCTCCACTATGTGTTGAAAGTTTCCAATTGTAGAATTTAATATTTAGATAGAATGTATCACGTAAATAAATAGTTAATTGCAATTACCTTTTTTATCACCTTTCCTCGCTAGAGTGCCTAGTTCTCTCATGTATCTATGAAATAGGTAACTTCAATCATAAAAATCAATTAACTTGATATGCAGTTTTTACTTTATCTTTACTTTTGCGTTGCACACACATCGCAATCTCGTCACTTGTATTAACAAGTGATTAGTAAAACGCTTTTACACACACAATTATAAGGATAGAACTATGAACAAATCGTATTTACGTTCATGTATTCTGACTGCATGTTTAGCACCTTTAGCTATTTCGGCTCAAACTGCCGAAAAAACTACAGAACCTAAAGCAGATAGTGGTATTGAGTTAATAACGGTTACAGCACTTAGAAAAACAGAAAGTTTACAAGATGTGGCTGTACCTATTGATGCCGCAACAGGTAAAGAACTATCACGCATCGGTGTTACCGATGCAACAGGGCTTAATAAAATATCACCTGCACTCAATGTTGTCTCTGGTGGCGGCTCTAATACTGTATTTTTTGTCAGAGGCGTTGGTAACTTTGCTGTAAATGCATACACAGATGCTGCTTTAGCATTTAACGTAGACGGTGTATTTTTAGGGCGCCCAACAGCCACAACGGCATCATTTTTAGATGTAGAACGTATAGAGGTTTTAAAGGGACCTCAGGGCACTCTTTATGGCCGAAATGCAACAGCGGGTGCGATCAATGTTATTTCAACAAAACCTGAACTTGGTGAGACATTTGGCAATATTTCTATTGGTGCTGCTAACTATGGAACAATAACAGCTTCTGGTGCTGTCAATTTACCAATAAGCGATGACTGGGCAGCTCGTTTTGCGATTGGCAAAACTAAAAATGACGGCTACAACGATGATGGTACAGCGGCAACAGATGATACCGCATTCCGCGCACGTTTATTTGGTGAGTTTTCAGAAGATGTAAACCTTACCGTCACTGCAGATTACTCAACAACAAAAGGCAATGGTAATTCACCTTCATTTGAAGGTAGTTACGGATTCCCACTCCAAGGAAGTAATAACCACCCAAAAAATATTCCAGGTTACAACTTCAATCCTGCTCCAGATAACGTATCAGCTCCTCATACAGGCCCAGGTACACCAGCTGCAGTTGAATACTACACAGGCCAAATAACCTCGCCAGCATTTACTTCTATCACTCCCCTATATGACCCTTATATAGACAACGAGTATATGGGGGTGTCGGCAGAGTTAAACGTTGCAACATCATTGGGTGATCTAACAATTATTCCGGCTTATAGAGAGAATACGGTTGACGTTTTATTTAATAATCCCGCTTTCCAAGCAGCTATTAATCAAGAAAATCACCAGCAATCTAGTTTAGAAGCTCGTTTCTCTACAACCGTAGGGGCGCTTGATTTAATTATGGGTGGCTTTTACTTTGATGAAAAAGTTGATGGTCTAGCCTCATTTAACCAATACAGCTTGCAATCAACGCAAGATATTGAAAACTCCAGTACAAAGTCAACCGCGTTTTTTGTTCATGGTAAATATCACATCTCTGATGATCTTAGACTCGTTGGTGCTGTGCGTTGGACCAAAGATAAAAAAGAATTTAAGGGACAAGCGGATGTATTTCTAAATTTATGTATTAGAGATTTACCAGCCTACCCTGGCGGACCAGAAATCCCTAATTGTGACGGTGCGCCAGTTATTCCTGTTGGTGCAACTGTTGCAGAAACAATTGCATCTATTGATCCAGCGGATTTGCCAGAAGGAGCTCCTATAGCTAATCGAGGTCCTGTTCCGTATGGCCAAATTCCGTTGTTTCCTGGTGCGCCAGATAACCTGCGTGCAAACTTGCTTTTCATTAACCAAACACAAATTGACCGTGTTCAAGAAAATGACGAAATAACGTATCGAGCAGCAATAGAATACGATATTGCTGATAGTAATTTACTCTACACTAGTTACGAAACAGGCTATCGTTCAGGAGGGTTTAGTCCAACAGCAGGTCGTGAAGAGTTTTTACCTGAGTATATAAATGCATGGACATTTGGTTCTAAAAATAGATTTTTAGATAATTATTTACAAATCAATGCTGAGGCATTTATTTGGGATTATGAAGATCAACAGGCAAGTCACTTTGGTATTGATGGTAATGGTAATTCTGCATTCTTTACTGAAAATATAGGTCAATCAAGTATTAAAGGCGTTGAAGTTGATATTCTTTATCAACTGACTGAAGCAACACGAATCAAAGGTAATATTCAATACCTAAAAAATGAGATTGAAGAGTTTAGTTACCTTCAAAAAACGCCAGACGAAGCTGTAAATGTTGTGACTGGTTGTGACACAACGGTAATAAGCATGACTGATGGGGAGCCCACATATAATGTCAACTGTTCAGGTAAGGAAGGCAGAAACTCGCCATCACTTTCTTTAACTGCAAGTATTAACCATTACTTAGAGTTTAATAATGGTTATTCGGCATCGGTGTCTTTTGATGCTCGTTACCGCGACGAACGTTGGGTTGGCTTTGACTTCTTACCATCACAGCGTGCTGAAGATGTTATTACCTTAGACACTTCTATGCAATTATTTTCAGCAAATGATAAGTGGTCAATTCTCGCATATGTGAGAAACATAACTGACGAAGAGATAAAAGCAACATCACAGTTATTTGCTAATGGTGGCAACACCATGGTATCAACCTATGAAAAACCAAGAACATACGGCATTACATTTAAATATGACTTCTATTAAGAGAGCACACACAATGAAAAAAAGTAGTATTTTATTTAATTTATTTCTATCTATAGGCTGTTTAGCATTTACGTTTAACGGTAACGCAAGCGAAACAAAAAATGAGTGGATAACTCTAGGTACGATGGCAGGCCCTATTCCTAATGCAAAACACTCTCAACCAGCTAATGCGATGCTTGTTAATGGTAATACCTATTTAGTAGATGCGGGTGATGGAACTGCAGGGCAATTAGCAAAAGCAGGACTTAATATAAAGGATGTGGATGCTATATTTTTAAGTCACCTTCACTTTGATCACACAGGTGGTTTGCCTGCAATTATTAGCTTAAGGTGGCAAACAAGTGCTAATAATGAGCTTGTTATATATGGCCCGCCAGGTACTCAGCAAACCGTTGATGGTATTTTTAAATACATGACTTACGGTGCATTAGGTCATTATGGTGTTCCTGGTCAAGTTCCAGCTCCTGCAAATAACAATATTAAAGTAATTGAGGTTCAAGATGGCTCAGATATTAAATTTGATGACTTTACCCTAAATGTAATTAGAAACACTCATTATAGCTGGCCAAAAGGCAGTGACGAATGGAACAAGTTTCAAGCTTTATCGTTTAAGTTTACACTGGATGATGGTTATACTGCTGTTTACACTGGTGACACGGGCCCTAGTAAGGCCGTAGAAAAACTCGCAAACGGCGTTGATTTATTAGTTAGTGAGATGATGGATATTGATCATACCGTTAATCAAATTAAGAAAACGAATCCTCGTATGCCAGAGAAAAAATTTAAAGGTATTCATAGGCACCTTTCAAAGCATCACTTATCTCCTCAGCAGGTCGGTGAGCTGGCTAAAGCAGCAGACGTAAAAAAACTCGTCATTACTCATATGGCGCCAGGGTTAGATACTTCAGAGGAAATCGACTTTTATACCAAGCAAGTGCAAGGTGAATACAAAGGGACGATATCAATAGCTCAAGATTTGAATCGGTATGAATTAAAGCACTGACCTAATTATATAAAACTATAAGTCGCCTATTAAGGCGACTTTTTTATAAGTTTTGTGCAGTAGAAATTACTTTTTCTCTTAACCACCGGTGTATAGGGTCGTTATTAAGTGTAGGGTGCCACATCATTGATTCAACTAAAAGGGGTGTATCAAAGGGAAATGAAACGACCTTTAAACCATGCTTTTGTGCGTGTATATTGGCAAACTTTTTGGGTAAAATAGCTACGCGTTGAGTCCCCTTCAAAGTATAAATCATAGTAGAAAAGTCATTTGTAATAATATCAACTTTTCGACTTCCTCCCATCGTCTCCGTTAACCATGTTTCAATACTTAAATGACTTGTTCGTGCAAAACCTACCGACACATGCCCCATACTGCCAACTTGTTCAGCTGAAATTACATCACCAGCAACTAACTTGTTATCCATATCGACTACACATGCAAGTTCATCAACCATAAGTAATGAACTAGGGTAACCATCAAGCATTACCGATTCCGGTGCTATAAATAAATCGGCTCCTCCTTTGGTAAGTATATTAACTTCATGCGAAAACGGCGATAAAAACTCAAACGTCAATAATGGAGCTAACGTAGCAAGCTCGGTTAAAATACTAGAAAACAGAACTTGAATAACATAATCCGATGCAACAATTTTGAAATGACGTTCACTTTTTAATGGATCATTAAATCGCTTACCAATAATCCCGCCTCTAATGGTTGTCAGTACTTCAGTAATTGGTACTTGAACTTCAAGCGCAAAAGGGGTCGGTTGCATAGTTTTACCAACTTGCACCAACAAGTCATCCTCGAAAAAGGCACGTGCTCTACCCAAAATACTGCTCATAGCAGACTGCGATAAATGCAGTCTCTTAGCGCTTTTGGTTATGTTTTTTTCTTCTAGTAAAACATCTAATGCAACCAGTAAATTTAAATCTAAATGCTCAAATCTCATAACATTGGCCCACTGCTGATTTTTAAATTTTGATTATTTTTAAGTATTAAAATTATTGATACAACCTATCTAAACATTCAATTTCATCAATTGCAAATGAAGTATTAATATGACTTAAACCAAAGTTTAACAACATCTGCGGACACACAATGAAATTTGCAACAATTAATAATTCAAAACCAGATGGTCAGCTTGTATTAGTCTCAAAGGATCTAACTGACTACGTAGACATTAGCGACCTAGCCGGCACGCTCCAAGAGGCACTAGATTTATGGCCTGCTATACAAGATAAGCTTTTACTTCGCTACGAGGCACTTAACGCACTTGAGCTAACAGGCATTAATAAAGTGTGTAACACTCAATTAATGGCCCCTTTACCACGTAGTTGGCAATGGTTAGACGGTTCACTTTTTTTAAATCATGGCGTGTTGATGCAGCAAGCATTTCATCTGGACCCAATCGAAGATGCTGATATTTATCCACTTGTTTATCAAGGTGCTGGCGATAGCTTTCTTAGCGCTAATGATAAAATTGCAGCTCCAAGTAACGAAGTTAGTCTTGATTTTGAGGGCGAATTTGGCGTGATGGTCGGTGACATCCCAATGGGGAGTAGTCCAGAGTTTGCACTTGAGAAAATACGTCTAATAGTCATGCTTAACGACATCAGCTATCGCGCACTCGGGCCAAGAGAAATGAAAACAGGTTTTGGCTTTGTACAAGCTAAAGGCCCTACCAGCTTCGCACCATTTGCTATTACCCCTGATGAGCTTGGTGAAAACTGGCGTAATGGTCGTATTTCACTGCCACTAGAAGTTTACCGTAACGACAAATGGTTTGGTGCGCCTGATGGCACAGAGATGTTTTTTGGTTTTCATGAATTAATTGCCCATGTCGCTAAAACTCGCCCTATTAAAGCGGGCACCGTGTTTGGCTCAGGTACTGTTTCTAACGCAGATATTAGTAAAGGACATGCCTGTATCTCAGAGCTACGTGCTAAGGAAATGATTGCCACAGGCAAACCACAAACAGACTTTTTACAATCTGGCGAAACAGTTCATATGCGAGTACTAGATTCGCAGGGCAAGTCAATATTTGGAGATATAAAACAAGAAGCCATAATGGAGAATACACATGTTTAATCCATCACAATACACATTAATCGATTTATCGGTAACGCTTGAGAATAACCCCTATACCGATCCACCGCCATTATTACCAAAAATCGAGTATACCGACCACCAACAAGGTTGGCCAGAAATGTCATCAATGTTCCCTGGTTTAAAAAAAGATCAACTCCCAGGGAATGAATCGTGGGCGGCTGAACGTTTAGAGATCACCACTCATAGTGGCACTCACATGGACGCACCATGGCACTATGCCTCTACCACAGATGGTGGAAAACCAGCCTTTGGTATTGATGAGTTGCCCTTGGAGTGGTGTTTTCAACGCGGTGTTAAATTAGATTTTAGAGATTTCCCTGATGGTTATGTAATTACTGCCCTAGACGTTGAAAAAGAGCTAGCCCGAATTAATCACACCTTATCGCCGTTAGACATCGTTTTAGTCAATACCCGTGCAGGCTCTGTTTACGGTAAGCCTGGTTACCTTGATGCTGGTGTTGGTATGGGCCGCGAAGCCACCTTGTATCTTTTAGAGCGCGGTATAAAAGTTGTGGGTACCGACGCTTGGAGCTGGGATGCTCCTTTTAAATTCACTAAACAACGTTTCGAAGAAAGCGGCGACCCATCAATCATTTGGGAAGGCCATAAAGCGGGTCGCGACATTGGTTATGGGCAAATGGAAAAGCTAGCAAACTTAGCATCACTACCAAGTAGTGGTTTTTTAGTTTCATGTTTTCCTTACAAAATTAAACATGCCTCAGCAGGTTTTGTCAGAGCTGTCGCATTTCTAGAAAAGTAGTTGAGCACAACACATTAATTTATTAAGAGGTTATTATGTTTAAGTATTTCCCGACGAATTATGTATGGAATTTATCAGTAAATTTAGCTATCGAAATGGGCGCTCGCATTGGCGAAATCGAAGAAATGTGTGGCCCTTTACAAGAGGCTGCAAAATCACCAGATAAAGAAGGCGTTCAAGCATTTAGAGACACGTGGGCTAAAATGGCCGATAAACTATGTGGTCTTGCTGAAGAAGATCTAGAACGCGGCAGACTGCTTTCTGCAGGGTACAAATATAATCGCGCTGCAACCTACCTTATAACCTGTGAACGCATTCAAGCACATGGCGCCTCGGGAAGAACAGAGCTGTATAAACGTTCACTTTCGCTTTTTCAAAAATCAATCGAACTGGGTCACGAAAACTGTGAACGCGTGGAAATTCCTTATGAAGGCAAACACCTTAGTGCTCTTTATGTCAAAGCCAAAGGCGTTAAAGGCCCTGCCCCTATTCTTATACAAATAAACGGCCTAGATTCATCAAAGGAAATGAAATATCGCGTTGGTTTACCACAATGGTTAGCAGAACGTGGCGTTTCATCACTTGTTTTAGATCAACCAGGTACAGGTGAAGCGTTAAAGCTACAAGACTTCCATGCTCGTTTTGACACTGAGCATTGGGCAAGTGTTGTTGTTGATTGGTTAGAACAACATGATGAAGTAGATAGCAAGCTAATTGGCATGGAAGGTGTCTCTTTAGGTGGCTATTACTGCCCTCGTGCGGTAGCGAATGAACCGAGACTTGCCCTAGGCTGTGTATGGGGTGCAAACCACGATTGGCGTGACGTTCAAAAACGTCGCTTAGAAAAAGAAGGTGACTTCCCCGTACCTCATTACTGGGCACATGTGCAATGGGTTTGGGGTGCAAAAAATATGGATGATTTCATGGAAATTGCTGAAAACGTCCACCTTGATGGTCAAATTGAAAAAATTAAAGTGCCATTTTTAGTCACTCACGGCGCTAAAGATTCGCAAATTCCACTTAAATGGGCCGAGCGCACCTTTGAGCAACTAGTCAATAGCCCTAAGCGTGAGCTAAAAATCTTTACAGAACGAGAAGGTGGTGTACAGCACTCTAGCTTCGACAACAGTTCAAACGCGGGTCAGTACATAGCTGATTGGGTAGCTGAAACATTTAACGAATTAAAAAAACAATAAGGATCACACCATGAATATTATTGGCCCCGATACGCTTGTTTTTGGTGTTGAAGACACCGAGAGTTGTAAGCAGTTCGCACTAGATTATGGCTTAACACAAAAAACTGAAACACGATTTGTTGCTCTTGATGGCACAGGTATTGAGATTAAAAAAGCAGATGACAGCTCATTACCGAATCCTCTTGCTACTGGTTCAATGCTGCGTAAAACAATTTACGGTGTAAAAGATCAGCATACAATAGATGCTTTAAAAACAGAGCTTGAAAAAGACCGAACAGTAACAACTTTAGACGATGGCAGTATCGAATCTGTTGACGATTTAGGGTTTGTTATTGGTTTTCAAGTGACCATACGGCAATCGCTCGAGAATCTACCAGCAGAAAAAGTCAACGCGCCAGGGTGTGAAAACAACCGTGCTGTAAACAATATTGGTATTAATACAGACTTCAAGGCAAAGCCTCGTAGCCTTTCTCATGTTGTGTATTTTGTACCGGATGCCGTTAAAGCTGAAGCTTTTTACGCACAGCGTTTAGGCTTTATTACTACGGATCGTTTTACCCATGTAGGTCCTTTTATGCGCCCTGCCGGTACCAACGATCACCACACATTATTTTTTATAAATACCCCGCCACACATGCAAGGTATTGAGCATTTCACTTTTCATATGAGCGGACCAACAGAAGTTTCTCAGGCAGGTACTGCCTTAGTTAATAAAGGCTATCAAAGCTTTTGGGGGCCAGGTCGTCATATATTCGGATCAAACTGGTTTTGGTACTTCAAAAGTCCGTTTGGCTGCAACATTGAATATGATGCTGATATGGATTTACACGATGATGAATGGACTGCACGAGAAGCAATGCCGGGTGCTGATAATTCGCAAGCTTTCTTGCTTCAGTACCGCGAAAAGTGGGCACCAATGGGCCCACCTCCCGGTAAACCAGAGTAATCATGAGTAAAGTATTTATCGCCTATAAAAGCGATATTACAGAGGGTCAAGCTAAAGGCTTTGACCCTCTTAATCAAGGGCGCGACAGCCTCTTTATAGTTCATAAAAATGGGGAGTATTATGGCTATAAAGATATCTGTCCTCACTACGGTGATACCACATTACCTTGGAAAAAAGATAAATACTTAGATTCAAAAAGTGATCAAATAGTCTGTGCTGCTCACGGCGCTTTATTCGAAATTAGCACTGGTATTTGCACACAAGGGCCATGTAAAAATCAGGCCTTAACAAACATTGAATTAGATATTCACCAACACAATGAAATTTGGGTGGATAAAACAACAATAAAGGAGTTCTAAAATGAACCCGTGTATTTCTAATGTATTAATAATTGGTGGTGGCTTCTCTGGTATGTCGGCAGCCATCGAACTTGAGAAAAAAAATATTGCTGTCGATTTGGTCGAAATTGATCCTAACTGGCGAGCAGAAGGGGCTGGGATCAGTTTAGGTGGAGCTACAATTCGAGCTTTTCAACAACTTGGAATTTTAGAAGAGTTTTTAGCAAAAGGCAGTGCCCATGAAGGGTTAGATATATATGCCCCACATGGTTTGCACCTGGCCCATATACCAACGCCATTAATGGCTAATGCTAATATTCCAAAAGCGGGCGCTATAATGCGACCAGCACTTGCACAAATTTTGGCAAATAAAACGAAACAAACCAATGCCAATGTTAGGCTTGGCTGTACATTTTCATCTATTGAACAAGACGAAAATGGTGCAACAGTAACCTTTACCGATGGCACAACAAAAACATATGACCTAATTATTGGTGCTGATGGCTTGTACTCAAAAGTACGACAAGTCACATTCCCTGAAGCTGAAAAGCCTAAATTTGTAGGCCAAGGTGTATGGCGAGCCGTACTGCCTCGCCTTGAAGGCATTGATAACACGGTAATGTGGGTAGGCGAACATATTAAAGTAGGGGTTAACCCTATGTCGAAAAACGAAATGTATATGTTTGTTACAGAGGATAAAATTGAAAATAATTATATTGAACCAAAAGACTTTTTACCTTTATTAAAAGCACTTGTAGCCAAATTTCCAGCACCGGTAGTACAAGAAATACATGCTCACCTAAATGAAAACTCTAAAATTGATTACCGACCACTTGAAGGGCTATTAGTTAAAGAAGCATGGCATAAAAACCGAATCGTACTTATTGGCGATGCAGTACATGCAACGACACCTCATTTAGCGTCGGGTGCATGTATAGGTATTGAAGACGCTATTGTACTGGCTGATGAACTAACTAAGCATGCTCAGTTAGAACACGCACTAACCGCTTTTAAAGAGCGTCGTTGGGAGCGTTGTAAGCTTGTTGTTGAAAACTCAGGTCGACTTGCTCAAATTGAAATAGAAGGAGGCGACAAAGCTGAGCACTCTGCAATTATGCGCGACTCCCATATTGCTTTAGCTAAAGCAATATAACTGACCCGATTTTAGGTTAACTAGGTTGTTAATACCCTTTCGCTGAAAATGAGTGACAGCGAGGGGGTATTATTTATATTATCCCAACTAATTATAAAAATAACGGACGCCTTGCCATATCAAATGCAGAGATAAAAAGCTCAAGATAAGTCGTAATACCTTTCTAAAGTTAGCTCCATGAGTTTTATTTAATACATGTAAACCTACAAACGTTCCGAACACACCACTAATAACCATACAAAAAATTAAAGGCAGCCAATTAAAAAATGCAAATCCAACAACACTAAAAACTCCCGCTTTTAATACATGCTGAAGTGCCATACAGCTTGAAAATGTTGCCGTAAATTTTAATTTTTCATACTCGTTTGTATACAAGTAACTGCTTACAATTGGGCCGCTAGCGCCAACAAATACAGAGAGAAAGGCAGTACTTAACCCTGCAATAAAGCGCACGCTTGGTGATGTGCCACTAAATTTAGGCTTTGGGCCCCACAACAAATAAAAAATAAATATTGCCAACACAATTTTCATCGGCTCAAGTGCTATTTGTGTTACTACAGTAGTCGATAGCACAGCACCAAACAGCCCCCCTACTGAAAAATAAGCCAACATATCTAGGTCAATGTATCTATACGTTGCTATTGCACGAGTCGCATTAGAGCCTAACTGAACAAGGCCATGAACGGGAATAACAATTGACATAGGCAGTATAGAGGCCATTGAAAGCAGTAGTAATAAGCCGCCTCCTGCACCAAATGCGGCGGTAATAAATGATCCAAAAAAAGCGGATGCAATTAAAATCCCCGCATAAAGCGGGGTGAGTAAATCATTTAGTAATAAGCTCAAAACGAAAAACCTTAATTGCTACATTTAAAACTCTTCGGTGTCTATTTCCGCTTGAGTTGCTTCAGGATAACGCGGACCACTAACTGAGAACGGTGAGAATAAAGCTGATAGTTGCGTTAACTGCTCTGCTGACAGTACAATTTTTTCAGCACTTACATTATCGGCTAAATGTGCATTATTCTGTGTGCCAGGGATAACATGAACATGCTCACCTTGATGAAGGACCCAGGCTAAACACAATTGAGCCAGTGTTAAATTTGTGCTTTGTGCGATAGATTTTAATGCACTTAACAATTGCTTGTTTTTGCTAAAATGAGGTTCATTAAAGCGTGGCATACCACGTCTAATATCACCTTCAACTAGTACCTCTAGACTGGTAACCTGCTCAGTTAAGAAGCCTCTCGCTAATGGTGAAAATGCAATAAAAGCAGCCCCTATATGCTTACATGTTTCGAGGACTGCAATTTCAGGATTACGCGTCCATAACGAATACTCTGTTTGCACTGCTGCAATCGAATGTACGCTATTTGCTCGCATTATTGACTCGGCTGATACCTCAGATAAGCCAATTGCTTTAATTTTTCCTTCACCAACTAAGCGCGAGAGCTCGCCAACACTCTCCTCAATCGGCACAGATTTATCCATACGATGTAAGTAATATAAATCTAGAACTTCTGTATTTAGACTAGTTAAAGACGCCTCTATTGTTGATCGAAGCGTTTGTGGACGCCCATCAATAACACGCTTGCCATTAACGCCCGCCATACCACATTTGCTCGCCAAAAAAATTTTATCTCGGTGTGGAGCTAAAGCTTTACCTAGTAGGGCTTCATTTTTACCAAATCCATACAAAGCGGCAGTATCAAAATGCTCAACACCTAAATCAATCGCTGCGTGTAATAAATTAATTGCAGCTTCATCTGAGGGAGGACTCCCATAGGCATGGCTCAAGTTCATACAGCCCAACCCAATTGGATTAACGCTATGACCATTAATTTTACGCTTATTCATACGCCCTCCTTTGCGATTAATTATTGATTATTTAATTGCTGCTCTAAGTCGTGAAGCACCCGATAACAATCAAGTACCTGCTCCACACTTGAATTAGGCTCGCGACCTTCTTTTATAGCAGTAAAAAACTCTCTATCTTGCAGCTCAATACCATTCATTGATACATCAACAGCGGAGACATCAATCGCATTTTCTTTGCCATCCACTAAATCATCATAGCGTGCTATGTATGTTCCTGTGTCACCAATATAGCGGAAAAATGTTCCTAAAGGCCCATCATTGTTAAACGATAATGATAAGGTACAAATTGCACCATTTTCAGCTAGTAATTGAATAGACATATCTAAAGCAATACCAAGCTCTGGGTGAATTGGTCCCTGAATAGCATTCGCTTTAACCACTTTAGCGCCTGCTTGATAAGCAAATAAATCAACAGTGTGCGCAGCGTGGTGCCATAAAAGGTGATCAGTCCACGACCGGGCCTCGCCTTTAGCATTGATATTTTTACGACGGAAAAAGTACGTTTGTACATCCATTTGCTGAATACTAAACTCATCAGCCGTTATTTTATTATTAACCCATTGATGTGATGGATTAAAGCGCCGAGTATGCCCAACCATACAAGTCAGCCCCGTGCGCTTTTGTACCTCAACTACCTTTAATGAATTCTCCCAGCTATCTGCTAATGGGATTTCAACTTGCACATGCTTACCCGCTTCCATACATTGGATAGATTGCGCAGCGTGTTGCTGAGTAGGTGTACATAAAATAACTGCATCTGCGTCAATTTTAAGCGCATCATTTAAGCTTGTAAAAACCTGTGGAATGCCATACTCATCAGCCACTTTTTGAGTTTTTTCTAGCGTACGACCAACAAGTGCTACCACTTCAACACCGTCGATATTTTTAATACCGTCAAGGTGCTTAATTCCAAATGCGCCTGGTCCAACAACAATTACTTTCATAAAATTTCTCCAGGTTATTTATTTTCTAAAACAAGATGACCAACAGCAGTATTAGATGCGGGTACATGATAATGACGCTTCTTTAATTCAACCTCATCATTGAGCGCACCACGCATTACGAGCCACATAATAAGCTCAATGCCTTCAGAGCCAGCTAGGTTAATGTATTCAAGATGTGGTTTTAGGGCTAAGTTTTCAGCATCATCAACAATGTCATCTAAAAAAGCATTATCAAATTCTTTATTAATTAAACCTGCACGCGGTCCCTGTAATTGATGGCTCATGCCGCCCGTCCCCCAAATTTGTACATTCAGGTCTTCATCAAAACTTTCTACAGCTTTACGTAACGATTTACCTAAATTGTAACAACGCTGCCCAGATGGGGTTGGATAAAGCACTACATTTACTGCAATAGGAATAACTTTACACGGCCAATTTTCAGGCTGACCAAACATCAGTGATAACGGGACCGTTAAACCATGATCAACATCTAAAGTATTGACGACAGTTAAGTCAAAATCGTCTTGAATAACAGATTGAGCAATATGTGAAGCAAATTCAGGATAGCCTTTTACATTTGGCACAGGACGTGGCCCCCATCCTTCATCGGCTGGCTTAAACTCTTCACCCGTTGCAATCGCAAAGGTAGGGACTAAATTAGAGTCAAACGCGGTTGCATGATCGTTATATACTAATAATACAACGTCTGGTTTTTGCTTTTTTATCCACTCTTTAGCGTAATCATAACCCTCAAATAATGGTTTCCAATACTCATTATCTGTTATGCCATTATCAATAGCAGCCCCAATAGCCGGAACATGTGATGTAGCAACACCTGCATTTATTTTGGCCATGATTAACTTCCTTTCTTTAATGTATTACTGCTGTCGGGTGCACGACCCCCTGATAGCATCATTTGCGCGTATTCATCTTGTGTCATCCCCGTCATCGTTGATGCTGCGGCTTGAAAACTAATACCGTCGCTAGAAAATATTTTTGCAAGAAAATAAATATTGCCGCCTAGGCTCATCATTCTGTTGTAATCACGTGCTATAACCGCTTCTTTTTGTGCTTCGCTCATTGGCCACTCATCAAGGTAGACTTTCTCACCTGCTTTAAATTTCTTCCGATTTGGCGCTTTCATCAACGACATGCAAAATTGATTTAAGTGAAAACCTAAACGCGCCATATCGGCGTCAAATATAATGGTACCTGGCACCTCTTTGTAAGGTTTATTAATAGCCATATGTATTCCTTATTTCGACCAATACAAACGCATTGGATTATCAATTAATAACTTTTTCTGTAATTCAGCAGTAGGTGCAAAAAGTGGAATCATGTCCACTAATTTACCATCGTCAGGCATGTGGCTTTTCATATTTGGGTGAGGCCAATCTGTGCCCCATAAAACACGGTCAGGAAAACTTTCGACGACTTTGCGCGCAAAAGGAACAACATCTTGGTAGCCTTTATCAGGACCATCAATAGAAATTCGTTCAGGGCAGCTTACTTTAGACCATACATTTTCATTTTCGCGCATAAACTGTAAAAACAACGCAAAGTCTTCGCCTTCAACAGGTTTAGTAACATCTGGGCGCCCCATATGGTCAACGACTAATGTCGTTGGCAAACTAGTGAAAAAATCATAAAGCTCGGGCAAATCTTGGCTTTCAAAATAGATAACAATGTGCCAATTACGTTTAACAATACGATCAGCTATACGTTTTAACGAGTCAAATGGCAAGGCATCAACTAGGCGCTTTACAAAATTAAAACGTACACCGCGTACACCTGCAGCATGTAATTTATCAAGCTCGGCTTCGCTAATATCTTCTTTAATAGTTGCAATACCACGTGCTAAACCATTTGATGCTAAAAGCGCATCTACCATCGCATTGTTGTCAGCTCCATGACAGGTTGCTTGCACAATAACATTTCGACTAAATCCTAAGTAATCGCGTAAATCCCAGAGCTGCTGTTTTGATGCATCGCACGGTGTGTATTTACGCTCGGGCGCAAAACCAAACTCATTGCCGGGGCCGAATACATGACAATGCGCATCAACCGCACCTTCGGGTAACTCAAAACCAGGTTTTGATGGCGATTGATGCCAATGAAGCCAATCGGCATCCATTATAAATTTACTCACAAACCCATCCCTTTTAATTTGACGTCCAAGCGTGGGTATACGCGACGCGCATTCTCTTCAAAAATCGCTTTTTTGTCTGCTGCCGATATTTCTAATGTGTCAATGTAACGTTTAGTATCATCAAAATAGTGTCCTGTTTGCGGATCAATACCGCGCACGGCACCAATCATTTCAGAGCCAAATAAAATGTTTTTAGTATCAATAACGTCTACTAATAAATCAATCCCCGGTTGGTGATAAACGCAGGTATCAAAATACACATTTTTCATTACGTGCTCATTTAAAGGTGGCTGCTTCATCATATCAGCCAATCCACGATAACGCCCCCAATGATAAGGCACCGCTCCACCACCATGGGGTATAATAAACCGTAAATCAGGAAACTCTTTAAACAAGTCACCTTGTAAAAATTGCATGAATGCGGTGGTATCAGCATTCATATAATGCGCGCCCGTCGCATGAAAATTTGGATTACATGAGCCCGATACATGGATCATTGCAGGAACATCGAGCTCAACCATTTTTTCATAAAGTGGAAACCAACTCGGATCGGTTAACGGAGCTGAAGTCCAATGACCACCAGAAGGGTCAGGGTTTAAATTACAACCAACAAATCCTAATTCATTAACACAGCGCTCTAGCTCAGCAACTGAATTTTCAATTGGTACTCCCGGCGATTGTGGTAATTGGCACACTCCTATAAAACGCGTAGGGTATAAGTCAACAACTCGCGCTATTAAATCGTTACAGGCTGAGGTCCATTGTTTTGATACCTCCTCATTACCTACGTGATGAGCCATAGCCGATGCACGAGGTGAAAAAATAGTCATATCTAAGCCGCGTTCATCAAGTAATTTTAACTGATTTTTTTCAATACTTTCGCGAATTTCATCGTCCGAAATATAGGGAACGCCTGGAAGGGCTCTTCCCTCTTCAAATGCTTTAATTTGCGCTGCTCTAAAAAGCTGTAATGACTCTGGCGCTGTTGTGTAATGTCCGTGGCAGTCTATTATCATTGTGTGTCTCCTGCTGAGAGTATTATTGAAACTATCTTTTAGTAGTCGATCAAGCCATTGCGGAGCCGACCATTAATAAGCGCGCGGTTCTTAACAGCGCAGAACGATGTATTTTATAAGTGCTCAGTTGAGCGATACCTGATACCTGCATTTCAACAGTAAACTGACCCGTTGGATGCTCAACAACGATATCAAACTCCCCATCAATAAAGTTTTGGTTAGCATGCCTATAGGCTACAGTACCTTTTAAAACACATGCACTTGCTACGCTCACACTGCCTAACACCCCAATAGCCTCATGAACACGGTGGGGTATAAATGTTCGAGTGTTAATTACCCCACCATTTTTTGCAGGGCTTACTAAAGACATTTTTGGAATCGTTTTATTAGTTACATCCCCTAAATTCATCATCTTAGCCGCGATTAAACGAATAGCTTCAATCTTTTGCTTTAAATCGGTATTATCTTCGAGTGAATTAGGCGACTCATCACCCACTAAACCAAACTCGCTAGCATCTAAAATAACCACCGGCATGCCGTTATCAATACAGGTTATTGAATACCCATTAATTTCATCTATGGCATTACCCGTAGGAAAAAGTGCACCACAATTGGCACCCGCTATATCTAGAAAGTCGAGCGTGATAGGCGCTGCTGAACCTGGTACACCGTCGATTACGGCATCCCCTTTATAGCTTACTTTGCCATTAGGAGTTTGAACGCGTGCAACAGCTGAGGCTGCAGTATTTAGCATATGAATTCGTACATCGGTTGTTTTTTCTTTTGCATTCACTAAGCCCTGCTCAATTGCAAATGGCGCAACACCGGCGAGTAAATTGCCACAATTTTGTGTATCACTCACCACCGCTTTATCAACTACAACTTGTAAAAAAAGGTAATCCACATCAGTATTTGCTCGCATTGATTTTTCAACAATAGCCACTTTACTGGTGAGAGGATGCGCACCACCTAAACCATCAATTTGCCTTGTGTCAGGCGACCCCATTATGTGTAACAGTAATTCATCGCGCTTTGAGGAATCACTCGGAAGATCACTGGCTAAAAAATAAAGCCCTTTAGAGGTACCACCGCGCATAATTGAGCAAGGAATAGCCGCGTGCATTTACTTATCCTCACTTTGCTTTATATAAGTTAAGCCTTTAGCTGCTAAACGCTCGCGCATAGCATATATATCCAAACCTAACTCACCCGAAGCTAAACGCTTTCGCTTGTCTTCTTCGTTAGCAACACGTTTCAGGACTTTTTCATGAACCTCTTCACCACGACTTTGTTCAACAACAACAACGCCGTCATCATCAGCAACAATGATGTCTCCAGGTTTTATATAAGCCCCTGCGCACACAACTGGCACATTGACATTTGCAATGGTTTCTTTAACTGTACCTTGCGCATAAACATCTTTAGACCAAACCGGGAAGCCCATTTCAGTCAGTGTTGCGATATCGCGTACGCCACCATCAATAATTAAACCTTTAACGCCTCGCGCTTGTAATGAAGTTGCCAACAAGTCACCAAAAAAACCGTCAATACACCCGCTCGTAGGTGTAACAACAAGTACATCACCTGGCTGACATTGCTCTACAGCTACATGAATCATCCAGTTGTCGCCAGGAGCCACTTCACATGTTACTGCACTGCCAGCAATACGAGCAGAGCGATAAATAGGCTTCATATAGCTGGCTAATAAGCCAACGCGACCTTGTGCCTCATGTACCGTTGCAACTTCAGCATTTTGGTATTTTTCTAATATCTCTTTATTAGGGCGCGCTATATCTGTAATACACACAGCCATACTATTTACCTTATTTATAATTAAACGCTATTGATGCAATGAGTATATTGAAGTCAGCTATATAAAGAACTTTAAAAAGCTGTCAAAGGACATTAGTTTTTTCTATAGTGGTAGTAATCAAATATTAATGTGTGAGTTAAATAAAAATGAATTTTAACAATAGACATTTGTTAAGCGCCTTGTATATAAGGAACTTAATGTCGTTAAGCAAGGCAGCTAATACTGTTCACTTAACCCAGTCGGCACTCACCCAAGGCATTAAAAAACTTGAAAACGAACTTAATCAAGTCCTATTTATTCGGACCCACTCGGGGATGACACCGACGCCAAGCGGTATATTTTTTCTAAATCGGGTTGAACGTGCATTTGAGTATTTGGATGAATTTTCGAGGGTTATTTTTAATAATAAACATAAGCAAGATGCCTTTAATCGCTCTGTCACTTCAAAGCAATTAGTAGCACTCATACACTTAGTACAAATGAAAAACTACACCGCTGCAGCCAATAAACTTAATTTGTCGCAACCCACCTTACACCGCAGCATCAAAGATTTAGAGCAACTATGTAAAAAGGACCTCGCGGTACGTTCACCCGTGGGTATTGAACCTACTTGGACGGCAAACTTGCTAAATCGTTTTGCAAAGCTGTTTTTCTCTGAATTACGCCAAGGTATTTATGAAATGAGGGAGTTTAATGGACAAATGGATGGTGCTCTAAAAGTAGGTAGCTTACCATTGGCACGCTCAGCTATTGTGCCATTGAGTATTATTGCTTTAAATAATGAATTTCCTGATGCCCAGCTAAGTATTATAGATGGTCCATACCAAGAGCAGCTAGCTAACTTACTTCATGGTGAAATTGACATCATTGTCGGTGCATTACGCATCCCTGCTCAACATAATGATATTGAACAAATTCCATTATTTAAAGATCAACTTTGTGTTGTAGTAAATGCTCAACACCCTTTGGCAAGCCGCCAAACAATATCAACAAAAGAGCTCCAACAACTTGATTGGGTAGCACCTAACAAAAGCACACCCGCGTGGCAGGTTTTTAGTAACATATTTGTTAGCCGAGGTTTACCACCACCAAGCCATGTAATAGAGTGCAGCTCACAAGTTGCTGCGCGCGGTATTTTATTAAACAGTTCTCGAGCGGCCTTGTTACCAGCCAAGCAAGTTGAAATAGAAGTACAAACAGGAATATTAGCTATCTGCCCGATGACACTGCCCGATACTGACCGTAGTATAGGACTGACGATACGAAAAGACTGGCAGCCTACCCAAATGCAATCGCGTTTTTTAACAATAATTAAAAACAATACGCGCATGCTTTAATCGAGCTAGTTAATATTCGACTGTTGCTTGAATAATGTTGGGGTTGTATTAGTGGCTAACTTAAAAAAACGGCAAAAATACGCGCTATCTTTAAATCCTAAATGAAGCGCTATTTCGTTGATTGTTTGTGTAGTATAGATTAAACGTCGCTTTGCCTCAGTGATCAGACGTTGATGAGCAATTGCTTTGGGAGAATCATTTAATAAACTTTTACAAATACGGTTTAACTTTGAAGTAGATATATGTAGCTTCTCAGCGTAGTCAGGAATAGTCATATGTGAGGTATAATTTAGCTCAATTAAGCTTCTAAAATTAACGACTATTTCTGTTTCTCGACTGCGGGCGTTACTTGCCAAAAGAGTAGTGTTTTTTTGCCTAAAAATATTTAATAATATCAATTTTAGCATTTGCTCAACGGCAATAGGCGCACCTAATTCATTATAATTAATTTCATACATTAGCAGCTCTATGTAGTGCTTTAAATGCACTAAACGTGCTGCATTTTCAAACTCAACCGTTAATGGCTTTAATAACAATTGATTCAGGCTAGTCTCACCATAATTGCTTACTAAAAAACTGTCGTCTATTGAAATCACAAAGCCTTGTGTGCGTGGTTTAAAATGAAAGCCATGTACAACACCAGCCGGAATAATTACCCCCCAATCCCCATTCAGTTGATACTCTCTTTCATCTAACCTCGCAGCCCAAGAGTTATTAAAAACAATTACAATTTGAACTAACTTATTATGACGATGTGGGGATATCTCCCATTTAAGCTCACTGCTTCGATAAGCTATATCTTCAACATGAACAGCACCTGGCTCTTGGCGAATAAACGGCTCTCCGTATAGGTCATAAAATGGAATTTTTTTATTCATGTGCACGTGTACTCAAATTAACTTTGACTCAAAAGTACAACAGATGACATCAATTGTGAATGGTTTAAACATTAACTAATGAGCAATATAAAAGAACACGATGTTTTCAACGAGTATAAAAATGCAATCATTAAAAACTAAAATAGCAATCATTGGCGCAGGGCCCTCTGGATTGTTACTCGGTCAACTTCTAGCTAAAAAGGGGATCGATAACATAATTATAGAGCGCGCATCAGGCGAATATATTTTAGGTCGTATTCGTGCAGGTATTTTAGAACAAGGATTAGTGAGTCTACTAGCAGAAGCTGGTGTAGATGAGCGAATGAAAAAGGAAGGCCACATTCACGATGGCTTTGAAATAGCACATTATGGTCAACGTCATCGAATCGATATAAAGGCACTTACAAATGGCAGCACCGTTATGTGTTACGGGCAAACAGAAGTTACCCGTGATTTAATGCAAGCGCGCCAAAACATAGGGGCAACGACTTATTATGAGTCTAGTGATGTTGCCATTCATGAGCAAAGTTCAAACTCCCCATTTGTAACGTTTACACAAAATGGTATTGAATATAAATTAGACTGTGATTATATTGCTGGATGCGATGGCTTTCATGGCGTTTCTCGACAATCTATCCCTAAAGAAAAACGTAACGAATTTGAACGTATTTATCCTTTTGGCTGGCTTGGGTTACTTAGCGATACTCCCCCCGTTGCTGATGAGCTTATTTACTGTAAAACTAAACGAGGCTTTGCTTTAGCTAGTATGCGCTCTTCAACCCGTTCACGTTATTATTTACAGGTGCCATTAACTGATAAAATTGAAGATTGGTCTGATGATGAATTTTGGACTGAGCTTAAAAAACGCTTACCTGAAGACGTAGCTGAGATGCTGATTACCGGCCCCAGCATTGAAAAAAGTATTGCCCCTCTGCGTAGCTTTGTATGTGAACCAATGCAAGATGGACGCTTATTTTTAGTTGGCGATGCCGCTCACATTGTACCACCTACAGGCGCTAAAGGTCTTAATCTGGCAGCATCTGATGTATCCACCCTCAGCAAATTGCTAGATAAGACATACAATGGTGAGGAACCTGATGCGGTAGCCAAATACTCCGAAATAGCATTAAAAAGAGTATGGCACGCCGAGCGATTCTCATGGTGGATGTCAAACATGCTGCATGAATACGATGATGACAACATGAATGAAAACGAGACTAAAACGCTTGAACGATTCATGGCATCCGACCTTGATTTTCATCTAAATTATGAAGAAGGTAAAAAAGTAATAGCAATCCAATATGTGGGAATGCCATACGAGAAAATTTAAACAAGTTCCCTTAAAATAATAAGCTCATATGATATTAGTAACATGGGCTTTATTTATTAATATATACGATTAGTTAACTAACTTAGTTATATCGTTTAAAAGCTTAACTATCTGATCGTTTTTGATAGCTTACCAAAACTGATTAAATTCAATAATTTCATTCTTTATCGCTGAAAGTAGTGGCAAATTTTGAGTAAAATAAGGTGATGGGTTGCCATATGTAACAAATTTAACCCAAACAACATACATTTCAGTGGCAACATTTTATCTGGAGGTGATTAGCTGCTGAAATTTAACTTTCACAGAATCAAAACAATTGAATTCAAATTGTATAATATGCCTCCTAAACTTTTCCTTTTAAGCTATAAGCTATGTATTTGAATCGTTAAGGCCATGTCTGCTACCCAATAAATACGGCTTACCTAGCTACAATTTTACTGAATCAATGAAATTTTTCGTAATAATTAAAAAGTTAACAGCAACGCTTTGGTCAGGGTTTGCGCCTTGATTTAATGCTATTGTGTGGTATTTGAGTTTAATTTAAATGGCACATATGCAGCTTTAGCATACTGAATCAGCCTAACAGACGGACCAAATGGTTAATACATTAAAATCTAATATCATGCTTAAAATGCACTAAACATGCTTTGTTTAATTTTTTAATAAACACATATCAACACGCTCTAAAAATATAAATTTTAGTTATGAAAATTTAATATTTATGCCAATAAAAGCCCGTATATATACGGGCTCTATAAATGTTTATTGGCTAATTAGATTGGTTATCTCATTTAAGCGATTCTCAAGTGGGTCTTGTTTTACCTCACTTCCGTTCTCGTTAAATTCAATTATTCTATTATCTTTAGCATTGTAATTAGGCCAAGCAATGCCTTGCTTAGGTGACGGGTTGCTGTATTTAGCAAACCTTACCCATGCAGCGTGCATTGCACTGGCAATTTTAAAATCGTTTTGCGATGTTAACGGATTTTGCGCAAGAGTATTAAATACAAAAGGTATTTCAGTGGCATGGTATGCGCCATCAACTTTGCCTTTTAAGTGGCTAGGGACGTAATTAAAACGATAAAGCCATGTAGGCTGTTCACTCATACTCGCTTTGCTTGCAATATAGCGCGCAGGTTCTACAAAACGCTTATCACCGAATATCATAGAGCCTAGCAGTGGATAATTTAACTCCCCATTTTTAGCTAGCACAAATGGCGCATACGCTTTAGTAAACTGAGCTTTATTGTTCACTGATTCGATCGTTTCTGTGGCTATTGCAATAGCACCTTTCGGATTGTAGTCTTTTAAAAATCCCCACTCAAAATCCGTACTGCCAATAAAAAGTGGAACTTTTGTTTGTAGAGCTTGAGCAAACCCCCTCCTCGTCACTTGTTAATACAATAGATGAGTCAATCATAGGCCCGCTGTAAGTAGGCGTATTTGCGTTCATCATATTCAAACCGCTCAATACCTTTTCTGCAGGTAAAGCACGTAGTTTTGCGAGTGCTTTTATATCATTGGTATTAATTCCCACACTTCTAGCAAATTGAATGCCAGCATCCTCAGCTGAAGGGTTACCTTTAGTGCCTTTTTTATTTAAGTATACGACCGTCTCTGTCGAATCACTTCTACCACCCCCTGATTGCACAATCGCTTTGTGAAAAAGCCCTTTAGATTGGGGCGATAACATATGAAAATTCACCGAGCGACCACCAGCTGACTCACCAAAAAGTGTTACATTATCAGCGTCTCCACCAAAATGGGGAATGTTATTTTTAACCCATTTTAGGGCCGCGATTTGATCCATTAAGCCGTAATTTCCAAGCGGTGTATTTTTGCTTTGTTCACTCAACCCAGGATGAGCAAAGAAACCAAAACGCCCTAACCTGTAGTTAAAACTAACAAATACAACGCCCGATTCGGCAAACGACTGACCACTATAAATAGCCGCTGACGAACCACCATTGACAAAGCCTCCACCGTGTATCCACACCATAACTGGGCGCTTTTGAGTGATATCTTGTGCTGGTGCCCATATATTTAAGTAAAGGCAGTCTTCACTCAATGAGCCTTTTAGGGGCGCCGAATCACCAGGAAATGTGGTTTGCATACAGTCAGGGGCATATTGAGTTGCATCAAGCACGTCTCGCCACTGAGTCGCACTTTTAGGTCCCTGCCAGCGTAAAAACGTGTAACTTTATCGTCCTAAATAGCTAAATTTAGGACGATAATTTTTTAGTGCCTACCCAACTAATCTATAACCTACCGCTGGCTCAGTTAAGATATGAATAGGGCTTGCAGGGTTTACTTCAAGCTTTTGTCTTAGTTGCGCTACATGTACACGAATATACTCAGGTCTATTAATGTATTGCTCCCCCCATACCTGACTTAAAATAGCATTATGAGTAAGCACTTTATCTTTATTTTGAAATAACATAAGCAAAATTTTATATTCTTTATTAGTGAGCTTTACATCGCTACTGTTAAGCGTAACTGTGTGCTTATGCGGATCTATAATGATGCTACCGCATTGCAGTGCCAAACTCGGCTGTGTATTTACTCTTAGTAGCACACGCATTCTTGCCAGAAGTTCGTTTGCACTAAAAGGTTTGGTTATATAATCGTTTGCCCCATTATCAAGGGCTGTAACCTTTTCCACCTCGCCATCGCGAGCCGAAAGCACTAATATTGGTATTTGGCTCCATTGTCGTACTTCAAGTAACCAAGCTTGTCCATCCATATCAAGCAATCCCAAATCAAGTAACACTAAGTCAAAGCTTTGCTCACTCATTAATGAAAAACCATCAAGCCCTTTCGCACTAATTGATACGTTATAGCCACTGGCACCTAGTAATGTTTTTAAAAAACTTTGCAGTGCAGGTGAGTCTTCTAGCACCAATACATTAATCATTCTTTGCACTCCAGCTAAGTATTGCTGTCGCTACTTGGGTCAGCTCATCAATAGCTAATACAAATTCGCCTTGATGAAACTGAGCAACTACATCGCAAATTACGCTACCAAGACCAACTCCTTCATCCGAACTGCTTGGATGAGTAACTATGAGATTGCTTACGGCTATTTTATAATGTGTTATATTACCAATTCGTTCAGTATTAAAGTCCACTGTCGCCACTCCATCACCGTAACGTGCCGCGTTTTCGAATATATTCGCAAGCGCGATTTCTAAAAGTGTTATATCACCTATACAACAAGTAGCTTTATCAAAGACTAACACTAAGTTAAAACCACTTAATTGCTGCTGCCTGCGTGCTTTAGCCTCAGTAACAAGTGTATGTACGTTGATAGCTTGCCATGCTAGCTGCTCTCCTATTTTATTTACCCGGCTAAGCTCCATCACTTTATTAAAATGCTGATTTAAGATTTCACTTTGCTCATAAATATTTTTTGCTTGTTCTGTAATTGATGCCTTACTCAGCTCAATATTTTCGTCAGCTAACATACTCGATGAGCCCATAATAGTAGCTAAAGGCGTGCGTAGATCATGAGATAAACTACGCAGCAATGCGTTTTTAGCACGTTCTAACTCTGCTTGTACTTTCATCGATGCCGACTGGTTTCTAAGATTTGAGTTTTCGTGGACCTGAAACAACAGAGACAGTGCCGTATCTATAAATGCACGGTTTTCAGGACTAAGTTCGGCATCTGCAATAAAGCCGCCCCATTGTGTGTTTTGTTCGATATTAAAGTACTCTCCATTATCCATTGTATTATTGTTCCAACGAAGTGTAATATCTAGATGGTTTTTAATCGATATTGTAAATACTTGGCGCTGAGCGTTTATATCATCAAGCCCATTAAGCGCCTTAGCTAACTCATATAAACATCGTGTATTGCTGGCATGTAACTGGGTATCACGAACGTTTTTACTTAGCTCGCCCGCCAATTTGCTTATCATCAAGCCAACTATAAGCATGACAGTAAAAGTGACTAAGTATTCAATTTTTTCGATATGAAATGTAAAGTACGGCAGTACAAAAAACCAGTCGGTACATGCCACACTAACTAACGTTGTAATCCCCGCTAAGGCTGCATTTTGACGCACCGCAACCCATGCCACCCAAAGTAATTGCAACATGACAATGTCGGTGGTCGTTAGCCACTCTCGAACTGGAAAAATAGCCAGCACAATAAAAATAGGCGCAATTGTTGTTAATAAAAGCGGCTTAAGCCATTTATTAATACCCATTTGTGCACTCCCATAAAATTCTCTTTTTATAGGTTACTGCTTTTTAATACGTTGTGTATAAAGTTTTTATAAAGATTTTTGGCTGTAGTGTTAAATGTTTATAAAGCTTAATTGATATGGGGTGACTCTTTTTTAAAATTCCATAGTCTTTGCTATGTAGTATTTTTTAAATAGGAACGCACATGGCACAGTTTGCAGTAATTGGATTAGGTAGTTTTGGTGTTACCGCCTCGCTTGAGCTTGCTAATCAGGGGCATCACGTTTGCGCAGCCGATATAAGCGAAAGCACCATTAACACGTTTGCTAATCAGTTAAATTACACTGTCATTTTAGATGCTAGTGATGAAACACAGCTTGCTCGACTCGACTTAACCAGCTGCCAAGCTGTATTAGTTGCAATTGGTGAAAACATAGAAGCGAGTATTTTATGCGTGCTGCATTTAAAAAACCTTGGTGTTAAACAAATATGGGTTAAGGCGTGCTCTAAAAGTCACCATCAAATTTTAAGTAAACTTGGCGTATCTCGTATTATTCACCCCGAAGAAGAAATGGGGATCAGAGTAGCACATGCACTTAACTACCCTATGGTTAACCAGTACTTTGCGCTTACACAATCTACATTTATTGTTGAGCTTGCCATAGATTTACATTTATCAGGGCGCAATATTGGCTGGCTTCTAAAAGAGCGTAACTCAGATATAAAACCGCTCACCTTACGCCGAGATGATAATTTCAATACAGACCTAACACTCGACACCGAGTTACGCCATGGTGATAGCCTTGTATTACTGGGCTCTAAACATTACCTAACAAAACTCACCAAACGGTTTAAAGCTTTATGATTAACTGGCAAGCACACGTACTTCCAAAGCAATTTAATCGCCGTTTAAAAAATTTCAAAAGGCCTGTTAACCCCCCTTTAATTTTAACTGCTGGTTTTTTTGCTCTCATTATTTTAGGCACTTGCTTATTACTATTACCTTTTGCAAGTGTTGAATCGCTTAGCTTTATTCAAGCTTTTTTTACTGCATCCTCTGCGGTTACAGTTACAGGCTTAGTTGTTATTGATACAGGTACTGCGCTAACCACATTTGGGCAATGTGTTGTTATGGTACTTATTCAAATTGGAGGAATCGGCTTTATGACCGTAGCCGTTATTTCATTTTTAAGTATTGGTAAAAACTTAGGATTAAAACAACGTTTACTTGCAAGCCAAGCATTCGATACAAGCGATTTAAATGGAGTGATCCATGTAGCTAGATGTGTAATAACTTACTCGCTAATAATTCAGACTATAGCATTTTGCTTACTTTTTATTAGCTGGGTAGATGACTATGGTATTGCGGGTAGCGCCTATCAAAGTCTATTTTATACTATTTCGGCTTTTAACAATGCCGGGTTTGCACTCGACAGTAATAGCTTAATGGCTTTTAAAAGTGATGTATCTGTTAATCTTATTATCAGTGCATTATTTATAATCGGTGGCTTAGGGTTTACCGTTTTAATAGATATATATCAACAACGTCGCTGGCATAAATTAGCAACTAATACACGTATTGTATTAATTGCAAGTGCTGTAATAAATTGCAGTGCATTTTTGCTTATTTTTTTATTTGAATATTCAAATCCAGCCACACTTGCCAACCTACCTATTAACGAGCAAGTAATTGCTGCTTGGTTTCAAGCAGTTACACCACGTACTGCAGGCTTTAATACTTTACCTATTAGCCAGCTCAGTTCCGACTCGACATTGCTTACATTGTTATTAATGGTAATAGGTGGCGGTTCGGTAAGTACAGCAAGCGGCATTAAAATAGGAACTTTTGTTATTTTACTACTTGCTATGTATAGTTATTTACGCCAAAAACCACAGGTAACCATATTTAACAGAGAGCTAAGCGACAAACTTGTGATAAAAGCATTGAGTGTTGTAATTTTATACTTATTTACGGCTTTTTTAAGCATCATGATTATGAGTAAAATCGAGCAAGCGTCTCTTTTAGATATTACTTTTGAAGTAATTTCGGCATTGAGCACTGTAGGGCTATCTCGTGATTTTACTAGTAATTTAAGTATGCCAAGCCAGCTAATAATAATTTTACTTATGCTGATTGGCAGAGTAGGTCCACTGACATTTGCTTATTGTTTTGCAAAACCTAAATTACAACCTCTTAAATTTGCTAAAACAACCATACAAATAGGGTAACTATTATTAAGGCCACTTAGCCAGCATAATTTATGTAAGGTACTATTGCGGTGCAAGTTAGAAAATTAATGACTCCTAAATATAACTTTATCTATTAGGAGTCTTTTATAGAAAAATAAAAATGAATATAAGCACTCTTTTTCATTGTAGATATGAAAATAAATAAAATAAGCGCCAAACTATTACAATAGTTTTGGCGCTTATTAAAGGGGTAATATTTACCCTTTCATTTGTTCAAGCTCTTTGCCTTTGGTTTCGTGTAAAAACTTAAATACAAATATTTTTCATGATGTTGATATTGCCCCTGAAGGCAAAACACTACAAGAAAGCCTCGATAACGTAACGCACATAGCTAACATTATCTAAAAAGAAATGCAACGCACTGGTGTAAAGCCACTGTGGGGTACTGCTAACTTGTTCTCAAACAAACGTTTTTGTGCCGGTGGTGCAACAAACCCTAATCCTAATACGTATGCATATGCAGCAGCGCAAGTTAAACATGCAATGGAAATTACGCATCGTTTAGGCGGCGAAAACTACGTACTTTGGGGTGGTCGTGAAGGTTACGACACACTACTAAATACAGAACTTGCGCAAGAAAGCGAGCAGTACGCACGCTTTTTGAAAATGGTTGTAGAACACAAGAAAAAAATTGGTTTTAAAGGCACATTATTAATTGAACCAAAACCACAAGAGCCAACTAAGCACCAGTACGATTACGATACAGCAACGGTTGCAGGCTTTTTACACAAGCACGGCTTACAAGACGAAATTAAAGTAAACATTGAAGCAAACCACGCAACACTTGCAGGTCATAGCTTCCACCACGAAATTGCCGTTGCTTGCGCTAAAGGTATTATGGGTAGTATTGATGCTAACCGTGGTGATATGCAAAACGGATGGGATACAGATCAATTCCCTAACGATGTAGCTGAGTGAACACTTGTCGTTTACGAAATTTTAAAGAATGGCGGTTTTACAACCGGTGGCTTTAACTTTGATACTAAACTTCGTCGTCAATCGTGTGAACGCGATGATTTATTCATCGGTCACATTGGTGGTATGGATACGATGGCAAAAGCATTACTCAATGCAGCAGCAATGATTGAAGGCGGCGAGCTTTCTGACTTTGTAGAAAAACGTTACGCAGGTTGGAAAGAAGACCTAGGCCAAAGCATTTTAAAAGGTGAACAATCACTTGAGAGCCTTGCTGCGTTAGTACACGAAAACGACATCTATCCTAAGCAAGTTTCTGGCCGACAAGAGCTGCTTGAGAATATTGTTAACCGCTACGTATAAGGACATCTCCTCGGTTTTAAAGCCGAGGCGTACATCATTATGAACTTGTTAGAACAACTCAAAAAAGTAACCACGGTCGTTGCCGACAGTGGCGATGTAGAGTCAATCAAAGCCCTACAACCGGTTGATGCAACAACCAATCCTTCGTTAATTTTACAAGCTGCAAAATTACCTCAATATAAACACTTAAATAAGTTTTTCACATATATGTAATTGTTATATCTGATAGTTTTTAAATTGCTCCCACACGGCCTCTCCTACAGGTCCCAACACTTCTCCCCTTTTCTTAATAATGTAATATTTTAGAGGCGTTATATTTTGCACATCACTAAGTGACAGCATTTTCAGAGTATTATTTGCAATACCTTCATCAGCTAAATAACCTGGTAATTTGCCCCAACCCATTGCACTTTCGATAAGCATTTTTTTAGTTGGAAAGTCATTTACATACCATCGTCGCTGACCTTGCTGTACACCCCACTCTATGTTTTTTGAACCAGTGCCTGAGTCCTGCACAATTATTTGGTATTCGTTCAACAAATCAGTGGCTTGCCTTAGGTTTGGATTTCGCTTTAACAACAAAGGGGAAGCTACATTGATTAATGAGCCGCTATTTAACAAATGCTTTTCAATTTTCTCTTCTTGTGCAGAAAATTCCATTGTTGGTGTTATACACAGATCGGCACAGCCATCAAGTAAGGCTTCAATTGCACCTGTTATGTACTCTTGCCTGATTATTATTTGAGTTTCAGGGAACTGATTTTGCATATTTTTTAGTAATGGTAAAATACCTTTTAAATTAAATGATGCTTCAATTGCAATCGTTATACTTACCTCGTTCCCCTGTGCTATGTGGTGTGCAACTTGTTTAAGTTGTGCTGCATCATCTAGCAATTTCATAGCCTTATGAAACATAGTTTTTCCTGCACTGGTAAGCTCTAACCGATAACCATTACGACTAAATAAGGCAAAGTTAAGGGTATTTTCTAGTTGCTTAATACCTTGGCTTATAGCTGGTTGAGTTTTGTGTAAAAGAGCACTTGCTTCACTCAATGATCCAACCTGAGCAACAGTAACAAACATACTAAGCTGTTCTAATTTCATAATTTACGCCAAACATGTAAAGCTAAAGTTTATATCTTATAAAAAAACATTCAATATTAATTAATAAGAACTGTGATTATTCTAACGTCAAAAGCTAAGCATCTGCTTAAATCACTCTTATTAAAGTTGGGAATAACATGAGCACAAAAGTAAAAAAAATTTTTATGTATACATCACTAGGATTAACAACACTTGCCTTTATAGCTGCAGGCTCTGCAAAACTAGCAGGAGTTGAGCAAATGCACTTATCTTTTGCACTCATGGGTTTACCTGCTTGGTTTGGCTATTTTATTGGTGCAAGTGAACTTGCAGGTGCTGTTGCTATTTGGATAAAAAAACTAAGCATTATAGCTGCAAGTGGTTTGTTAGTTATTATGGCTGGTGCAACATTTTTTCATGTAGTTTACGACAGTGTTGCCAATGCAATACCTGCCGTTATTTTATGTGCTTTTTTAATTAATATCATAATTAACCGAGTCAATGATATAAACGCCTAGGATAGTAAGTAACCTAGAGCTATTTTAAATACAATGAATAACGATATATTCGCTTCTATCGTTATTCAAACCCTCATTTACAAAATGACTAATGCTTTCGCATCTCTCATTTAGGATAAAGATAACAAACTCGATCTCTAAACAAACAAAGGCTAAGGTTGTTTTATCCATTAAATTTTAATTTTGAGTTCATACCCTGTATTTAATAATTAAATAAACGGCGTACTAAAGTTTATTACTTGGGCTTTTAATATGCCTAATTAACTAAGGTGTAAAATATGAAAAAAACATTTTTAGGCATTTTCTCGATTACAGTAATAACTTACTTACTGAGCGGCTGCACAACATCAAATAACGGTAATATTACAAAATTGAGTGAAGATAAAATAAGTACTAGATTAAATAAATTACCTTCCTCGCTAACCTCTAGTGATCTGTTCAATACCACTGTTGTTGAACCCACTCAGCTATTTGATAACCTTTATTTTGTAGGATATATCAGCGTAGGCACTTTTGTTATCACTACAACTGAGGGCATTATTTTAATCGATACCATGTGGACCCCGCACGATGCCAAACATGTGATTGTTCCTGGACTAAAAGAGTTAGGCTTAAATCCTGAAGATATTAAATACGTGATAGTTACTCACGGCCACAGCGACCATTATGGCGGCGCTCACTACTTTGAATCACATTATGGCGCTAAAATTTTAATGAGAAAAAATGAGTGGGACTACATCCATAATCCAAATGCACCTGTATTAACTGATCCTTTCGGTAACTTTTCTACCGAAATACCATTACCTAGCACTTACACCCAAGTTATCGATGGCGAAAAAATAAGTTTAGGTAAAACTAATTTAACTGTACTTGCTACACCAGGACATACGCCTGGTGGGTTGTCTTTGATAATACCTGTTACAGCTAATGGCATACCTCATACAGTTGCACTTTGGGGAGGTACCGGTTTACCGGATACTAAAGAAGCAAATCAAACTTATTTGCACTCTTTAAATTATTTTCAAAAAATTGCAAACAAAAACGATGTTGATGGAAGTATCTCAAACCACCCGTTTTCACATGATCTAATTAATCAAATTAATACATTAAAAAATCGTAAATCTGATCAACGAAACCCCGTGATAACCGGTAATAAGGCATTTAATGAGTACATAGACGATGTATTGCGAAATAACGTTCAAAAGAAACTTTCGTCATTTGAGTCAAACTAATATAGCTTTTCACGCACCGGCGTTATCGTGCTAATGTATTTATAATAACGGTATATGTCGCTTTAAAGCGATACTCATTACTAATATAAAAGCATAGTGCACTTCTTTTTATGAAACCCCACATTTGATAGCCTGTATAAAAATACAGACTATCAAATGTGGGGTTAATTACTTTTAGTTTGGTTTATTGTTCTACCAAAATGACCGATACGTCGTCTGCATGAAAATCAGCAGTCAGTTCGTTTGACTCCACATAAAGTAAAGCCGCACTTTCCTCGGTTGTTATTGAATGGGTATAAGTGCCCGAAAGCTTTACCCAATCGCCTGCAACTACGTTTGTAACAGTGGTTAGCTCGAGGTATTCAGTGCTCGCATGCTCAATTTGCAGTGTAAGTTTAATTCCTGGCGATACCGCTGTGTTATCGTCAGATAACTTAACCCACGCAGATACATTATAGGTTTTGCCCGCTGTGAGCTTGGGTTGTTTCAAGTGAAATAGTAGCACTGCCTCGTGATTGCCATGAATCAAGACCGGCTTCAAAGTCACCATTAGTTAGCAGCTCTGCGTGTTGTTAAAAGTACGACCGGTGTTGAAAACCTTTATTTAGATCAGTTAGGTGCGTTTGGTAACGTTGACCGCTACCCTGCCAGACGTATTATAACCATTGTTTACTATTCGCTCGTACGCTTTGAAGAAACCAATCTTGTGAGCGGCGACAATGCTTTAGAATGTGAATGGTTTGATGTAAATAACGTTCTCCCTTTAATGTTTGACCACGCCGACATTTTAAAAAGTGGCTTAGATTACTTACGCTATAAAGTAAGGCACGAGCCGATTGGTTTTAGCCTGCTCCCTGAAAAGTTTACCTTGCTTGAGCTACAAGGAATTTACGAGTCGATTTTAAATAAATCACTCGATAAGCCTAACTTTAGACGTAAGTTCCAAAAAATAAACTTACTAATAAACTGCAAAGAAAAACAAATCAACGTAGCTCACCGAGCTGCTACTTTGTACCGTTTTGATATAAACGTATACGAAAAACTAAGAGAGTTTGGTTTTACATTTGAGTTTTAAATAAGCAAATGCATAATTAAATTAATGTTTGGTCTTTAAGGCCAAATAACATATTGCTAATATATATGTGATGTTTATAATTCGTCCGCATTATTAATGTAAACTAATCAAAAGGAGCTTTTTTCTTGAAACTTACGCCGCCCTAGGCAACCACTCCCCTTTTTCATCAGCACGTTACGTGCAACCTTAATCGCCGCCTGCGCGAGAATCACTGTTATTTAAATAAAATACTCCCCTATACTTTGGGAAACTAACTAATTAGGTTTATTACATGTTTGATCACGTAAAAAGAGATTGGCTCTCTAATGTTCGTGGCGATGTGCTTGCTGGTATTGTTGTGGCGCTTGCCCTAATACCTGAAGCGATTGCCTTTTCTATTATTGCCGGTGTTGATCCAAAAGTAGGTTTATACGCCTCATTTTGTATTGCGGTTATTATTGCCTTTGTAGGCGGACGTCCTGGCATGATATCGGCGGCTACCGGTGCAATGGCACTGTTAATGGTAACGCTGGTTAAAGATCATGGTCTGGAATACTTACTGGTTGCTACCTTACTCACTGGTGTACTACAAATATTTGCAGGCTTTTTAAAGCTCGGTGAATTAATGCGCTTTGTATCGCGCTCTGTTGTAACAGGGTTTGTAAATGCGCTGGCGATTTTAATATTTATGGCGCAGTTACCTGAGCTGACTAATGTTACTTGGCATGTTTATGCGATGACCGCAGCGGGCTTAGGTATTATTTACTTATTCCCATATATTCCAACTATTGGCAAAATACTTCCCTCTCCTTTAGTGTGTATTGTTGTTATTACACTGGTTTCAATATTTTTGGGTCTTGATATAAGAACCGTTGGCGACATGGGCGAACTACCAGACACCCTACCTATATTTTTATGGCCCGATGTACCGCTAACACTCGAAACACTGCAAATTGTATTACCGTATTCAATTGGTCTTGCTGTTGTGGGCTTACTTGAGTCAATGATGACCGCCACTATTGTTGATGACTTAACTGATACAACGAGCGATCGTAATAAAGAATGTAAGGGCCAAGGTATTGCTAATATTGGCGCAGGCTTATTTGGTGGTATGGCGGGTTGCGCTATGATTGGGCAATCAATTATTAATGTTAAATCGGGCGGTCGCGGCAGGCTTTCTACCTTTATTGCAGGTTTATTTTTAATCATCATGGTGGTGTTTTTAGATGAGTGGCTTCAGTTAATTCCTATGGCAGCATTAGTTGCGGTAATGATTATGGTATCGATTGGTACGTTTTCGTGGACATCTGTTAAGGATTTAAAAAAGAACCCGCTTTCATCAAATGTTGTGATGATTTCCACCGTTATTGTGGTTGTTGCCACGCATAACCTAGCCATTGGCGTTTTAGTTGGTGTGTTGTTAGCTACGCTGTTTTTTGCCAATAAAATTGGTCGCTTTATGGTGGTTAAAACCAAGCATGATGAAAGCAACGATAAAATAACCTATGAAGTCGTTGGCCAAGTATTTTTTGCCTCAGCTGAGCAATTTATTGCATCGTTCGATTTTAAAAATGCGGTTTCTAACGTGGTAATTGATTTAACCCATGCACATTTTTGGGATATAACTGGTGTATCGTCACTCGACAAGGTGGTTATTAAATTTAGGCGTGAAGGCGCAACGGTTAATATTATTGGTATGAATAGCGCAACCGAAACTGTAATTGATAAATTTGGTGTGCATAACAACCCTGAAGAAGTCGAAAAACTACTTGGCGGACATTAAGGAGAATGCAATGACTAAAATAATTACCTATGTAGATGGCTCAGCCATTACTAAAAATGTAACCGATGCTGCTATTTGGGCTTCAAAAAAGCTAAATAAACCAATTAGCTTTGTGCATACAATTGAAAAAACGCAGCAAACTAATATCGGCGACTACTCTGGTAGTATTGGGCTTGGTGCACAGTCAACACTTCTTGATGAAATGACTAAGCTTGACGAACAACGCTGCAAAGTAAGTTTAAAAATGGCTGACGAATTATTAAATTCAGTAAGTGAGCATGCTAAATCGGCAGGTGTTACTAATTTTGAACTAATTAAGCGCCACGGTGATTTGCTCGATACCGTTATAGACTTAAAAGACGATACACGCCTCATTGTTATTGGCCAAAATGGTGCTGGACATAGTAATAGCTTTGCGGTGCTGGGTTCACATATAGAAACCTTAGTGCGTAATGCAACACAACCTATTTTGCTTATTCCTGAAACATTTAAACAACCTAAATCATTTATGATTGCGTATGACGGCCGCGAAACAGCCGACAAAGCGCTACAACAAGTGATTGATGGCGGCTTGTTACATGGTTTGCATTGTCATTTAGTGAGTATTAAAAACAACGAAAAAGACCTTGAAGAAAAATTTGTTAATGCACAGCACAAGCTTATCAGTATGGACTTTGAAGTGTCGGCAAGCTTTTTAGAGGGCAATATTTTCGACTCGTTAATGCAATATAAAGAACAAAATAATGTAGAACTAATTGTAATGGGTGCATTTGGGCACTCTAAATTAAGGCAGTTTTTTGTGGGCAGTAACACCATTAAAATGCTCGAGAACAGCGATGTGCCTGTGGTTATTTTAAAGTAAGTAGCTATTTTAAATAAGTTTAAACCAGTCTCAAAAGCCTAAAATCACTTAACTGATTTTAGGCTTTTTGTTTTTGGCTTAGCTTCAAACTTTTCAAATAAAAACTGAATAAACGACGTAACCTTTTGAGCCACAAACTTTCTATGCTGCTTTGGCATAAATGAGCGCACGCCACGTTTGCCAAATGTTTCCATTATTTCTCGTTTACCGAGTTTGTCTTGTATTGCCAACTCGCCTTCGTGAAAAGGGGAATCATCTATTGAATTTGTGTTTATCATTTTGCTTGTAATTCGTGTGCGTATTTTATGGGCTAAATTTAACTCAATACACAATGAATGATAATGGGTGTTTTATTGACTGATAATGCACAATACAATGACAATACTTGCACCCTCTTAGTGCCAGGCGCGCACCAACATATGTCAAAACGGGTTTTTCATTCACTCTAAAAAAACATTAAATACTATTTAAACAACAACTTAAAAAACTGGCTATGTTTTTGCAAACACTCTATTAACAAGCCAGTTTTATTTACGGCAAAAATTTAGGTTGTGAGCACAATAGCTATTAGCAACCATCGGCAAAGAAGCCCGCACACAGTTATGCATATTGCGTATTTGTGGCGGGCTTTTTTGTTATTTGTATCTAAACCGTCACTTTAAGGAATGCCCTATGCAAACCTCGCAAAAAATACTCATTATTGGTAATGGTATGGTCGGACACCACTTTGTTGAGCAAATGCGCCAAAGCGATGCCAACGCAGACATTACTGTACTTTGCGGAGAAGCAAATCTTGCATACGATCGCGTGTACTTATCAAGTGTATTTGATGGCAAAACAGCCGCCGATTTAGCACTTACCACTCACGACAACTACAAACAACTTAATATTAATGTGCATACCAGCCAGTGGGTTGAAGGCATTGATAGAACAGCAAAAATAGTAACCACGCTAACTGGTGAGCAATACCCGTACGATAAGCTTATATTGGCAACAGGTTCATTTCCATTTGTGCCGCCTATAAAAGGTAACGACCAACCCCATTGTTTGGTGTATCGCACATTAGAAGATTTAGAACAAATAAAAGCCAGTGCAGCTGTAAGTAAAAGTGGTGTAGTTATTGGCGGTGGTTTGTTAGGGCTTGAAGCCGCAAATGCGATTAAGCAACTAGGACTTGATACCCACGTAGTTGAATTTGCACCGCAGCTTATGGCTGTTCAGCTTGATGGACAAGGCGGTACGCTTCTAAAAAATAAAATAGAAGAACTTGGCGTAACGGTACACACATCAAAGGCAACCAGTGAAATAGTAAAAGGCGAAACCAGTCGCTTTAGATTAAATTTTTCGGATGAGTCATTTTTAGAAACAGACCTAATTTTGTTTTCTGCTGGTATTCGCCCGTACGATCAGCTTGGTAAAATTGCTGATTTAGAACTCGGTGAGCGCGGCGGTATTATTATTAATAACCAATGCCAAACATCTGATCCTGATATTTTAGCCATTGGCGAGTGCGCCCTGTGGGACAAAAAACTATTTGGCTTAGTTGCACCGGGTTACAACATGGCGCGCGTTGCAGCGAGTCAATTAAGTGGTGGCGAGCTTGAGTTTTTAGGTGCCGACATGAGCACTAAACTTAAGTTGTTAGGCGTAGAAGTAGGCTCAATTGGCGACGCTCATGCAAAAACGCCTGACTGTAAAGAGCTTATATACCAAGACGCTATTCGCGGCTGTTATAAAAAAATCATACTAAGTGAAAAAGGCGATAAATTACTGGGCGCTGTACTAGTTGGCGATACCAGCGACTACGATACTTTATTGCAGTACATGCTTAACGACATGGACTTACCAGAAAACCCTGAGTGTTTAATTTTACCAGATAGCGGCGGCGCGCCGTCGTTATCTGGCAGTGCCCTACCCGACACCGCCACTATTTGTTCGTGTCACAATGTTAGTAAAGGCGACATCGTGGGTGCAATCGATGGCGGCTCATGCGATTTAGCCTCGGTAAAATCATGCACTAAAGCAGCAAGCGGCTGTGGTGGTTGTGCTGCGTTACTAAAATCAGTTGTTGATAACGAATTAGCAAGTCGTGGTGTTGAAGTTAACAACCATGTATGTGAGCACTTTGCGTATTCACGCCAAGAACTATTGCACATGGTAAAAGTAGAAAGCATTAAAACGTTTGATGACTTACTAACTAAACACGGCAGCGGTCATGGCTGTGAAATATGTAAACCTGCCATTGGCTCTATTTTAGCCTCAACATGGAACGACTTTATTTTAGAGCCCGCTCATGTTGGTTTGCAAGACACTAACGATACGTACCTAGCAAATATGCAAAAAGATGGTTCGTACTCTGTGGTACCGCGTATTGCTGGCGGCGAAATAACACCCGACAAACTCATTGTAATTGGACAAGTAGCCAAAGACTTTAACCTGTACTGCAAAGTCACCGGTGGTCAGCGTATCGATTTATTTGGTGCGCGTTTAGAAGAGCTTCCTGTTATTTGGGAGCGACTTATAGAAGCCGGATTTGAGACCGGTCATGCCTATGGTAAGTCTCTTAGAACTGTTAAATCGTGTGTGGGTAGTACGTGGTGTCGTTATGGTGTGCAAGATAGCGTTGGACACGCAATAGAAATTGAAAACCGCTACAAAGGGTTACGCGCACCGCATAAATTTAAAATGGCGGTATCGGGTTGTACCCGCGAATGCGCCGAAGCACAAAGTAAAGATATTGGCATTATAGCCACCGAAAATGGCTGGAACTTATACGTGTGTGGTAATGGCGGTATGCGCCCTCGCCATGCTGATTTATTTGCGACCGATTTAGACACGCCAACACTAATTAAATACATTGACCGCGTAATTATGTTTTACATTAAAACGGCTGACAAATTGCAGCGTACGTCGGTATGGATGGAAAACCTTGAAGGCGGTTTAGACTACCTTAAAAGCGTAGTAATTGACGACAGCTTAGGCATTTGCGACGAGCTAGAAGCGCAAATGGAATTAATTACACAAACCTATGCGTGTGAATGGAAAAAAGCGATTGAAAGCCCAGATGCTGCCAAACGATTCCGCCAGTTTGTTAATAGCCCCGAAACCGACGACAACATTCTATTTGTGCAAGAGCGTAATCAAATTCGCCCTGCTACAGAAGCCGAAAAACGTGAGCAACGTAATACACAAAACCGTATTCCAGTAATGGAAGTTGAACAGGAGCAAGCTGATGTCTTGGCATAATATTGGAACAATCGACAACCTAGTGGCTAATAGCGGCGTATGTGCATTAGTTAATAATCAGCAAGTGGCTATTTTTTACATTCCACAAAATCCAACGGCTGTGTTTGCTATTAGTAACTACGACCCAATTGGCAAAGCTAATGTATTATCACGTGGCATTATTGGCTCAATCGACAATAAATTAGTTGTCGCATCGCCTTTATATAAGCAACACTTTTGCCTAGAAACAGGCGAATGTTTAGAAGCAGAAGCAATACACCTACCGGTTTTTAATGCAAAAATTGAAGACGGCAGTGTATTTATAAGCGCTGAACCAAAAGTTACAACAGCAGTGGCTTAAGGGAATAGTATGAGTGTACTGTCTTATTTTTCGGGTATTGAAAACGTGTGGCTAAATAAGCTTGTTACTAAGCTAACAAGCTCAAATAGTCGCAGCGTCAAAAGCGGCAACGTTTATATAATTGGTGCGGGCCCAGGAGACGCAGAGCTAATTACAGTAAAAGCGCAGCGTTTAATTAATACCGCCGATGTTGTTTTATACGATTGGTTAGTAAGCGATGATTTATTAAAAACGCTTCCTAAAAAAGCACAGCGAGTATTTGTAGGTAAACGTGCGGGTAAACATTCGATGACCCAAGCTAACATTTGCGAACTACTGGTTAAATACGCACAACAAGGCTTAAACGTAGTGCGTTTAAAAGGCGGCGATCCGAGTATATTTGCACGTATTAACGAAGAAGCCGATGCGCTTAGTGAGCATAATATTAATTTTGCTATTGTTCCGGGTGTGACAACGGCTTGTGCTACGTCCGCTTATACGGGTATTCCGCTCACTGCACGCGATGTAGCGCGTAGTGTTACATTTTTAACAGCGCAGTTTGCCGATCCTAACAAGCAACCTCATTGGCAAAATTACGCGTTTATGCCTGCAAACAACAACCCCACTTTAGTGGTTTATATGGGGCTTTCGCGCTTACAAACGCTAAGCTGCGGTTTGCAATCAGTGGGCTGGCCAAGTAATACACCCATCGCACTAATAGAGAATGCCACTAGTACTAAGCAAAAAGTAATTACCAGTACGCTTGAGAAAATAGTAAATGAGCATGCTAAACACAACCTTCAAGGCCCTACCCTAATTATGATTGGTGAAGTAATAAATCATAAAATGGCTATTAGTCCTGAGTTACTAAACAGTGTAAATGTTAACGCATGACGTAAAATGAATAATGCACTTTTCGCGCTTACTACCTCCCCAGGAGTAGGCGCTTTTTTTGTTTTTAATTTGGGTTCAAGTTGTGTGCAATAACATACTTAAATGCACCAAATAAGTTAAAAGTAATGGCAAGTTAAATTATAGAAACACAGTGACAAATAAAAATAATACTTTAAGCAATTGTATTAGCTTGATTTTAAATTCAATGATGAAATTTATTAATGATTGGAACAGTGGTTGCACTTTAAAAACAAAAAAGTGTGGAATAATACCAATGGCGACAAGCAACCCTCTCACAAAACAGTTTTTATTAGCGGCTAAGTATCAAGAAATACACGCGCTAAAGCAATTACAAAACAGTTGTGCCTCGCTTACTAAGTTAGGCGATTTTGTACATCAGTTACAAAAAGAACGTGCAATGAGTAATATCTTTTTGGCCTCAAATCGCGAGCGATTTAAAACCCAATTACAAGAACAAATCCCTTTAAGCAGCAGCGCACAAACTGCATTTTATGATTCTCTTAAACAAACATTTATAAACGACAACGCCGATACTGGTCATACTCGGTTATTTAATTTAATTACCTATAGCCTGCAAACACTTGACGCATTGCCCGAACTACGCAATCAAATAGCACAACAAAACATTAGTGCAGTGCATGCTACGCAGTCATTCACTCAGTTAATTGCTAGTTTACTCAATATTATTTTAGAGGCAGCAGATGGCGCAAGCGATCCTAAAATAACGCGTTTGTTAGTCGCATTTTTCAATTTTATGCAAGGTAAAGAGTACGCAGGACAAGAGCGCGCCTGTGGTGCACAAGCATTTGCAGCGAGTAAATTTACCACTGAGCAAAAACAACAACTCGCGCATTTTGAACAAGAGCAAAACCACAGCTTTGACTTTTTTAATGAGTACGCCGATGCGCACCTTTTAAAATGCTTTGCCACACTAACAACACATCAGGTTAATAATCAGGTAGAGCAACTTAGAAGTTTACTGCAAAAACTCGATGACGAGAATGCTCAACCGCTCTCGCAACTAAGCGAAGTATGGTACGAAGTAACCACTACGCGCATAGATATAATGCACAAAATTGAACAAAATATAGCAGATCAATTAATTGATACCGCAGCAATGCAAATAGCCTGTGCTCAACGTAGTTTAAATACAAATAAGCAAGTACTTAACAATATGGCAGAGCAACACATAGCCCCTACTTTTGGCCAATTAGCCATTAAGCAACCAGAGCCAGAAGTAAACCAAAATATAGCGGCCGATAAGCTCAACAGTAATAAAACTATGTATGATTTAATTATCGAGCAAAGCCAGCATATAAAACAAATAAACCAAGCGTTACTTGACGCTAAAAAAGTTATTAGTGAGCAAAAGGTAATTCACCAAGCCAAGTACATACTTATTGAGCAGTTAAAGCTCACCGAAGAGCAAGCCCATAAACAGCTACAAAAACAAGCAATGGATACGCATAAAACCTTATTTAGCGTAGCGCAAACAATTGTACAAATGAGCGATTAAATATGCTGTTTTTACTTGGGCATGTTGATCTTTAGTAATACCACTACCCTAAATAATAGTTATTTATTAAGTTACAAATTTCACACCCATATTGAGTTTTGCCTTATTTTAAAATTGATTCATAACCTGCTGACTATAATAAGGTAAAACCCTAATTTGAAGTCTATTTATAATGCAAATTATTCAACGCATTCAAAATAATCAACTACAATAAGTTAATCATTTGTTGCATCTCATTTTAATGAGGCATATTTAATACTGTTGTAGGAGTCTGAATGCCCAATGTAGAGAGTTATATAGAAGGTGTATCATTAATAGATGAGCAGCAATTAACAACTTCTCTTGATAATGACATTCAAACAAACATAAAAAACATTGCTGAGCTAATTTTAAACATTTTTGATGCGAGCTCATTTTCTATTGTTGCTAATCAGCCTTCAGGTGTCGTTGAGCTATATAAATCAGGTTCAGAAATAGCAGTAGCTAAAGAGCAACTAGCTGATGATATTTTTAATGAATCGATTATTGAGCATGACCTTAAAATATTTAGAGTTATATCGCCTATTATATTGCCCTCAAACCTTAAGTTTGGATGGTTGATATTCGAGCGAGCAAGTGATTCACTACTTACAGAAAAAGAAAAATCAATTTTAAATAGTTTACAAAAAAACTTTGTAAATCAGTTAGTCCAACGTAAAAACTTATTAGATAAAATAAACAGTGCTAAGTATAATTCAACAATTTGCGAGCAAAACAAAAAAGACGAAACTGAAAAAGATCGCTTAATTAAAAAATTACAAAAAATGAGCGATGAACTTGATGAATTTACCAGTATTACTTCACACGATCTCAAGTCACCATTAAATGCTATAAAACGTTTATTAGAATGGGTTTATGATGATTGCAAAGATTTACTCCCTCAAGAGCACCTAGAAAATTTTCAGCTTGTGTTCAGCAGAGCTAATAGAATGCAAGTACTCCTAGAAGATTTACTAAGCTACTCGAGAATAAATAGCTGTGATTCAACTCGTGCAAACATATCTTTAGAAAGTCTTTACCAAGATATAGAAAAAATTTTAGAAGTTCCACAAGCTGTCACTGTTGATATACATGCCAATAACGAAGTACTCGATATACCACTGATCCCTTTTAAAACTGTTTTTCAAAATCTTATTAGTAATGCAATAAAACATAACAATAAAGAGCACTCGGTTATCGACATTTCACTTATCCCCTCTAATCAATATTACATTATTGAAATAAAAGATAATGGCCCTGGAATTGACCCTAAATATTTTTCACTCATATTTAAGTTATTTCAAACATTACAATCTCGAGATGACGTTGAAGGTAGCGGCATTGGACTCTGCATTGCCAATAAGCTCATTATTAATTACAGGGGAAAAATTGAAGTAGCCTCCGGTGGAAAGCTTGGCAGTACATTCACTATTTATTGGCCAAAATTTTAACTATGAAATTATCAATTATAAACGAGCATCATGTTGATGCTGCTCTTAGAAGGAACGTATGAATATTTTAATTGTTGATGATGACTTAGTTGATCGCAAATTAATAAAAAAAATGCTTATTTCTGATGGCTCTCAACTTCATAACATCACTGAAGTAACATGCGTTTGCGAAGGGTTAAAAGTAATTGAAAACAACCACTTTGACATAATTTTACTCGATTATAATATGCCCAAAGAAGACGGTATTGAAATGCTAATTGAAATGCGCAAAAAACCTAAACTCGGTAATACCGCAATTATCATGATCAGCTCTTCAGAAAATTCAACCTTGGCAATTGAGTGTATAGAAGCCGGTGCTCAAGATTTTTTACCTAAAGGAGATATAACAGGAAGCAGTTTAAATAAAGCACTTATATATGCCAAAAAACGCTTCGAGGCAGAACAACGTATGCACAACAGTTATCTTGCTGTAAAGCATATGGCAGAACGGGATCAGCTTACTGGTTTGTCTAATCGATATCATTTTGAAGAAATACTAAAAGTAATGATAGCTAACAATAAACGTGCTAAAAACTGCGTGGCGTTACTTGCTTTAGATTTAGATAACTTTAAAAATATTAATGATACGCTTGGCCATAGTGTCGGCGACGAAATTTTAATACAAACAGTAGAAAGAATTCATAGTTGCCTGAGACAAAATGAAGGATTTGCTCGATTAGGTGGTGATGAATTTGCAGTTATAATAGGTGGAATTTGCAATATTAATCAAATAGGTATGATAGCAAATAGAATACTAGCTGAAGTGTCTAAACCCTTTTTGCATGAAGGTAGAACTTTAAATTGCAGTGTTAGTATAGGAAGTGCTTTATACCCAAACGATGCGACTGAATCTCATGAACTGCTAAAATGTGCTGACATTGCAATGTATCGCTCAAAGCAAAGTGGTAAAAGTAGAATTAGCTTTTACAAAGAGCAATATCAGTACGAATTTAGTCGCCGAGTGGATATTCAAAATAGTATAAAAGAGCATATAGAGGAAAAAAACTTTAGGCTATTTTATCAACCTGTTTATTGTTCAAAAACACAAATAATGACAGGTGTCGAAGCCCTTATCCGTTGGCCAGATACAACCATTCATTATACTCCTGATGAATTTATTCCTATTGCTGAAGAGTGCCGATTAATAGCCCCTCTTGGAAAATGGATAATTGCGAGCGCTTTAGAGCAGTTATCTTTATGGCAGCAAAGCTATGAAACTCCCTTAACACTATCTATCAATATTTCACCTATTCAGCTACAAAAAGAGATTTTAGAGAGCTATTTATTAGAGACAGTCAAAACATACAACTTAAAAACCAACAGTATTATTCTTGAAATAACAGAAACAGCTTTTATGGAAAATAGTAAAGAAGTGATTGAGATATTAACTTCTTTGTCTAACAAGGGATTTAGGATTGCTTTGGACGATTTTGGTATGGGGTACTCATCCATATCTCATCTAATATCTTACCCTATTGATATAGTAAAATTAGACAAAAGCATGCAGTCGTTGGATGGAGAAAATAATAAGCGATTAAAAATAATCGAGAGTTTATCTTTAATGCTAAAAAAATTAGATTTTTTTGTGGTAGCTGAAGGAATCGAAACGAAAGCCCAACATCAGCTATGTAAAAAACTAAACATAGACTACTTGCAAGGTTTTCTATTTTCAAAACCTATGCCTGCAAACGAGATTAACTTGATACTCGATGACTATTGTAAAAAATCATCCTTAAATAAATAGGTTATTTTGAGCCTCTGTAAAATTGAAGCTTAAATCAGACACCTATATAACTTTAAGCTAAAAACCTTTGGTTTGAGCCACATACTCAAACTAAAGGCTCTTCAATTGGCACAGCCTAATAGGTTAAAACTTAAAATACATGCACATCAGCTGTATTTATCTAAATGCTGACCAATAACAGCCATGACTTTTTCTTTTAACTCTGCTGCCTGAAAACTTCCTTTTACAAGGTAACCTTTTACAAAGTCGTGTGACATTATAATCTTTTTTTCTTCTTCTCTTTCAGATGAGCTAAACATCATAACTACACACGAGCTTATCTCTATCATTTTTCTGAGTTTAGAGAACTTCTCTAAAAATTGAATGCCATTAACTTTTGGCATATTAATGTCTAAAAATATAAGAATTGGAGGAAATCCATCAGGGTACTTTATTCTATTAGATTCATAATTTTCTAAAAATTCTAATGCTTCTTGACCATCTTTTTTTTCAAAAATTGTAAGGTCTAACTTGGCTTCTTTTATTAGCCTTTTAAGAATATACCGGTCAACTTCGTTGTCATCGACAATTAATATAGGGGGTTTAATTTTTGTCATATTAGCTTATCCAATGGTATTACTATTTTAAATGTTGTGCCTTTATCAGAGCTTTGCAGTGATATTTCACCGTTTAAGTACTCAATATGTTTTTTAACCAACGCCATCCCTAAACCAGAGCCCGTACTCGTCTGTGCATGAAATCGCTTAAACATATCAAACACTTCACCTTGATGCTTTTGTGGTATTCCCATTCCGTTATCTGTAACAGTAATAAAAAACGTCTCTTGTTCATTAAAAATATTACAGCGGACATAAGGGGAGTCTTTATTTCTGTCGTAATACTTCAACCCGTTTGAAATTAAGTTTTCAATAATTTGAGCAAAACGCGCTTTTTCTGACTTTATAGGTACTGATAGATTAATTGTTGTCTCGAGCTTACAAGGGTTGTCTTTCATAAGCCAAGTGAGTCGCTCTTTCATATCAATAATCAACTGATTAAAATCAATTACATATCTATCTTCACTACCAATTTCAGCTTTAGCTAATAGTAAAATATCAACAACAAGTATCTCTAACTTTTCCATTTGTTGATAGATAACCAATGCATTTCGACTTGCCTCTTCAGTATCTCCTGCTTTTATATCTTCAATAACAAAATGCGCTAGGGATTTAGCCCCTGACAACGGTGATTTCAGGTCATGAGAAGCTCGATAAGCAAACTGTGCAAGTTCGTCATTTGCTTGCTGCAGGGAGGCTGTTTGGCTATTTATAATCTCTTTGAGTTCAATACTGTTTTCAATATTTAAAAGATCATTTTTAATCCGCTGCCTGGCCGCGATAACGAGTGCTTTTAATTCACCCGACGTTTTTATATCAAGCTCATCATCTAGGTTAATATTGCTTTCGGGTTTACTTGATAAGAGCAGGGTAAGATTTCGAATAGAGCTGGATATAGTACGAGAAAGGTAACTTATAAAAATAATATTAAAAAAAGATATGACGATAACAAGTGGAATTAACGTCATTAGTATAAACGATACTGTTTTTCTGATTGGTTCTTCAAACATCTCAGAGTGTTTGTTAAAGCTGACAAGTGCAACATTAAGGTTTAGTAAAAAATCAGCTCTACTGAGTTCACCTTTTTCATACTGAGTAACTGACAGTAGTGTTTTATCCGCAATTTCTATATCTTTTTCACAAATTGTTAAAGTTTGCTCTGTGTTAATAAATTTCATAACAGCATAATTTAATGGATTTATTTCTTCAATACAGTCAATTGGTTGCTGCCTAATTAACAATATATCTGACTCAATGGTATTTATATCTATGGGGAGATCATTTTCTATTTTTTTAACTGACTTAGTAAGTTGATGAGTATATTTTAAGTGAAGAAAATTAAGTTGGTGAAACTTGGCCCCTTTAGCTATTTCAAAAGCTGAGTAAACAGTAATACTTACCTCTGCAGCTGTTAAAATCACAATAAGCATCAGTTTTCTGGAGATATTCATATACGACACCTATTTTAGCTACTAACCCAACAGTTTATTAATAACACTATAATAATTATAGTATTTATCACATTAGGTATAGCAGGTTTTATCTTTTTTACTAGCTCCTCTATAAATAACAATTTACGCTTAACTTAGTTCATTTTTAATACAAAGCTTCTTTTTAATTTTAGTTTGCCACTCAAGAGCAAGCTCCGGCAATTCGAGTGCTGCTAATAATACACTTTCATAATCTGGATATTTTTTATCAAAAAAAGCCTGGAACAGTTTTTTTACTGATATGTCGTGCGAGGCTTTCTTCTCGATAACAACACTATCACCCGTTTTTGCAACGCCCTGCTCTAGTACCCTAAAATACACGCCAGTGCAGTAATGCTGCGTAAACAGTTTAAGGCTGTTTTTATTATTAAGGGCGATAGCTAATTTAAAACAAGGCACACGAGGCTGGCTTACTTCAAGTAATGCAGTACCAATTCGAATATGGTCACCTATGTGTATATTCGCTTCATCAAGGTCAGAAATCGTGAAGTTTTCGCCAAAGGCACCTACTGCCAAATCATCATTCTCGAGGGTTTGTTTCCAATAATCATAATGATTGTGCGAAAACGCGTAAACCGCTTTATCAACCCCGCCGTGATTAACTAAATCAGCTTGCTCATCCCCTATAATATTTAGCTTTTCAATAACAACAGGTTCGTTAGTTGGCGTTTTGAATATTCCCGTTTTCACCTCTTTACCATTATGAATAAGAGTTTTAATTTTAGAGATATTAGTCGAGATGATTTTCATTGCGATACCAACGGATGAGGAAGTAAAGATTAATTATGCAGGTTTTAAAATTATTATAAATAAATTTAAGCAAAAAAATGACCGCTTAAGACTAAGCAGTCATTTAACAATATACAGTTTTTATTATTCTGCTTGTTTTAAAAAATACGTTTCGGCCAGTCCGTTATGTATTCCAGCTAAGTCTATTTGTATTTCATCGATAAAGTCATGCAACAGACCATTTTTAAGTACTCGTACGTCTTTATTTTCTAACTCAACAATTGCATCATCAATTGATTTAATAATTTCTGTTGAGTTTGGCAAAGGTAAAACCAATGCTTTTAATTCATTCATACAAAATAAAATAGATCGTGGGAATACTTTGCTGTGCATCACAAATTCTATTACATCAGCACGCTGTACTCTAACGCCCATTTCTTGGCGATACATTTGATAAGCACTTAACGAACGCAATAAACTGATCCACTGAATATTATCAAACGGCTTCACTTCTTCTTCATTAGTAATTAACGTAGCAGAGCGAATATCTAAAATTCGCGATGTCATATCTGCGCGCTCTATAATCGAACCAAAGCGGATAAAAACATAGCCCTGATCATGATTAATTGTGGCATCTAACGCCCCAAATATTTGATGGGCTGAATCTATAATCTTTTTTAAATAATCAAAACGTCCGCGCTTTGTTATCCCTTCTTTTTGATTATCTTTTACATAATAATAAAGAGAGTTAATTTCTTCCCATACATCTCGCGGTATTACATCGCGAATTGTACGCGCGCTTTCTCGTGCCGAAGTAATAGAGTTTAAAATTGACGAGCTGTTATCACTACCAACAAGTAAATACCTTAATGCTTTTTGTTCAGTAAAATCAGTATGGTTTTCTGAATACGCTTTACGCACACCAATAATATCAATTAATGGCTCCCAGCCGGTACATACGCCTTTGGGTAAGTCCATCATCAGTAAATTGTTAACGTTGATTAAACGAGCCACATTTTCCGCGCGCTCAATGTATCGAGATACCCAATATAAAGTTTCGCCTACTCTTGATAACATATTATTTAGCCTCTTCGTCAACAATCCAAGTATCTTTACTGCCACCACCTTGTGATGAATTAACCACCAAAGAGCCTTTAACCATAGCAACACGCGTTAATCCACCAGTGGTAACTTGCGTATCTTTACCTGATGATAAAATAAACGGTCTTAAATCGGTATGTCGACCATCTGGTTTATTACCATTAAATGTTGGTACTGTTGATAAATCTAATGTTGGTTGAGCTACCCAATTTCGTGGGTCCGCTTTAATTTGAGCAATACACGCTTCTTGTTCTTTTTTAGTCGATTTAGGACCAATTAATAATCCATATCCGCCAGATTCATTTGCAGGTTTAACAACAAGCTTATCGATATTTTTAATCACATGGTCGCATTCTTTCGGATCTAAACATTTGAACGTTGGGACATTAGCAAGTTTAGCTTCCTCGCCTAAGTAGTACTTAATCATCTCAGGTACATAGGCGTAAACTACTTTGTCATCAGCAACACCTGCGCCTGGTGCATTAACTAAAGCCACATTACCTTTAGACCAAGCACGCATTAATCCAGGAACGCCAAGTTGGGATTCTGGTAAAAAGGCTTCTGGGTCTAAAAATAAATCATCTATACGACGATAAATAACATCAACTCGTTGTAGCCCTGTGATTGTTCTCATGTATACACAGTCATCTTTTTCAACAACTAAATCGCGCCCTTCTACCAGTTCGCAACCCATTTCTTGGGCAAGGTAACAATGCTCAAAATAAGCGGAGTTAAATACCCCAGGAGTAAGTACCACGACTTCTGGTTTATCTTGTGGACGAGGCGACATTGCCGCTAGCATATCAAATAATTGTGAAGGGTAATCATCAACAGGTAAAATCGATACTTGCTCAAATAATTCAGGGAATACACGCTTCATTACAGAGCGATTTTCAAGCATATAAGATACACCAGAAGGAACACGCAGGTTATCCTCAAGCACATACATTGTACCGCTACCATCGCGTACTAAATCTGAGCCACAAATATGCGCCCATATCTTATTTGGCGGGTTTATTCCCACGCATTGCTTGCGAAAGTTAACTGATTTTTCTAGTAACCCTTTTGGAAAAACACCATCTTTTATTATTTTTTGGTCGTGGTATAAATCATCTATAAAAAGGTTTAGCGCTTCAACACGTTGCTTTAAACCAACCTCTACGCTTTGCCATTCTTTTTTACCAATAGTTCGAGGAATAATATCAAACGGCCAGGCTCTATCAATCATATTACCTTCGTTATAAACCGTGAAAGTAATACCCATTTCTTTAATTGCTAAATCAGCAACCGCTCTGGCTTTTACTAATTCTTCTGCTGATAAATTAGCAAAAAATTGTGCTAATTGTGTTCCATGCGATCTAACGTTTCCTTGTGCATCAATTAATTCATCAAAGAAACCTTTTGTTTGGTACGCTTTCCAATCAATTTTCATACACTCTTTCACCTTATCCATCATCATATATGACGTAGTTAAACTGCTATTCCATTCGAATCATATCAACCGCTACATCAAGCAATTGACTACCGCCACCAAATACCACTCCTTTTAAAGGAGTTACGTCAGAAAAGTCTCGCCCTACGGCTAGAGTAATATGCTGATCGCGTGGTAAAACATTATTTGTTGGATCAAAATCAACCCAGCCAAAGTTTGGCACAAATACCGCAAACCATGCATGAGTTGCATCTGCACCTTCTAGCTTTTCTTCGCCTTCTGGCGGCATGGTTTCTATGTACCCACTTACGTATCGACCTGCTAACCCTACGCTACGTAAGCATGCAAGCGCAAAGTGTGCAAAGTCTTGGCAAACGCCCCTTTTTTGTGCAAAAACAGTGCTCAAAGGCGTACTAATTGTTGTAAAACCAGGATCATAATGAAATTCATGAAAAATCCGTGCCATTAAATCTTTGCATGCAGAAATTATATTTTTGTGTGCATCAAACGAAATTAATGCGTATTCCTTAATTCCTTTATCTATTGGAATAAGTTGTGAAGGTAGTACAAATTCAGACGTTTTTAATAATTCTGCCGTATTTGGTTTAACCAATAAATCACGTACTTTTCGCCAAGTAATATCAACACTCTCTAAATTGCTATTAGCGCCGACTAACAGTTCTACCTCGCTGATCATCGTTACTTTAAGTTTTTTATGCTGTATTGCTATTTCAAACGCTGTTACCTGATTATTAAAATAATCAGTAAATGTTTGTAAGTAAGTCGGAGTAGGTTCAATTTCTATACGACTACTGTGGCATATTTGCCCGCGATTCGTTTTTGGCGTTAATCGCGCTTGGTTTTGACACAAACTAACAAAGTCTGAATAGTTGTATGTAGTCGAGTGCTTTATTTTATATTTCACGATTGAGCTTGCTCAATATTAGTCCAGTTCAATTTATTTGCCGTTTGGGTATGAGAAAAATACTGTAGTAATAATACATCACAAAATGTATCTAAGTTCATACGCGTATTATGGTTAAATTCGATTAACTGGTTACGTTGTCTATTTTCACTTTTTTGTAGGTAATCTTTCTCAGTTACATAACAACTTGTTTTAGATAGTAAAATTGCTTTTTCGTGTGCCGCAATTACACCTTGTCTGCGTTTTGTGGGTAAATGCTTACACAACTTATTAATTTCCTCTAACTGAAATAATAAAGAACGTGGGTATTCAGCATCTAAAAGTAATAGCTCAAGTCCTGTACCAATGGTTTGATACATTCTGTATCGGCGCTTATGCGTAACTAAACTAACTTGGCAACTTAGTACTGCTTCAAGTAAGCCAAGCTCTTCGGGCTCGTCTAACTCTTTGGTTAATAAAGCCGCACTTAATGATGTTATTTGTAAGCTACGCTCTACTCTTCTGCCCATTTCGAGTAAAAACCAGCCATTACTATTTGGCATACAATCTGTAATCGAGCCATTAAAAGCCATAATTGAGCCTATAACTCTATCTAGGCTGCTTTGTATTGCACGCGTTGGAATATTAATATTTACATTTTTAAATACTTTAATTTGCTCATTAATATCATCAATTATTCGGCGGCTATCATGAGATAGTAATTCTTGAATTTGCACCGACGCATTAGCAATGTACTTTAATGTATTAATAATACTGCCAGCGCATTGCTCGTCTGCAAGGAGTTGAAAAGCAGTTTCTTTAGACAGATTTACATCAATGCCATCTAGTTTTAAATCAGGTTCTATATAGGGATAAACAATATATTGCGACCTAATGGCATTAGAAAGCCGTGCAACTATACTTTTTCGTATTGAATCTGGGTAAACAGAAAATTCGGTGTACTTGTCTATAAAAATACGCAATATACGTATGGTATTTTCGCAGCGTTCTAAGTATCGGCCCAACCAAAAAAGGTGCTCAGCCGTACGGCTCGAAATAACCCCTTCGAGTAGCGTTACATCCATTCTTTTTCTAATTGGCACAGGTGGATTATGCTCGCCTAAATCAACTCTATCGGCTGTATTTATCCATGTATCTTTGATCCAACCAGATATTCTCGGGTTGTTACTTTTTTCGTTCGAAAAACACAGTGCTGAAGGAAGTACTTCTACGCCATTTTCAGTGGTTAATGCATAGCATCTAAACACCACTGGCTTGGAGATTAATTGCCCGTCATGCCAAAATGGTGCACTGCTAAAAGAAGGTTTTTCATGGAAAAAGTAATTATCGGGTTCTTTGCTAATAAGTAGCTTTATTTCTTGCTCGTCTAACACTCCATCTAACTTGAGTGTAGGGTCTATAGCAGATAGTAGTTCGAGGTTATTCCAATCAACGGCTTGCGCTTCTTTTACACTTAAATAATTGGGCTCACCTAACAACAGGGGTTGTTTTAAAATTTGCTGCGATAACTTTTCTAAGTTGCACTTTATTGAAGGTGACGAGAGCACACCGCTACCAAACGGGTTTAAAACCTTAACCGACCCTTGTCGAACCGATTGTAATAAGCCCGGAATACCATGAAGTGAATATTCAGTTTGCTCTAAAGAGTCAATACAACGATCAGAAACCCAGCGTAAAATGACATTAATTTTACCCAAGCCTTGTAACGATTTTAAACAAACGTCACCACCACGTACGGTTAAGTCGGCGCTTTGTACTAATGTGTAGCCAAAGTAGGTAGATAGGAATGCATGCTCGTTGTAGTTAGGGTCATCAATTCCTTGGGTGAGAATTACAATGCGTGGGTCATCCATATAGTGGGTATATTCATTAATACCCTCTTGGAATAGGTTTAAAAACTCTTTAATTTGCTGAACATTACATTCTGCAAATTCTTCAGCCATTACACGCCTTGCAATAATACGGCTTTTAATTAATAGCCCTAAGCCCAGCGGGCACTGGCAATGATCGCTTAATACTTTAAATTCGCCTGTTGGCGTGCGGTAAACATCTAATGCTGTAAAAAAAAGTGTTAATTCGTTACTAGGTAAACTAAAACCTTCGCGTAAGTAATTAGGGTCTTGAAAAAGCTGCTTTGCAGGAATATGGCCATCAACTAATAGAGTTTGGTCACCGTAAATATCTTGCTGAATTTTATTTAATAGAAGGGTTCTTTGTTTTATTCCCTCTTCGAGCAACGCCCAATCAGCTTTTGATAACATAAATGGCAATGGGTCGAAGTGCCACTGCTTATTACTTTCATTTTTAATATTGCCATTTTGTAGTAATTGGCTAATTTCTGTAGCGCGGCTACTAACATCATCTGCTGTTAGGCTAGCTAAACGCTTAAATAAAGTATCCCAATGTTCTGGGTTTAAACCACTGTGGTTTGCTAGTTCATCATGTCCATGTGATTTATCAAGGTATAAAGACAACCACTCAGGCAATTCCGGCATCGCGTTATTGTTAATATACAAGCTGAAATTGCTCCAATTTATAGTAAATAGCCGTGTTCATAATGATGCTTTAAAAATATTTAGTCATTCCACTTTAAATAATTTCAAAGTGGAATGACACAACTATCAATTATTATTTAAAGTTAGGCTGCCTGCGTAAATCCAAGGTATTTGGATAATCAGGATTACTACTTTCTTCATCAGGTACCACGTATTCACTTGCGCTTTGCGCCGATTGAAAACTATGCGTAACCGCCGATGGGCTCCAGCTTGGTTCTGCTGATGCAAGTAAAGATGGTGTATGCCCATGCTCCCAAAATCTTGCGACTCTGCGCCCTTCTGCTTCAAATGCATTAACCGGTAGCGTTTCAGGATTACGCCCACCAGCATGGCTCACATGATATACAAAGCCTCCAACTGAACGTCCTTCCCACGTATCGATTAAATCAAAAACTAATGGTGCATGTACGCCAATAGTTGGGTGAAGCGCTGTAGGTGGTTGCCAAGCTCGGTATCGTATACCCGCGACCATTTCATCTTTTGCTTTACCTTTAACCGGTTTAAGCGGCACTCTTCGACCATTACACGTTACAACATAGCGGTCGCTCATTGTTCCTTGTACTTTTATCTGTACTCTTTCTAATGACGAATCTACATAGCGCGCCGTACCCGACGCACTCGCCTCTTCGCCCAGTACATGCCATGGCTCGATTGCGGTTCTAAGCTCAAGTGTAACGTTATCAAGTTCTCGCGTACCACACACCGGAAATCTAAATTCAAAAAATGGATTTAACCAACTTAACTGAAATTGAAAACCTGCCTGTTGTAAATCGCGGCTTACTTCAGCTAAATCGTTTTCTACATATTGTGGTAATAAAAACTTATCGTGTAACTCAGTACCCCAACGTATTAATGGCTTGTGGTAAGGTTTTTTCCAAAACCAAGCAAGTAAAGTACGTAACAGTAGCATTTGCACTAAACTCATTTGTGAATGTGGAGGCATTTCAAAGCCTCTAAATTCTACAATCCCTAAACGACCTGTGGCTGAGTCGGGTGAATAGAGCTTATCAATACAAAATTCTGCTCTGTGTGTATTACCCGTTAAATCCACCAATAAATTACGCAGTAACCTATCAACTAACCAAGGCTCAGGCACCTCACCTTCGGGCATATGTGAGAAAGCAATTTCTAGCTCGTATAAAACTTCATCACGGGCTTCATCCACTCGCGGTGCTTGGCTTGTAGGACCAATAAAAAGCCCCGAAAACAAATACGACAAACCAGGATGATGCTGCCAATAGGTAATAAAGCTTCTTAAAATATCGGGTCTGCGTAAAAATGGGCTTTGCTCAGGTGTTTCGCCACCAAGCGTTACGTGGTTACCACCACCAGTACCAGTATGGCGACCATCTGCCATAAACTTATCGGTACCTAATCGGCATTCTTTTGCTAAACCGTATAACGTTGTGGTTCGACTGACTAATTGATCCCACGATGTTGAAGGATGAATATTTACTTCAATAACACCTGGATCTGGCGTTACAGCGTATTTTTCTACGCGGCTATCTTTAGGTGGGCTATAGCCTTCAATAACAAGCGGCATTTTAAGTTCTTTAGCCACACTCTCTATACTACTTATTAAACCCATGTAATGTTCAAAATGACTTGTTGGTGGCATAAATATATATAAACGCCCCTCTCTCACTTCCATTACAAGCGCAGTTTTAACCATTTCTTTACCAATAAAGCCCTTTTTAAGCTTTTTAGCTTTGGTAAAATTTTCTGGAATATCAAACGGGTCGCGGTCAATAATATTGCCGCTCCACTCAAGGCTGTCTAAAGGTAGACGATAACCAAGTGGTGATTCACCCGGTAATAAAAAACAATGACCCCGTTTAAACTCCCACGTACACGACTGCCAACAGTTTTTACTATCGTTCCATTTTAAAGGTAGAACATAGCCAACAGGCTTTTCTATTCCTTTATCCATTTTAGCTAAAAAGCCTTTTCGGCTCATTGCATGGAGAAGTTCTGGTTGATCTGGCTTTATTTCGGTAGGTAATGAGGCTTCTTGCCACATGTGATATAAAATATCTTCATAAGCCGTAGTAAGTGCCTTGGTTTCAAGACCAAGTGAGTCACACAGTTTATCAGCAAACTTTTTAGTATCAGTATGATCAAATTTATAATCTTTATTAGGATCGGCTAATAGTGCAGCATCTTGCCATAAAGGCTCACCATCTTTGCGCCAATAACATGCGTATTGCCAACGTGGTAATGGCTCACCCGGATACCATTTACCTTGTCCGTAATGAGTAAAGCCACCTTTTGTGTATACTTTATTCATTTCTACAAATAAATTTTGAGCTAATATTCTTTTTTCTTTACCATCGGCATCAGTATTCCACTGAGGATGTTCCATATCGTCAATAGAAATAAACGTAGGTTCGCCGCCCATGGTTAAATGTATGTTTTCTTCATTGTAAACATTGTCAACGTGCTGACCTAAACGGTTAATTGCCGCCCACTGCGCCTCAGAATACGGCTTAGTAACACGTGGGTCTTCGTGTACACGCGTTACTTTATTATAAAAGCTAAACTCAGATTTACAGTCATCTATACCGCCGGTTACCGGCGCTGCCGAGCTTGGCTCTGGCGTACACGCCAATGGAATATGACCTTCACCAGCAAATAAACCCGAGGTAGGATCAAGCCCTATCCAACCTGCACCCGGAATATACACCTCGGTCCATGCATGCAAATCGGTAAAATCTTCTTCTGGACCACTTGGACCATCTAATGATTTTTGATCTGATGTTAGCTGTACTAAGTAGCCCGATACAAATCGAGATGCCAACCCTAAATGACGAAACAGTTGTACTAACAACCAAGCAGAATCACGACACGAACCTGTTTTTTTACTTATTGTTTCGTTCGGTGTTTGTACGCCAGGTTCTAAACGAATGCCATAACCAACTAACTCATAAATAGCTTGATTAACAGCGACTAAAAAATCAACGCTTCTAAGCGGCTCTTTAGGGTTTAAAGATTTAATTAACTCTTTAAATTTTGGACTGGCTTTGCGTTTTTTTAAATAAGGAGAGAGTTCTGACTTTGAAATAGCATCGTAAACAAACGGGAAGTTTTCGGCGTAATCTTCTAAAAAGAAATCAAAAGGATTAATAACCGTTAGTTCGGCGACCAAATCAACTGTAAAACTAAATTCGGTAGTTGGCTTGTTAAACACCACCCTCGCTTGGTAATTACCAAAAGGGTCTTGTTGCCAATTTATATAATGATCTTCTGGAACTATTTTTAAAGAATAACTTTTAATTTTTGTACGGCTATGTGGCGCTGGACGTAATCGGAATATATGCGGCCCCATATTAACTGACCGGTCGTATTTATACTGAGTATGGTGCGAAATCCCAACTGTAATTGTCATCTATTAATTCCCCTTTAATAATGTATGGCCACAATATAACGCTGAAAATATTATTTGGACTAATTCACTTGTGCAATTTTCATACCAAAAGACTTGCTTAAGTAGTACTGTTCATCCACTCGCGGCTCTTGCACAAAGCAACGTTATGCATAAAGGTTTTGACCTAATTAATAGGAAAAACACACCTATTCAATAAATAGTAAACTTAGTGTAATTTAAACCATCAATTTTAGATTTTTAATGGTGCAGAAAATGCACCAAAATAGTGCTTTAAAATAACTTACAATTAAAGCTAATTAATTTAAAATATTGAAATAAAACAAATAAAGTTAATTTTTAAAAATACTTACTCCGTTATTTATAACGCTAAACGGTTATAATTAAAAGTATTTATTTAGAGTTTAAAAATCATTAAAAATAATCATTAAATAGTAAGAAATAGTTCACAATAAAGCTGCTGTTAAAGTAAGTAACGGTGCTATACTAGATCGATTTTTAACCGCTTACGTTACAGTAAAACTAACAATCTCGATGAGATAAAACAAGCAACTTTTAATACATAGATGCTTACTTTAAAGATTAGCTTTGCAATGGTGTGTTTTCATTTCAGACAAAACAGAACTCGTCCAATTTGAAAGACCAGCACATCTCACTAACCTGTTAATTTTTCATTATCATCAAAGCTAAAGGTAATGCAGCACTAGGGCGTGTTGTTCTTTGGTGGTTGAATTTGCAGCAGTGTGTTTGGTATTTAAGCAAGGCAGAGTCTATGATGTGTGGATGTTCCCCATACATAGGCGATAACGCAGCATAAATGCCAAACATGCGCTGCCCCTGGGTTCTTTCTAGGGACGATTGACCCTTTGTTGCTCGGTTTTTACTTAGCCCACTAGGTTACAAACCTCGCGCCGCGATTAAATCGCCCCTAGATTGAACAAATTTCAATCCCAAAAAACAACACGCCCTAGCGTATTTAAGATTTTTTAAATCAACCCAATCTACCTAATAGGATATTCTCTTATGCAAAAGCTAACAGATGTCGGTGAAAACTTAGTTAATGGTATAGCATCTCGTTATAACCTCAGTCACGATGCAGTAATTCACATGTTAGTTAGCGTTAATAACGGCGGTTGCTCAATGGCACAGTTTAATTGCCCAGAACTTGGTGGTTCTGGTCAATGGATGCGTGGCGGAATGACAATGGTTGGCGACATGTTTAACAACGGTTTAAAATCAACCGTTGATAACTTGTGCAACGAACTTGCTAATATATTGAGCAATAACCAAATATTTCCGGTTATTCCTGTAGGATCGCCTGGCAGCAATCAGTGGTGGCCAGGTAATCTAGGCAGCCCATTTAGCAGTGGTGCGCAAAATAATATTCGCTACGCTATATTCCCTAATCGCTTAGCCGTTGAATTAAATGGACAAGTGAGCGTATACGACACGTTAGATCATAATATTGGTGGTGTAAGCCAACAGCAAGGCAATAATACCTCTCTTACATTTAACAGTCAGTGGGGGACAATTAATGTAAATACCCTGCCATTAATTTCAGGGCAAACGCCAACGCCTCCAGAACCACAAAAAGATTTTACGCAGCAAGTAACGCAGCCGAATTTTGCATCGTCAACACCAAACCAAGTTGAAGCACCGGCTAATAATACTGTGGGGCAATACTCGGTAGACGAAACACTTCAAATTATTGAAAAGTTAGCACAACTTCGCGACTCTAATGCGTTGAGTGATGATGAATTTAATATTAAAAAGTCTGAACTTTTAAAAAGGATTTAACCACTATCCTCCAATAGCATAGCGCTAAGTAAAAGTGGTTTATACGGTCTCTTTTTTATTCGGTAACATATGAAAACATTTAAATGTAATTGCACAGATCAACTTATTTTATTTTTTGAAAGCAGCCATTGTTTGGCTTGCGGCAGAACCGTGGGTATTGATGATGAGTTCGACCAAGTTGAACCCTATGAAATTGATGAGCAATCGGGGTTATTTTACAAAGCAGAAGCGCCTGAAGTTTTTTATAAAAAATGTGATAACAACGCTCAGTATCACGTATGCAATGGTATGGTTAATTTAGACACATTTATACCTGTTGCCGATAAAGACGAAGTGCTGTGTTTTTCGTGCCGCTTTAATGAAACGGTGCCCGATTTAAGTATTGTTGAACATATTCCATTATGGAAAAAAATGGAGACAGCAAAACGTCGCGCTTTGTATACATTAAAATCATTATCACTCCCTTTAAATACAACGATTCAAGAACCTGAAAGCGGATTAAGCTTCGATTTTATAGCAGACCGTAACGTAAGCGATCACTTTGTAAGCCCTATTATAGGTCAAGACGTTGTATTTACAGGACACGATTGCGGGCATATCACTATAAACCTAGCCGAGGCAGACGACGTAGCACGCTCTCAAGCTAAAATAGCAATGGGCGAGCGTTACCGTACTTTACTTGGCCATTTTCGCCATGAACTCGGTCATTATTATTTTGATCAACTAATCGCAAATTCACCAAAAAAACATGCTTTATGTAAGCAATATTTTGGTGATGACGAATTAGATTACCAGCAAGCGCTCGATACTCATTACAAACAAGGCGCTCCTGCTAACTGGCATGAAACCTTTATTAGTGAATACGCTACCATGCACCCTTATGAAGACTGGGCAGAAACATGGGCGCATTACATGCATATTATCGATACTTTAGAAACAGCCAAAAACTTTTCAATTACAGGCTCAACAACGGGTAATGAGTTTGAATTAGATGAAGCAGACGAGCTTAGATTGCCACAAAGTGCATATTACTTTAATTCACAAACATCGATTGATGCTATTTTAGATACTTGGATGGAATTTTCGATCATTCTAAATTCACTAAATCGCAGCATGGGACTTGCCGATGCCTACCCATTTGTACTAACTCAAGCGGTGCGAACTAAGTTATCTTTCATCCATCATGCTATCCATAACAGGCTCAATTTAATGCCTGATTTGAGCATTGGAAAAGTGTAATAAAATAAGTTCAGTCCAAAAAACATTTTAATAAAGAGCCATTTATTCTTGCTATGACTTTTCATGCATCGGTAGGTGGCTTTTTTATGATGAGCAAAAAGCCGTAAAAATAGTATATCCCCTACTTTCTCGCTGAAGCTTTGTTAGTTTGTCACAGCGAGGTTATTCTTAAGTCGACTTATAATTTTTTCTTGGTAAATACTAACTGTAGAAAACTTTTGTATTGAAACAAATAAGTCAGTTAGTTTTTCGTTTGATATATCAGTGATATTAATCCCTTTATATATAATAGGTGCATTATTTTGTCTGGTTAGATTATTCGACAGTAAAATATTCAATTTTACTGTACGTGCTAACTCTTCTTGATATAGAAAAAATTCTCTTAAATGTGTGCTAACAATATTGGCTGGTTTTGATCTGTCTATCATTAAAATTTCGTCAATTAGTCGATTTAACCTGCTGCGAGACTCTATTGCTTCGTCGAGAATATCTAACCAATTAAGTTCGCTATTTGATAGTAAAGCTAGAAAATATACCGTACGTGCTTTATTGTAATTAATAAAACCAGGCCACATAACATCTTCGCTAGATACTTTAAGTGCTTTATCGAACTGCTCAGCGGCAGATCTAAGATACATACTTACTTCTTCAAGTATTGATGGCTCTATGGTATTAATATTTTTTTGAGCCAGCTCTAAACCATCAATCGACAAAATATCTACAGAGTTCATATTTAGCGACTCTCGCAGCAAATGCATGCCTTTTTTGTTGTAATACAAACCTAGGTAATTATGGTAAATGGTTTTTGTAACTGGATTACGAAGAATTGGACCTCTCACATGAAGTAAGTCTGCATGAATATTAAAATTATCATCAGCCACAAAACTTTGGTAAGACACAACAGCTTTAAATAGCTTTATCGTTTCCGTTATTTGAATTGAATTACCTTTACTCACCGAGTGCAATATTTCACAGCGCCTATCAACTTCTGACAAAATTGTATCCATACGCTTTTTATAAAGTACTTTGTTAGTTTCTGATGCATTAAAAACAGCTGGAAATAATACAATTAGGTCAATTATATACTGAAGGGTATCGGCAAAAAGAACGGCGGTTTCTGACTCTTTTTTTAGTTTATGCTCAATAGAGTCAAAAATTTCTTTCTCTAGTGTATTTTCATTTTGGGACTTAAACTGATTAATTAACTCTGGAAGTGAGGTTACGTAATTTTCATTATCTAAAATGTTACCTTCCATTTTGCTAATATTATTTACACTATCAATTGATGTATATGTTCTAACAGTAATAAATAAAGCTAATACGGCTATACAAAAGCTTACTGTTGATATGGTAAAGCTCAGTAAATCTTTACCTTCTTTTAAATCATATACCCATACAGCAAGAAAAGCTGAAAGTAGAACAAGTAATAATATTGTAAAATATAACATTTTTGATGTGCGCATATGTCTTCCAGACTTGGGTCGAGCTAACAATCTAATATTGCTGATTTATAACACGAAAAACGCAGACTTCACACGCAAACTGAGAGCTATATAACCTCTGTAGAGCACAAGTAATGAAATATCTGCATCACTTTTCCCACTTATCCAGCGCTTGTTTGTCACTTTGTTTAAACTCAACCCAATTTGATGAGTCTTTAAAGTGCTCTTTTTTCCAAAACGTGGCGTGGTTTTTTAAGTAATCCATAATAAATTGTACGCCTTCGAACGCGGCTTGGCGATGGCGGGACGTTACGCCTACAAATACAATTTGCTCGCCAAGTGCTAAGTAACCAACGCGGTGAATAATACATATTCGCGCCAGTTGCCAGCGAGTTTGTGCTTGCTCTGCAATAGATTGAAGGAGTTGCTCGGTCATACCAGGGTAGTGTTCAAGCTCAAGTGCAATAACGTTATCGCCACTGCTGAACTCTCTTACCAAACCTGTGAAGGTGACAACAGCGCCATCGCTTTTATTATTACTACAAAGCGTATTGTGCTCGTCACCTACATTAAAATCATCGGTTTGTACTTGAATATGTATGCTCATTAGCCACCTGTAACCGGCGGGAAAAAGGCAAGCTCATCCCCTGCTTTCACTATTTCGTCGCTTGATGACATAGTTTGGTTAAGCGCTGCAAGTAGCTCACGCTCTTCCAGCCACGGTTGCCAGTGCGGGTATTGACTCACTAATTTTAATTTAAGCTCTGAAATAGTAAGCGGCTGCGTAATCTCAAGACTTAATTTACTGCACTTTAACCGCTCTTTTAGTTGCCCAAAAAACAATAACTCTACTTTCCCGGCGCTAGATATTGCATCGTTTGGATTAATCGCGTTGCCAACTACCATTTTTGCCCCCTGCTTTTTGAGTAACGCGCATGCCGCTAATTTCCATTAGTGGGTCGGCTGCTTTACACATATCAAACAAAGTAAGGCTAGCCACAGATACCGCTGTTAACGCTTCCATTTCAACCCCCGTTTTACCTGCAAGTTTGCAGTAGCTGGTTATTTTAATTTGGCTGTTTGCTTCATCAAGTTCAAAATCAACAGCGACTTTACTAAGTGCAAGCGGATGACAAAGCGGAATTAAATCAGCGCATTTTTTAGCGCCTTGAATACCTGCAATGCGTGCCACGCCTAACACATCACCCTTTTTGTTTTGATTAAGCATTACTTGTTCAAAGGCAAGCTTGCTCATGCTAATAAATGCTTCAGCTGAGGCATCGCGCAAGGTTACGTCTTTGAGCGATACATCAACCATATTCGCTTGGCCGTTTTCGTCAACGTGACTCAACATACTATTGCTCACGCGATTCACACTTTTTACCAATGGTAATGTGCGGTACAAAGTTACACGGTTTATGCATTGAGTTAAGTTGATCTTTTATTATGCCTGTCCACGCAGTTTTACATGCGCCTGTAGAGCCTGGCATACAAAAAATAACGGTGTTATTAGCAAGTCCTGCCAATGCACGAGATTGAATAGTAGAGTTACCAATTTCGCCGTACGATATGTGCCTAAATAGCTCACCAAAACCGTCTACGCTTTTATCAAACAGCGGCGCAAATGCCTCTGGTGTTGAATCGCGCTCAGTAAAACCTGTACCGCCAGTCACTAAAATAGCATGAATGGTGTCATCGGCTATCCACTGCGATGCCACTGCACGCATTTGGTAAACGTCATCTTTAACTATGTCTTTATCAGCTAAGTGATGACCAGCTTCAGTTAGCGCTTTAATTAAGTAATGACCAGAAGTATCGGTAATCGCATCGCGTGTATCGCTTACCGTCATTACGGCAATGTTTAATGCTATTTGTGACTCAGTTGTGTGACTCATAATGTTCTTCTTAATTGATTAATGCTTTGGTCAAAATGCTCATTTACAGCTTTAAATTGCGCCGGTGTATTGGTGTTTATTAATGCGTGCGCTTTATTACATAAAAGCGTTTGCACACCAATGCTTTGGGTAAACTGTTTTATTGATTTATGACTGTTAGCGTTTGTGAGTATGTGTTTTAAATGATTTTTTACACTGCTTGTATTACGAATATACAGCGGTAGTGGTTCATTTTCAAAGTGCCAAGCATGTATTTGTGACTGATTTAATTGATTGCTCACACTTTGTACGTTATTTGACTGAGAAGCCAGCACAATTATGCTTAACAAACTACTCGTAAGTAGAGGCATATCTACCGCAGTAATAAGTAAGTCGTGCTCAGTGGCTATTAATGTGGAATAAATTCCGCCAAGGGGTCCACTATTTGGGTATATATCTTTAACGTACTTTTCTGAGGGATAATCGCTCGGTGAATAATGGTTCAATGACTTGACTGGATTTGTAACGTTGCGACTTATAAGTATGTTTTTAGCGCCTACGGCTTTTAATAAATCACACGCATTGTGTAATAGCGTTTTATTTTTTAAAACTAAATCGGCTTTGTCTGTGCCCATTCTTGATGACTTACCACCAGCAAGCACAACGCCTGTAAAATCTCGCTTAACTTTCATATTAGATTTTATATTAGCTTCCATATTAGCCGCCTAACATGGCTAAGTGAGTTGTCGCACCTGTTAAGCGTTTATCCAGCTCATGGCTTATTTCTTTATTGCCCATAGCGGCTCGAATTGCCTTTACGGTCGCTGCAGTATCGTCCTCGTTTAGTAGTTCGCGTAAATCTATACCTTGATCTGCAAATAAACATAAGTGTAATTTACCCAGAGCCGACACCCTCAAGCGATTACAACTTTTACAAAAGTCTTTACTGTAAGGCATTATTAAACCAATACGACCATCGTAATCAGGATGACAAAATTCCTCAGCGGGTCCGTTTAATTTCCCCCTAACGACTTGTAACCAACCTTGGTCGAGTAATTGGGCTTTAACCGTTTGCCCACTTAAGTGGTTTTCTTCAAAAAATGTTGCGCCGTCACCGGTTTCCATTAATTCTATAAAGCGCACTGTAACTTTGTGGTGTTTTACCCACGCTAAAAAATCCTTCAATTGGTTTTTATTAAACTGCTTGGCAAGCACTGCATTTATTTTTATATCTTTTATGCCCAGATCTACCGCGCGTTCAATCCCTTTTAAAATAAGGTTAAGTTTGTCGTGCCCTGTTATGAGTTTAAACATACTCGGATTTAAGCTATCAATACTGACATTAAGCGCATCAAGCCCTGCCTCAGCAAATTCATCAATTTTCTTTAATAAATTAAACCCGTTGGTAGTAATGGCTACTTTTTCTATGCCAGGTGTATTTTTACAGAGTTTTATAATATCGATTACGTCGTTTCGCAAGCACGGTTCGCCACCTGTAATGCGTACTTTTTTAGTACCTAGCTCTGCAAACGCATTTACTAGCGTGCTAATTTCGTTTTTATTTAAAAAATTACGCGGCGTATCGCACTGATACCCGTTTGGTAAACAATAACTACAACTAAAATTACATACATCAGTTATTGAGAGGCGCAAATAGTTAAACTGCCGACCAAATTGATCATTAAGCATATGCTTCCTTGTTTGTTTACATTTCAACCGCAACATCAATGCTGCTAGAACCGGCTTTGTAATGTTGTTTTATTAATTGGCTTAATTGCGTTTTACACGAACCGCAGTTCGTCCCACATTTAAGTTCAGACCCCAATTGCTCGACTGTGTTTGCACCGTTTTTAATGCCGTTTATAATTGGCTGCTCTCTTACTTTAAAGCAGCTACACACTTGCACGCCTTGGGTAAATTCTTCATCGGGGGTTGCATAAAGCAAAGACTGTAACTGTGTAAAGGTCAGTAATGGCTCTGCAAATAAATGGTTTATCCACTCAAGTGATATTTCTTTTTGCTCATTAGAAATAACACCTACGAACGCTAATTGATCGTTTTGAATACACTGCACATGCATGGCTTTTGCCGTATTCATAGCCGACCACTGCCCTTGTAAACCGGTTAAGGTTTGGCAGTAATACAGTAAATCACTTTGTGGTTCATTAAGCGCCAATTGGTAATTAAAGCAATTGCTTGCATTAACTTTGAGCCAAAAATCACTGTTTATAACAAGTTCGTTTTTAACAAACAGCTGCATATATTGCACAAAGGGTGCCTTAACTATATTAACAGCGCCGTGTTTGCACTCAGCCTGACCAGATAGAGGGTCAACTACCGATTGATACAACCCACTTACTGTTGCTGATGACGCAAATTGCTTATTCCAATGAATAGGCATAAAGCATTCACCTTTTCGCACGGAATCGGTTACTTTTGCATGCGCGGTAACCTGCCCAGTTTGCGCAATCGCACTTATTAAATCGTTTTGTTTAATTGCTAATTTACTGGCATCAAGCGGATTAATTTCAATGTACGGGCGTGTAATATGCGATGAAAGCGCAGTGCTTTTACCCGTGCGGCTCATCGTATGCCATTGGTCGCGTATACGTCCTGAGTTCATTATAAACGGATAATCACTTGATGTTTTTTGCACAGGTAATTGCGGCGTTATGGGTATAAAACGAGCTTTTTTATCAGCGGTGCTAAATTGGTTATCTGTAAAAACTTGACCATTTTTATAAGGCTGATTTTTAACAACCGGCCACATAATGGGTTTTAAGTTATCGTACTGGCTTTTTGTGAGCCCAACTAAACCAGAGAGGTTTAATAATCGGCTGTCGTTATTTTCAAAGTCGGTTAATTGTGCCCATTCTTCAAAAATGCCACTTGGATCTGTGAAATCAAACCCTTCAAAGCCCATTTTTTTAGCGACTTCACACATAATTTGCCAATCGTTTTTAGCTCCCGAATAAGGCGCTACTAACGGGCGCTGCCTTGATATTCTGCGCTCTGAATTAGTCACAGTGCCGTTTTTTTCGCCCCATCCGGTTGATGGAAAAGCAACATCGGCAAATTTTAACGTATCACTTTTTGCAATACAGTCAGATACAACCACCAGCTCGCAGGTCTCTAATGCCTTTTTAATAGCGGCGTTATTAGGCAAACTCACCATTGGGTTTGTTGCCATTATCCACACTGCTTTTATTTTGCCTGCGGCTATTTCATCAAACATATCGATGGCATTGCTGCCTGCTTTTTTAGCAATAGTTGGCGCAAGCCAAAAACGTTGCACAAGTGATTGATGTGCTTCGTTTTCAATATCTAAATGCGCCGCTAACTGATTAGCCAAACCACCTACTTCGCGCCCGCCCATCGCATTGGGTTGCCCAGTAATTGAAAACGGACCACTGCCTGGCTTAAGTAATTTACCTGAGGCTAAATGCGCATTAATAATGGCGTTGCATTTATCTACACCCGAGCTTGACTGATTTATACCCATTGAATAAAAGCTAATCGCACTTGGGCTGTTAGCAAATAGCGCATAAAACTCAGTAACTTGCTCAATTGCTATATCGCAAAAGTCGCTAACTGCCTCACAGCTCCACTTTTGTGCCTCTTGCAATGCGCTTTCAAAGCCGTTTGTGTGCTGAGCAATAAATTGCGTATCGAGGTGGCTATGCTCATTTAAATAATTAAGCAAACCGTTATAAAGTGCGGCGTCACTGCCTGGTTTTATATTTAGAAATGTGTCGGCAAGCTCAGCGGTGTCAGTTTTACGCGGATCAATAACCACCACTTTCATATTTGGGTTAAGCTGTTTTGCACGCTCCATTCGCTGATACAAAACCGGATGAGTCCACGCTGCATTTGAGCCAATTAAAATAAGCAGCTCAGTTTGCTCTAAATCCTCGTAGGTACACGGCACTACGTCTTCACCAAAAGCGCGTTTGTAACCTGCCACAGCAGATGACATACACAGGCGCGAATTTGTATCGATATTGCCTGAGCCTATGTAGCCTTTCATTAATTTATTCGCGATGTAGTAATCTTCAGTAAGTAACTGCCCTGACACATAAAATGCCACCGCATCGGGTCCGTGCTTTTGTATTACGTCGTTAAATTTATTGGCAACGTGGTCGGTTGCTTCATCCCACGTGGCTGCTTGGTTATTAATAAGGGGCGACGTTAAGCGGTTATCACTGCCTGTGGTGTCTAGCAAATGCGTGCCTTTTACACATAAACGACCAAAGTTTGCGGGGTGCTCTCGCATGCCTTCAAGCTTGGTCGGCACATTATTAAAAAGTGAAATATCAACACCGCACCCTACACCACAGTAAGCACATGTTGTTTGTTTTAAACTGGTTTTATTTATAGTTGGTGACGTGTTTGCGGTTGTCATACTGCTCTCTTTTAGTGTGCTTTAATTTATGCAGGCTGTTTTACAGGCTCATTAAGGGTAACTACGTTAATAGTGTTACTTGCTTTAGCGAGCGCGCTGTTTATTACATTTTGAACGAGCTTTTCACACCCTCCACAGCCTGTACTGGCTTTGGTGCTTTGCTGCACACTTGCCAAATCTATGCAGCCTTTAGCGACTGTTTGTTCAATGCTGTGTTTAGTTACTTTATGACAAGCGCAAATAATGGCGTCATCAGGCAAGTCATCGGCGCTTAGCTCTGCTATGTCGCCGGCAAGGGGCATAATGAGCGCTTCGGGAGCGGTGGTAAGTTCAATGTCGTTTAAATGATATTGCAGCAAATTGTCGTAATCGCTGGTATCGCCAACAAGTACCGCGCCAATCAGCTTATTACTTTGTGAGTTAGTGACTATTTTTTTATAAATACCATTGGCTTGGTCTTCAAAGTAATAGCTTATTGCGCCTTCGCTGCGTGCATGTGCATCGCCAATAGAGCCTACTTCAACACCCATTAATTTAAGCTTGGTGCTCATATCGGCACCATTAAATTCATCGGCTTTATTGTCTAAGCCAGTACTTTGCAAAGTACCTTGCTGCGTATCTTGTAAAATATGCCCAACTGCTATTTTAGCCATGGCGTAACCGGGTGCCACTAAGCCAAAAATAAAATTATTCCACAGTGCACATTCACCAATAGCGTATATGTTTTTATCACTCGTTTGGCAGTGGTTATTAATTACAATACCGCCGCGCTCGCCTAACTCTAAATTAAACTCGCGGGCTAAATTATCATAAGGGCGAATACCCGCCGAAAATACAATCATGTCTGTTTCAAGGGTTTTGCCACCTTTAAAACACATTTTATAACGGCAACTTTCGCCTTCTACTATTTCCTCAGTTGCTACCGCTGTATGTACAGTAACGCCCAAATCCGTAATTTTGTTTTTTAGTAACCGACCGCCACCAGCATCAACTTGTACACCCATAAGTTGCGGTGCAAATTCTATTACGTGAGTATGTAAACCCAATTGCTTTAATGCGTTTGCAGCTTCAAGCCCCAGTAAACCGCCACCAATTACCACGCCTACTTTGCTGCCGTGGGCTGAATTTTTTATTGCGTGTAAATCGTTAATGGTGCGATAAACAAGGCAATGCTCGCGATCTTTACCCGGTATAGGCGGTACAAATGGGAATGAACCTGTAGCAAGCACAAGTTTGTCGTATTCAAACAATTCCCATTTAGCGGTCGTTACAGTTTGCGTATCACGATTTATATCAACCACTTTAGAATGAGTATGAAAGCGTACTTGCCAATCGTCATAGGTTTTATTACATGTAAGTGCGAGGTCGTCTGCGGTTTTGCCTTTAAAAAAAGAGGATAGTTGTACACGGTCATACGCTAAACGGTCTTCACCGCTAAGTACCGTAATTTCAAATTGCTCATCAGCTTGATTTTGAGAAACTAGCTGCTGCACAAAATGATGCCCCACCATTCCGTTTCCTACCACTACAACACGCTGCTTGCTTAACATTTACCCACCTTAAAGTGATACCTATTTTAGTAATTGACTAAAATTGAAATCGAATAATTTGTTATAGGTTTGTTATAGCAATATGTAAGCCAAATATATAAGCATTTAAAATCAGTAAGTTGCCTACATTGGTGCAGAGATGAAAAGCATAAAGTCCCACAAGATGGTGCAATTGCACCATCGTGTGTCGCTATAAATTACAAGTGAATATTAGAAGATAGAGAAGGTTAAAATTTAGCGCTCATCCATACCCACAATTTTTGAGTATCGACTTTATTAGCAGCAGTATCGCCCGCTGAGTAATCAGCATACTTAACACCTACTGCGTATTGTTTATTAATAGGTTTAACGTATTGTACGTTTAGTTCACTGCCTAAATCGTCAACCCCATTTGATTGCTCATTAGCATCAAAACTGTGATAAGCCACCAGCCATTTTCCGTCAAACGCTTTACCGTTTAAGCTTATGTAAGTGTCGTCCAAACCTTGTGTGGGTGTATTTAAAAACGTATCTGTCCAACCATTAAATTTATGTAACGTGGCAAGCGGTGTTGCAAACCCGTAATCGCCATTATCAGAGCCAAGTGACTCTATGCCAACTTTTAATGTTACTGTTTTTATGCCCAACCCATTTAAATCGACAGCGCCTTCAAGTGCATAGTAATCGGCATCAAAATCACTCACGCTTGTTGAAGCAGACTGCGTTGCATACTCCGCTTTGTAATAAAATTTTATGTCGTTTAGGGTTTTATTACCGTTAAAAGAAACGCCATAAGTATCTAAACTGTCGTCTTGTAGTGCATCGTCACTTAATAAGTAACTGTATAAAACCACTTTACCGTAGTCTGTTTTAAAGCTTGCATTAATTAAATGATCGGACGATTTAATGTCTTTATCGTCAGCAAATATGCGGTTACGCTTATTTAAATAACTGTACTGTAAATTTATGTTATTAAATGCGTAATTAATGGTCGCGGCATCAAAGGTTTGTCTGTCTTGGCGCCAACCTACGTGCCCAACAAAACGCTGCCCATCAAGAGCTATTATTTGGCGCCCTACTTTTAGCGATAGACCATCGCGGGCATATTTAACAAAGCCTTGGTCTATCTCAGTGTTTTCTGGGTCTGCAATAACAGAATAATTAGTGTTTTTCCCCACTGTATTGTTGTAATCATCTACGCCCAATAGGCTGCGAGTGTCTTCTACTTCAATAAGTGCTGAAAAACCATTCACCTCGTCTGTTTGATGCGTTAAGCGGGTTCTAAGTGTTAAGCCGCTTGCATCTTTTAGAGCATTTTCTTGATCAACGCTTTCAAAACGCAGTCTAAAATCAAGATCAGTTTGCGCAGCTTGGCTTATTAAAGGCGCAGTGAAGCAACCCAGTATAAAAATAATAGGTAAGTTGTTCTTGTAATTAAGCATTTTGGTTCTCTAAGTTTTAATTATTAATACACATACCAAAGCAATAAATAAACACAGCGAAATACATTTCCACACCATAACTGGATCGCGTTTCATTATTGAACTTTTATTAGCGGTACTTTCTAAATAAGGATTAGGTTTGTTGATATCGTTTATAAACTCAGAAAAAGCTTGGTATCTGAGCTCAGGTTTAGGGGCAAGCGCCTTCATAAGGGCTTGATCTAACCAAAACGGAATATCGGCTCTGTATTTACGAATACTTGTGTAATGCCAATGGCTGTAATCTTTTGGCGCTACGTGGTTAAGTGGCAGTGGTTTATAAGGCAATTTTGAGCACAATAACTCATATGCAATCACGCCAAGTGAAAACAAATCACTTTTAAAATCGGCGTGCATAGTAATAAGTGTTTCGGGTGCGGTGTAGTCGGCAGTGCCTTGCGGGCAATCATCCGCAATTTGTTTAACCGACTCGTCCATAGCCGCAACACTTACTGTGCCGTAATCTATTAGCGTTACTTTACCGTGCGCATCTATCATTACATTATCGAGTTTTAAATCACGATGTACCATATCGAGTCGCTGAAACGCCCTTAGTGCATGTACTATTTGTTCAATAATACTGCGTACTTGGGTTATTTCTGGGTGCGGCACGTCGTGCTTCCAATCACTGAGTGTTTGCCCGTCCATGTACTCACAAATATGATACAAAAAACGACTCTGCGATTGCGTACTTAGCACTTTCATCACGTTTAAATGGTTTATGCGTTGCCCTACCCAGCCTTCTCTTATAAAGCCTTGAAGGTAGTGCACATCGTCTTCAAAATTAACCGAAGGTGCTTTTAAAACCACTGGCGGTATATCGGGCGCTTGTTGCACTAAATAAATGTGCGAGCGACTACTGGCATGTAATTTACGAATAACCGTGTAGTCATCAATTTTTTGCCCAACATTAAGCGCAGGTGGAATTTTTCGTCGTGTTAGCGAATGGTAAAGTTCATCTAACTTTTGCTCGGCAATATTTTCTACTTTTACCAGTAAACAACTTACGTTGTCGTCACTGCCTCGTGCTAATGCAAGTTCGGTAATTGCTTTAGCTGCATTTTCTAAATTAGTGTACTCGTTAATTAATTTAGCTATATCACTACTTGGGAGCACATCGTGTACGCCATCGCAGGTTAATATATAAATATCGTCTGCTTTTAGGTCAACCTCGTATACATCTATTTCTTGATGAAGTTGCGCGCCAAGAGCACGCGTTAGCGTATCGTTTACTTTGTGATCCCGTGTTATTGCCTCGATTTTATTTCCTCGCAAGCGAGTAATACGCGTATCACCTAAGTGGAATATATAACCCGTTGCCGACTTTAAAATAAGTGCTGTAAAAGTCGTCATCCAATCGGCTTGACGCTGACCTAAGTGATTGTAATTAACCGATTGCGAATAAAGCCACTGATTTAAACTTGCTAACACCTTCGACACTGACTTTTTAACCGCCCAACTTTCGGGGGTATTTAAATACTCATTTATAAAATGAGTAACCGAAAGTTGAGACGCTTGTTTAGCATTTTTTGCTGATGAACACCCATCGGCTAAGCAGGCAATAACGCCTTTAGACTCTTTTTCTTGCGCTTTGGTATTGAGAGCTGCAAACGCATCTTGGTTTTCTGCTTTTAACCCTTTAGCACTGTGCCCGCCAAATGAAACGTTGAGTTCATTTTTTAGCGATTTAGCGTGGAGTGTTTCATCAAACATAGTCAATAATGCCTTAAGTCACTGAAATAAGTTCAACGGTGCCGTCTTCATTTACTTCAGTAATATGGCCATCTGGTTCTCTCATAAAAAACAGTGCAGCTAGACCAAGTAATGCACTACCCGCAATAATGAAAAAGAAAGTTTGATAATCAACAAGTGACAATGCCGTTAAGTACACTACTGCACCTACATTACCGTAAGCACCTGTCATTCCAGCTATTTGCCCAGTTAAACGACGCTTAATTAGCGGTACTGCGGCAAATACAGCGCCTTCACCAGCTTGCACAAAGAACGAACACGCCATAGCCGCAACAACTGCAAGCCATAAAGGCCAAGATGCATCAACCAAGCCCATTACAAAATAACCAACAGCAAGACCCGTTGTAAGTACAATAAGGGTAATACGGCGACCTAATTTATCTGAAATCCAACCACCACCTGGGCGAGATGCTAAGTTCATAAATGCATAAGCAGAGGCTAAAATACCCGCATACACCATATCAAGCGCAAACACATCCATAAAAAACAGCGGCAACATAGAAACAACCGCAAGCTCAGAACCAAAAGTTGTAAAATATAATATATTTAAAACAGCCACTTGCTTAAACTCATAACGATGCGACTCAGGTACAGGCTCTTTAAAAATATGACCATTTACGTCAAAGGTTTTATACACTTCGTAAATATAAAGTAGGACTAAAAAAGCATACACAGCAAGTACAAAATTAGCCGAAATTAAGTTAGCACCGGTTGGCGAAAGCTTCCAAGTAAGTAATGCTAATGCGCCGTACATAGGGATTTTCATAATAAGCAGTAATACAAAGTCGCCTTTACTGGTAACTTCCATTGCGCCTACTTTTTTAGGCTTAAAGTATGTACCGCCTTTTGGCGTATCGGTTACATTTAAGTACCAAATAACACCAAATATAACGCTTAATACACCGGTTAAACCTACTGCATAACGCCAGCCATCTTCGCCGCCAAACATTAGTGCAATAATTGGCAATAACATAGCCGCAGCTGCTGAACCAAAATTACCCCAGCCGCCATAAATACCTTCCGCTATACCCAACTCGTTAGCAGGAAACCATTCACTCACCATTCTAATGCCTACAACAAAGCCAGCACCAATAAAGCCTAAAGCAAAACGCGCTATTGCTGCTTGCTCAAATGTAGTTGCCATAGCAAACATAAAACACGGAATACTACAGGTAATAAGTAGCGCGGCATAAACAATACGGGGACCAAATTTATCGGTTAGCATACCCACCACAACACGGGCAGGAATAGTTAACGCTACATTTAAAATTAGTAATGTTTTAACTTGTGCCATGGTAATACCAAGCGAGCCCGCAATTGCACCTAATAAAGGAGCATGGTTAAACCATACAAAAAATGACACAAAAAAGACCATCCAACTCAGATGTAATACTTTCATTTTTCCTTTAAAGGATATTAAGTTAAATCCAGAACTCGGTTGCATGTTTATTTCCTCGTAAACGTATTATTGTTTTATAAATGCCCCACTCTTTTATATGAGTAGTAGCTCAAACTTTGTTAAATTTTAGTTAACCAAACACAGCAATTACTGAGCCACTAATTAAAAACCATATATTTCAGCTAGTTATATTTATTTATTATTTTAATGCGTTATAGTTGCACTATATGAGTGAGGGGGTAAGGGCTGTTACAGTGCAAATAAAAAGCGTTACTACTTGCTCTAGGATTTAACAAATTGGTATTGTTCAAAAAAAGTATGAGATATTTAAAAATGCAAAAAGCACCGTTAACGTACCAACAGCAACTACGCTATTCTCGGCATATTATGCTGCCGCAGCTTGATATAGACGGACAAGAGAAACTATGGCAATCGCATGCTTTAATTATTGGTGTGGGTGGGCTTGGTTGCGCGGTAGGTCAATACTTAGCGGCATCTGGCGTTGGCACGCTTACCTTAGTTGATAACGATGAAATAGACGTGACCAACCTGCAAAGGCAAATACTGTATAAAGAAAGCGACATTGGTAGCTCAAAATGCAGTGCTGCAAAAAAACAGCTTAACGCACTTAATAGTGAAATAAACATAAATACCATTGAGGCATTTTTTGATGTAAATACCTCTACAGAACAGCTATTTAATAACATTGATATAGTGATTGATTGCTCAGATAATCTAGCAACGCGCAACGCACTTAATAGCACTTGTTTTAAAGCTAAAGTTCCACTTGTGTCTGGCTCTGCAATACGTATGGAAGGACAAGTCGCGTGTTTTACTATGGATGAAAATAGCCATTGTTATGGTTGTTTATCGCAATTTTTTAGTGAACAAACACAAAGCTGCTCCGAATCTGGTGTGCTTTCTCCTATTGTGGGGCTAATAGGCAGTATTCAGGCAACTGAAGCGCTAAAAATGCTTGCTGGTTTGCCAAGTGGCTTAAGCGAGCACTTATTGCTGGTGGATGGTTTAAGCATGGAATTTAATCGTTTTAAAATAGCTAAAAACAGTCAATGTGCAGTGTGCAGCATTTAGTTATTCTAGATTACTGATTGTTGTATAAAGCACATCGCCCACTTTAAAGTCGTTTTTATCCCACACTCGTCTTGAAGCCAAGCAATACAAAGTTTGCCCATCTACATTAAGCGTTAACTGCCACTTATTATTAATAAGCTCAGCCTGAGTTAATACCGACCTTAAAACATTACTGTGCGTTGTTTGCTCAGGCTTTAACGCACTAAACGACATTTGATCACTTTCTATAATTAACTTATTACTGTTATCGACAAGTGCAGGGAGCACAAAAAGCGGCTGCTCACTTTGCTGTAATTGCAGTTGATATAGCCCGTAGTCTTCATCAAATTTGACCACATCGTAATTAATTAAGCTCAGCGGTGTTTGCCTATCGTTTGCATAAATAGCTTTTGCAACGTGTGGACTTGCACCTTGGTTTATCACCTTACCTTTATCAAGCTGAATAAGGATATCGCAGCAAAATAGCAGCTCTTTTAATGAGTGACTTACTACTATAAATTTAATATTAAACTTAACGGCTAACTCATTGAGTTTAGTGAGCGTTTTAAAACGCAATGACCAATCAAGCGCACTAAAAGGCTCATCAAGCATTATAAATTTTTGACCGGCAAGCAAAGTGCGCGCAAATACTACACGCTGGCGCTCGCCACCCGATAAGCTTTGTACATCACGATTTAGTAAATCTTGTAATTCAAGTGTTTTAACAACGTATTGAAGCGTTAAGCTGGTTTGCTTATTTTCGCAGTGTTTTTGTGTAAACGCTAAATTACCTGCCACATCTAAATGAGGAAACAACGGGCACGATTGCAACTGAAGCGTTATACCGCGTTTATCACTTGGCAACTCATGCACTGGCTGATTATTAATATGAACACTTTTTGCAGGCTCTAAACCACTAATACAACGCAGTAATGTTGACTTACCAGAGCCTGAAGGACCGTAAACACCCAATACATTAAACGACTCAAGCTCAAGGTTTATATCTAAATCAAAATTATTGAGTGCTTTAAAAAGGCTTAACTTAATCATTTTATTGCTTAACCCCTACAATGCTTTTATTAAACTTAAATAACAGCACTAAACAGGCAAACGAAATAGCCAGTAAAATAAGTGAAAGCTGATGCGCCGCCGTATAATTTAACGATTCAACATGGTCATAAAGCGCAATAGACACCACCTGTGTTTGCCCCTGAATATTACCGCCAATCATTAATACCAAACCAAATTCACCCAATGTATGCGCAAAACCTAAAGCAAACGCGCTACCAATACTGGGTTTTAAAAGCGGAATAATTAAATGCACAAAGCGTTTAAACGGGCTTAACCCAAGCGCAATGGCAGCTTCGTTATAGGTTTGATTAATATGCTTAAACCCAGCTACAAGAGGCTGCATTACAAAAGGCAGCGAATAAAAAAGCGAGCCAATAACCACGCCCTGAAAACTAAACGCAAGCTGCGTACCCGTTAGCCAAAACCAAAACTGCCCAAAAGCGTGATCAGGCGAAAATAAAACAAGTAAGTAAAACCCTAATAACGTAGGCGGCAGCACTAAAGGCATTGCAATTAATGCCTCTAAAAATGGTTTGAATTTACCGTTATAGCCAGCGAGCTTGTAAGCCAGTGGAATACAAAAAACAAGAAGGAGCACTGCGGTTATAAAGGCAAGTTTTATAGTTAACCACAGCGCGGTTAAATCACTTTGAAGCATTGTTGTCCTTTATTCTGTAACCTAATTCAATTAACTGCTGCTGCGTAGCTTCTGCCATTAAAAATTGCATAAGTTGCTTAGCGCTAGCATGCTTTTTAGTCGAGCTAATAATAACGCCTTGTTGAATTATATCGGGATATTGATTGGTAGGCAGCACGGTATAATCTAAATATTTTTGATCTAGCGTGTTACTGTAAGCCGCCTTTAGGGATGAAACAGCCACCAGCCCTACTCCTACATTACCACTTTGCACAAACTGAAATGCATGCGTAATATTATTCCCGTACACATAATTTATTGGTTTTTTAAAATGGTTATTCGCGTAGTGCTCTGAGGCACGTCCGTATGGTGAAAAACGCGGATTAGCAATGGCTACTTTATCATTTACTTTTTCAGCTTTGGGTTGCCACAAAGCAAGTTCGCCTAACGCGTAAGTGATTAAGCTGCTTTGCTCGGCATAGCCTTCTTTAATAAGTGATTGTGGGCGAAAATCGTCGGCCGATAAAAACACATCAAATGGCGCGCCATGCACTATTTGCGAATATAAAACACCGCTAGAAGCGGCTGATATTTTTACGTCAACATTAGGTAATGGGGATTTTTTTAGTAGGGTTTCCAATACAGTTTTAAAATTACTCGCTACGGCTACTTGCAGCGTTTCTTTTGCGTTTACGCTGCACGAAAGCATGCATATCACACACAAAAAATAACCCAACCATGTATTGTAAAGCTTTGACATTATAAGTATTGTTTCAAAATAAAATGATTTAAGTAAGCAATATATATGAACGATGTTTGCAATGCACCCGGTTTATTACCAATTGAAACTGCAATACAAAATATACTTGGCACAATAACGCCTGTTAAAGACGTTGAAACCATTTCTATAATGCAAAGTGTTGATCGCGTTTTAGCAAGCGATGTTAAGTCAACTATAAACGTACCTGCTCATAACAACTCTGCAATGGATGGCTATGCGCTGTGTATTTCAGATAAAAGCTTAACCTACACACAAGTAGGTAGTGTGTTTGCGGGGCAAATTTTTGAAGGAACACTTACCCCTGGTCAATGCGTAAGAATAATGACCGGCGCCGCCATTGCACCTGGCGCTAACGGCGTTGTAATGCAAGAAAACGCCTCGGTAGATGGCGATAAAATTACGTTCACCTCGCAACCAGAGCTAAATGAAAACGTGCGTTTTGCTGGCGAAGATATTGCAATAGACGATGTTATTTTAAAAGCAGGCGATAAATTAAAAGCCGTTGATGTGGGGTTACTTGCATCGTTAGGGATTGCCAATATAGACGTGGTGAGAACTTTGAAAATAGCCGTACTTTCTACAGGCGATGAGCTAATTGAACCTGGTCAGCCTCTTAAGCAAGGCGCTATTTTTGAAAGCAACCGCGCTGTTATTATTAGTGCGCTGCAACAAAAAAATATAGACGTGCTTGATTTAGGAATAATCCCTGATGACAAAGACCTCATCACCAATGCATTTTTAAAAGCGAATGAACTCGCCGATGCCGTAATAAGCTCAGGCGGCGTATCGGTTGGAGAAGCCGACTTTACTAAAGAAGTGCTCAACGAAATTGGTGAAATTCACTTTTGGAAAATAGCCATGAAACCAGGCAAACCTTTTGCCTTTGGTAAACTAAGTAACAGTTACTTTTTTGGCTTGCCAGGTAACCCTGTGTCGGCCGCTGTTACATTTAATCAGTTAGTAGAGCCTGCACTGCAAAAACTGTCGGGTCTTGGTGAAGTAAACCCTAAAATGCGCTTTAACGCTGTTACTACATCCGTTATTAAAAAGCGCCCTGGCAGAGCCGACTTTCAACGCGGTACTGCATCAATTAACGAGCAAGGTGACTTGATGGTTGCCCCATTTAATAAACAGGGCTCGGGTGTACTTTCGTCGCTTAGTAAAGCTAACTGCTTAATTGTAGTGCCTGCGCAAAGCGGCAATATCGAAAAAGGCGCAACAGTAAGTATTGAGTTGCTATAAAGTATTGAGGTGTTATAAAGCCTAACATGCTACAGCTAACTGTATAATTTAGCTGTAGCGCTACTCTAATTTAAAATATTTTTATGTTTAGAGTTTGGATTAAACAGTTTAACTTTTCGCTACGTCCTACAAACTCTTCTTTGCTCAACCTATTAACACACTTCAGCGCATTTTTAGTCGCAAAGTATCTATCATAACTTAGGCTTCTTTCGCATTTAACACTATACGTTGAGGGCCAAGAGCCACCGGCACCCGTTGCTATGCCAACAACGTTACATGTAGCGTCTATATACTGCTCCCATGCTTTTATTTGTGCTTTAACTGCATCAACTTGGTAATCATCAGTTAGTTGCGGGTAAATTTCATCCATCATTTTACTAATTTTAGTTTTGTATCTATCGCCTTCTAAATTATAAATATTGCCAGTATGCATTGCACCGCCTTCTGGCCAACCATCAGTACTTTGTGCAAATGCGCCAAATGATGAAATAGCAAAAGCAAACCCAATAATAATTTTATTCATTTTAAATCTCTTTAATACCAATCTGCTTATATATGGGGTCTATTTAACGTTAAGAAAATTACGCTAGAACTAGGCAAAAATTTTTGTATCTAGTTGTTCTAAATAAAAAATTTTTAACGACGTTATAGTGCAATTTAATTCGTTAAATTGATCAAAGAT